>CAZIWH010000004.1:2784-56870 GCA_964542985.1 uncultured Hyperthermus sp. | reverse complement strand
GGGGCACGTAGGTGTCGTGGGGCAGCTTCCTGGCCAGGTCCTGGTAGATGTAGTCTCTTCCCTCGACGAGATCCATGTCTACCTCTATGCCGCCCCTCTTGACTACGAGCACCTTCTCGACTTCAACTCCCTGCTCCTTGGCGAGCCTTACTCCCTCGTCCGCGTTCCTCTTCAGGTTGATTACCTTGCCGCGTCTGTAGTAGCCGTCAGCTGTTATCAGTATCTTCGCCTTCGCGTCCACTATCCTGTCGGCGAGCGCGCGGGGGCTGAAGCCGCTGAAGACGACGCTGTGTATCGCGCCTATCCTTGCGGAGGCTAGGAGGGCCATGGGGAGCTCGGGTATCATGGGCATGTATATTACTATACGGTCGTCGGGCTTCACGCCGAGGTCCTTGAGAACCTTTGCGAACTTGTTTACCTCGCGGTAGAGGTCCTGGTAGGTGTAGACTCGTACCTCGCCGTCCTCCCCCTCCCAGATGTAGGCTACCTTGTTGCGGACGGGGGTGTCCATCCACCTATCGAGTGCATTAATTGTTATGTTTGTGACCCCGCCGACGAACCACTTGTAGAACGGGGGGTTGCTGTCATCCAGAACCTTGTCCCAGTATTTGAGCCAGACTAGGGCCCTGGCCCTCTTGTCCCAGAACCCTATGGGGTCCCTTAGGGCTTCCTCACGGAGCGCCTTCAGCTGCTCGATCTGGGGGAAGTACTTCTCGCCGAAGGGTAGCGCCTGCTCGGTCAAGGCGCGAGACACCTGCCGAGAACAGCTCAAGCCACTAGTTGTAGCGGCCGGGGGGCTAAAAGAACAGCGTCTCCTCTAACATGATAAATTAATGTAGACTATAAGAGCCTTACCCTGCGGGCTAACTGTGGGAGAGCAGCTGCTCGAGAACCCACTCCAGGCCCCGCCGGCAGCGCAGGGAGGACACGCGGCCCAGCACCGGGTCGTCACCAAGCAGTGCCACCGGCGCCCCCGACAGCCTAGCCGCGCCACCGACAAGGAGCACCCCTAGCGCCTCCCCGCCGAGGCAGCACGCCACCAGCAGGTCAGCCACACTTGCCTCGTACACGGCCTCGGAGAGGAGCCTCCTCGCGGCTAGGCCGCCCTGCGGCACAAAGTCCGGCGCCATCGCGGCCCCGCAGCTGGGGCAGCGGGGGGCCCCAGCAGGTGCGGAGCGGAGATACACGCGGCGGCCACACCGGGGGCAGCGGGCGCGTGAATAGCAGCCATAGAGCATCAAGACGCGGTCTCCAAGCCTCTCGGCGACACCACAGCCTAAACCAAGGTAAACAAGCCTCTCCACGAGCCCCTTTGACGCTGCCCCACCCAGTAGCTCAACCCAACGCTCCCCACGCGTAGACGCGCTCCACTCCACGAGGCCCGGGATACTCCCCCAGAGCTCGTTGAGAGACACATCCCCTGGAAGCACGGGCTCCCTAGGACGAGCCACTGGGTCGCCCATAACTAGGGCCACGCGGCCACCCGATGCCGCCACACTGCGCCAGAGATCAACCAGGTCGCTGCATCCGTCCTCCGCTCCCACGGCAGGAGCACCTACGGGTACCCCTTCCCCACGCCAACGGGTTATATCGTGGAAGCAGGTACCACACTAGGCTCCCCCCCGGGCCCACGAAGGGTGCCCCGTAGAGGGCTCAGCGTCAGAGGAGCGCCACCCGGTGTAGGAGCAGCCGGTGGAGGCTCTTGGGAAGGATGGTGTGCTCCTTGAGGATCGTTGGGGCTGGCGTAGGGTATCTGCTCATGCTACTCCTGTACAATCTTTTATGCCAGGTAGGTTTTTGAAGTGCTTGTCGAAGGCATAGGCTTCTTCTATGCCGTACTCTTTCATCTAGGTATAGGCTAGGGCGTCGTTTAGGCTTACCATGTATCGGCTTGCTGTGGCCAGCGCCTTTTCGTAGCCCTCTCTAGTGACGCCTGCCACTTCTACTACTACACAGTATCAAGCGGTACCCCAGCCGCCTAAGTCTTGAACCTGACAATAGGATGCGGCGAAGCAACCCTAAACCTTACACTGCGAAGGAATAAATATTGAGCCCACAGAGCTTACATCGTAGTAGAAAATGCTCAAACGGGGAAGTCGAGACATGTAAGACTAGTAAAGGCCCGAAAGGACTACAAGGAAGCTAGCCGAGGCTATTGGGCAGCTCCTCGGTGGTTAGCCTATCACTATGCCCAGAAGCCGCTCGCAGGGCTATGGGGCTGCTCTTCTCGTTGCACAGGCTCCTCACCGGCCCCAGCTGGGCCTTGGTCCCAGGCGTGCAGTCACAGCAGCCCCGAGCGTCGAGGCCCCCGGTGGGGCGTAAAAAGAGGGCTTGCAGCTACTTGGCTGCCTCTAGGAGCTTGCGGAGCTTCATGGTCTCTATTACGTTGCCGGTTATCTTTAGCTTGCCGAACATGAAGGCCTTCATGGCGTCCAGTTCGCCTCGGAGTATCTTGAGCAGTGTCTCGGGGTCTGTGCGGAGTACCGCCGTCGGCTTGGGGTGCTTGCCCTCCACGACCTTTATGTCGCCGCCACTTATCTCTATATAGATGTTGGTCCCGTCACTGAGCTCGAATTGGAACACCTTGTTCCAGGAGGCTATCTCGGAGCCCAGCCTCTCCTTAGCCTTGGAGGCCACCTGCTCTAGGAGGCTCATGATCTCCTGGGCAGACACGGTGCCTCCCGCCTCCAGGCCTAGACAAGGGGGTTCCAGGCAGGCTAGATACCTGTCGCCAGCGGAACGCAGAGGCCCCGAGTCGCCACGCAGCACCACTTCCCTCTCTACGGCCTCCACAGCCTAGCCAGCGCCGATACTCGGCCTCGTCGAGCAGGAGGGCTCTCTGAGCGTCTAGGCTCTGTGTGTAGGGGTAGCTGTTATAGAGGCGGGCTGTGGTGGCGGCTGGGTTCACCGTGGGGATTAGAGTCTTGGCCCGCGTTGTAGTCGTTGGAAGCGGGTTTGCCGGCGTTGAGGCCGTCAGGGTTCTCGGCCGCCTCGCCGGCTGCGGCGTTGAGAACGAGTGTGTCCTCGTTACACCCCGGCCGGTGCTGAGCTTCGTGCCCTACGCGCCCGCTGTGGCTGGGGGCAGGTTCGAGAGGGGGGATGTTGAGTGGGGTGTTGAGAGGTTTGCTGAGCGCAACGGCTTCACCGTTGTGGCGAAGAAGACTGTCGCGGTTACCGGGGAGAGCGTTAGGCTCGAGGACGGGGAGGAGATTGGCTTCGACTACGCGTTGATAGCTGCTGGCGCGAGGCCTGCGTTCTACGGCGTCCCTGGTGCCGATTCCGAGGCGATACCGCTCTACAGTATCGAGGATGGGCTCAGGCTCAGGGAGGCAGCGGGGAAGGCGGAGAAGATAGTTATCGTCGGTGCGGGCTTCGTGGGCGTTGAGGCCGCGGCGGAGCTCCTCGAGGCCGCGAAGCGGGACGGGAGGAAGCTCAGCGTCGTGCTCGTAGACCTGCTGCCGGAGCCCCTGGGGCTGCTCCGCAACCCCGAGGCCTCCAGGCTCGTGAGGAGGATACTCGAGAACCTCGGCGCCGAGTTCGTGCTCGGGAAAAAAGTCGTGAAGGTCGAGAATAATTGCGTAGTGCTGGAGGACGGGAGCCACGTGGATGGCGACGCTGTGGTGTGGAGCGCCGGCTTCCAGGGCCCCGGGATAGAGCTGCCCCGCGACTCCCTCGGCAGAGGGATGTTCATCCTTGTCGACGAGTACCTGCGCGTCAAGGGGCTCGGCGGCCGCGTGTTCGCCGCCGGGGACGCCGCCGCGATACGGAGCGGCGACTGCGCCGCCTTAAAGATGGCCCGCGAGGCCGTGCGCAGCGCCGCCACCGCCGCGCTCAACATAGCCACCCTGCTGAGGGGCGGCAAGAGCCTTGAACGGTACCGGCCGCTGCTCAGCACATGCGCCCCCCAGGCGGGCCTCGTGCTCGGCCCCAGGAGGGGCGTGATGCTGCTGGGCTACAGACTGGCCTTCGAGTCCCGGATACCACACCTCTACCATGAGAGGATACGCCGCGAGTACATGGAGATGCTCGCAGCCTAAAGGTGGGGCCATGAGCGTCCTAGGCGGCTACGGGGAGAGAGCCGAGCGCGCCAGGGAGCTCGTAGTGGAGGCGTGGAGCCTCGTCGCCGAGGCCTGCCGCAGCCCCTGCGCCCGGGATAGCTGTGAGCGCATCGAAGACGACCTGGCAGCCGCTATGGACGAGGTCGAGGAGGCTGTCCGGCTACCCGGGCCCTGGCTCAGCCTCCCCCACGCCCAGCGGGCAGCCAGGAGGCTCGAGGAGGAGGCAAGGGCGCTGGAGGGGAAAGGCTGCGGGGAGGAGGCCGAGCTGTTCCGAGAGGCTGCAAGAAGGCTCCTCATGGCCGACGCGCTGGGGGGCTGAGCAGCCTCTCTGCCAATCAAGGTGCTATACTTGTTAGACTGCAACATCTCCGAAAAAGAATTATTAATCTCCACTACTTATAGCCGCGTCAACTAGTCTGGTGATGACACTATAGCTAAGGAGCCGAAGCCCCTCTGTAAGGGCCACATCAAGGCAGATATAGCCGAGAAGCTGAGCATCAACGAGGTCTTAAAAAGGCTTGGAACTGATGCCGGGAGAGGGCTGAGCGAGGAGGAGGCCGGGAAGAGGCTCAAGGAGCTCGGGCCCAACGAGATCCCTGAGAAGAAGGTAAACCCTATCCTCAAATTCCTCAGCTACTTCTGGGGCCCAATACCATGGATGATAGAGGCCGCGCTGCTCATATCAGCGTACTTGAGGGACTGGGTCGACTTCTGGATAATATTCGCGCTGCTCATAGTTAACGGCATAGTAGGCTTCTGGGAGGAGCATAAGGCTGAGAACGTTATCGAGTACTTGAAGAAGAGGCTAGCCCACACCGCCAGGGTTCTCCGCTCGGGGCGCTGGCGCGTAATAGAGGCACGCCTCCTCGTGCCTGGCGACATAATTAAGCTGAGGCTCGGCGACCTTGTGCCAGCGGACGCTAAGGTAATAGAGGGTACTCTCCTAGTCAATCAAGCGGCTCTCACCGGCGAGTCACTCCCCGTGGAGAAGGGGCCGGGCAGCGTCGTCTACAGCAGCAGCATAGTTGTGAAGGGCGAGGCTAAGGCCGTCGTAGTCGCCACTGGGCTCTGCACGTTCTTCGGAAAAACCGTTGAGCTTGTGCAGAAAGCTAGAACTGTAAGCAAGTATCAGAAAATGGTCCTGACAGTGGGCTACTTCCTGATAATCGCTGCAATAGTGCTCATAGCCCTTACAGACGTGGTAGAGTTACTGCGCGGCGCCAGGATGCTCTACTTGCTCAAATTCAGCCTCGTGCTACTGGTCGCCGCCATACCGGCTGCGCTCCCAGCTGTGCTGAGCATAACCATGGCTATAGGCGCCTACGAGCTGGCCCAGAAGAAGGCGATAGTGACCAAGCTCGTGGCAGTCGAGGAGATGGCTGCCGTGGATGTGCTCTGCGCGGACAAGACAGGCACGTTGACCAAGAATAAGCTAACCGCCGGCGACCCGGTGGCGCTCAACGGCTACACTGTCAGGGACGTCGTCCTCTACGCCGCACTGGCTAGCCGTGAGGAGGACCGGGACCCCATAGACATGGCTGTGCTCGCCGCCGCCGAGAAGCTTGGCGTCAAGAAGCTCCTCTCCGCCTACAAGGTTCTAGAGTTCAAGCCCTTCGACCCAGACACCAAGAGGACTGAGGCCCTCGTGGAGGGGCCGGGCGGCGAGAGGTTCAAGGCGGCGAAGGGCGCGCCCCAGGTGATAGCTGGCCTCGTCGGCGACAAGGAGGTTGCAGAAGAGGTTGCAAAGATCGTTGAGGAGTACGCCCAGAAGGGCTACCGTATGATAGGGGTCGCGCGCACCGTCGGGGGCTCGTGGCGCTACGTGGGCCTCATACCGCTGTATGATCCGCCCCGCGAGGATGCAGCCATAACTGTTGAGGAGCTAAAGAGGTTCCATGTAAGGGTGAAGATGATCACCGGGGACCATACAGCCATAGCTAAGATGATAGCGAAGCTAATAGGTATAGGAGAGAAGATCTTTCCTATCAGCATGCTGAAGAGGGCTCGGAGGGAGGAGAGGATAAGGCTCGTCGAGGAGGCTGACGGCTTCGCCGAGGTTCTGCCGGAGGACAAGTACATGATAGTGGAGTCGCTCCAGGAGTCCGGCCACACGGTTGCAATGACTGGCGATGGCGTCAACGACGCGCCCGCGTTGAAGAAGGCTGACGTCGGCATAGCAGTCGCTAACGCCACTGACGCGGCGAGGGCTGCGGCTGACATAGTCCTTCTGGCCGAGGGCATCAGCGTGATAAGGGACGCCATATTCACTGCCAGGAAGATATTCCGCAGAATGTACAGCTACGTTGTCTACAGGATAACTGAGACCATAAGAGTACTGATATTCATCGTGCTGGCGATACTGCTGCTGAAGTTCTACCCGATAACGCCGGCTGCACTGGTGCTGCTCGCGCTCCTAAACGATATACCGATACTAGCCATAGCTTACGACAATGTCAAGGTATCTAGGTACCCGGAGAGGTGGAACATGAGGGTCATACTGCCGCTCAGCATGCTGCTGGGCCTCACGGGCGTGGTAAGCAGCTTCATACTGATATGGCTGGCTGCCACGTACTTTGGGCTAGACCCGGTGCACCACCTGGCTGCGCTACAGACACTGGTATTCCTCAAGCTCGCTGTGGCGGGCCACTTAACGATATTCGTTACCAGGACCGAGGGGCCGCTATGGAGCATAAGACCGGGGAGGCTACTCCTATGGAGCGCCGTGGTGACGAAAGCGGCAGCCACTATTATAGCCATCACGGGTATACCTGGCGCCGTCGCGCCTATACCGGCGTGGCTCGCCGGCGTGCTCTGGGCCTACGCGCTGCTATGGATGCTCATACTTGACAGGGCGAAGATAGTCTTCTACAACTGGTGGAGGGCGAGGCACGGCTCTCCCTATAGCTAGTTTTACATGTTTTTGTGCAGCGCTTTCACGCCCCACGGGCGCCGCCCGTAGGGCGGGGCTGGGGCCCGTGCAGCAGCCTGCTAAGAGGAGGAGGCACGAGTGCTGCGCGGAGGGGCTGCGGGGGGAGCTATGCGAGCTCTACGAGGCCCTCATGGCTAGCCCCGGTCTGTGGGGGAAGGACTTGTGCCTCAACAGTGACGGGATGCGGCTTCTGCGGGTGATGCTCCGCCTCCTCATGGAGGAGGCTCCGTGGGCGAGGAAGCTGGTGAGGAGGACGTGGAGGAGGCCATGCAGGGAGACCCTGGTTAGGCTCGGCGAGGTGTTCTACCGCTGTCCTCCCCCGGAGCCCCCGCTGCTCTGGCAGCCCTACGAGCCGGGGCCCGGGAGGAGGCCGTGGCCCAGGCAGGGCGCCTAGTCCTCCAGGACGACAATGGTTCTCTCGACCTTCGCCGGCCTCCTCTTATAGACGCCGGTCCGGGCGGCTGCTCGGCGGAGGAAGGGGGTGCCGGCCGCGAGCCCGGCAGCCACTGCAGCGGGGAGCGCTAGGAGCGCATGCGCAGCAGCCGCCGCCACAGCCCCCACAGCCGCGGAGGAGCCCAGAGCCGCCGCTGCAAGGGCTAGCATCGTGGCGCGGCCCGCAGGCGGCACAGGGTACTCCACATAGACCACGTTGGCGTCCACCGCGTCCACCACTGCATGGTACTCCCTGCTGCCGGCCGGGTGCCTGTATCTTATCAGCCAGAAGGGGTAGTGGGCGACCCCCTTCAGCTCCGCCCCGGCCTCGACCACCGGGCTGCAGCCGCTGAGCACCGCCTTAGAGGCAGCAGCGTCCCGGGCCCTGGCCTCGAGGGCTGCGCAGGGCTCAGCGGGCGGCACGTCCGCCTGCCTGAACTCCACGCCCCTCGCACGGGAGGGGTCGTATGGCTCCCTCCCCACTGCGGGGAACCGGTACCCCTTGTCCACGCCGGGCGGGGCCCGGGTAGTGGCGAGCACAGCCTCCTCGAGCACGGTCTCGGCGCCCCCGCAGCCGGGGGAGCCCGCGGAGGCCCTGCAGAGGTAGAGGGGCACGTAGACGAGCCTGCCGCCCGTGTACGTGGAGGCCTCCACCGCGTCGCTGGGGGCCGAGGGGAGCTGCGCCACCCTAGCGACGGCTGCGAGGAAGGCGTCCCGCTCCCCAAGCCTCGGCGGATAGTAGTACTGCGGGGGACTCTTCCCCGTCGACAGCTCCACCACTGTGCCGCAGTAGGGGCAGACGGCGTACACCGCGCCCTCGGGGACGCTGTAGCTGGCGCCACAGTAGGGACACTTCACCGTAGGCAACGCTATATCGCCTCCTCCACTGTCTCCTCTATGCTCATCACCCAGCCATGGGGGCGCCCCTTCTCCAGCCGTGCCGGCAGCGTCGCCGCCCTGGAGAAGACCAGGCCTCCCCCAACCCCCACTGCAGCCGCGGCGAGCGCCAATACGGCGGCCTCGGCGCCACCCCCCGCCGCCGCGTATATCAGGGGGGCTGCTGCGCCGCCGGCGCCAGCGACTAGGCCGGCTAGGGCGGCGAAGAAGACGCGCTGCGTCTTGGTGAATGGCTCCTCGCGGAGGAGGCAGTAGCCGTCCCAGCCGGCGAAGTAGGCGCGGTACACCTTGCCGTCGTGGACGTAGAAGGCCTTAACCAGTGGGAGGAAGACAGGGCCCTCCAGCCGTGCCTCCTCCACGTTGCAGGGCACGGTCTCCTCGGCCACGTTGACCGCGACCACTACTCCGGGGCCCAGGTACTGGGCCCTCGCCTGGCTCCTTATCAGGGAGCGCACTCTTCTCCTGGCCTCGCTGCACACGTCGTCCAGCACAGCCTCCCTGGCCTCTACGTGGCTGTAGTCAGCTGCCAGGGGCGTGTAGAGGCCCCTCCTCCACTCCAGGTCCTCGAAGCTCACCAAGTCCGGCCTCGTGGCGAGATAGTGCTCAGCGAGCTCGTCGAGCGCCTCCTCGCCGGGGCTCCTCTTCGCGGAGGAAAGGGCGATGAACCTCGCGCGGTAGACGCCCGCGACGTGAAAGGGGACCAGCCTGGTCTCCGTCTCAACCTTTCCGTCATCCCTAGTCCTCGTGACCTCCACTACGAGGGTGCCCGTTGCCTCGTAGCTGCTGCTCAGCCTCCCCTCTGCAACGTAGAAGGGCGCCAACACGGTCTCCGCCCTGGCTAGCGTGGGGGACACCCTCCGGAGGTCAGGGTCCTGCTCGACGAGCCTCCTGAAGAACTCCTCCGGGTCGCCAGGCCTCCCCGCAACGTAGAGCCGGGAGGGCTCGCCCCGTATCCAGTTCGGCTTCCCACAGTAGGGGCAGACCGCTACAACAGTGTCGGGGCCCACGCGGAGCGGGGCGCCACAGTACCTGCAGCGGTAGACCTCCTGAACCCTAGGCTCCGCTGTGGCCGCCAAGGCGGCATCGTCCCCGCCGAAGCCTCGGTTCCGGAGCCAGGGGACAGGCTAGTCCTGTGGCAGCTCCGCGCCACAGATGGGGCAGAATCTCGCCTCCGCGGGGGCGACGTGACCGCTGGGGCACCACTTGATCCTCTTGCCGCAGAACGGGCAGAACCTTGGCCGGGCCTCCGCCAGGGCAGGGGGCAGCTCCTTGCCGCAGTATGGGCAGCGGGGCACGTAGCCCGCCTGGGAGCCTGCCCGTGGCTGGGCCGCGGCCTGCGGCTGCTGGGCCTGTGGCGCGCCAGCCGTCTGGCGCTGCAGCTGCGCGAGTAGCTGCTGGAGCTGCTGAGCCTGCTGCGCTTGTCCCGCCGCGGCCATCTGCTGAGTGAACTGCTGGAGCAGCGGTATCAGCACAGCGAGGCCGGCTATGTTGCCTCCCTGGGCCTTCGCGAGCGCGTCCATGAGGCGGCGCTGGAGGTCGTAGCTCTGAATGAACTGCGCCACCTGGGGGTTCGTGGCGGCGAGGGCGAGCATCTGCATGTAGCCCGTCTCCTGTAGCTTGCGGAGCCACTCCTCCGGGATGTCTATGTCAACGGCGACGCTCTTGACGCGTAGGTACCAGTTCTCCAGAACCTCCCTGGCTATGTTGCTCCTGAGCAGCTCCCTTATCCGGAGCTTAGCCTGCTGGACCTCTATGCTGAGGAAGCCTCCGAGGAAGCTCTCCACGAGGTCGTTTATGTATAGCCTCATCCTCTCCGCGAGCTCCTCGTCCGTGAACACGCTCTCATCGCCAGCAATCTTCAATGCGAAGCGCTTGATGTCCTCATCGTTCTCCGGGACAACGACGTGCACCATGCCATGGTACTTGACGGGGACGCCGTCCTTCGTGTTCCCCTGCCCCCCGAACGGTATATCCTTCTCCGTAAGGTTCACGAACACTATCCTGACGGGCAGGGGGACGCCCTCATAAAGCTCCTCCATGACCCCCCGGAGCCCCGGCACATGAGCCGTTTCGAGAGCCCACTCTCCCTGCCGGAGCACCCCCAGGACCTTGCCGCTCCGGATCACTATCGCCGCCTGGTTGGGCTGCACCACTATCCTCGCGCCGTAGGGGACGCGCTCCGAGGGATAGACCCAGACGAGTTCCCCGGGGCGGAACTCGTGGCTTATCACGGGGAGCTTGCCGGTGAACGCTTTAACCGCCTTGCCCTCGAGGCGGCCGAGCTTATCGAAGAACGACAAGGAGTATGCTACACCCCGCCGGCCTCCACCGGGGGAGGGACTGGGTAGTGGGGCTTGATTTAGGCTCTGCCCGTGAGCCTCCGCAGCAGCGTCCTAGCCTTCTCGAGGGCGGCGCCAAGGGCCTCCTTCGCTTTCGCCGCCGCTGCTCTTGCCGCGGCCTCGGGGCCCTTCTGGGTGGTGGCGAAGCGGAGGAACTCGCGGCGCTCGTCGTAGAGGGCGCGGAGCGAGGAGACGGCCTCCTCCAGCTGCCCGGCCAGGCTGAGTACCTCGCCCGTGTCGCTCCTCGCCGCGGCGTCTAGGAGGCTTCGTGAGAGCCGGAGTATCTGCTCCGCCAGCCCCAGCATCGTGTCATCGTACTCGCACAGCTTCCTTATCTCGTCCTCCCTTATCGCCTGCACCGCGCCCACCGGAGCCCAACCCGCATCCGCGAAGGCTATGTCGTCGCTCAGCACCTGGAGGCTGCTGTAGAGGCCCCGCAGCTTCTCCGACACCACGGGCAGCGCCTGGAGCACCGCCGTGCCCTGCGGCGACACGGGGGCAGGGAACTGGCTCAGCATAGGAGTCATCGCCGCAGCCGCCTGCGTGGCGAGGGAGGCGAGGAGCTGCCTGGCCTGGTCAACATTCCTCGCGGCCTCGTCGAGCTTCGAGGCCACGTGCCTCCGGATGAGTATGTCCGCCTCGCGGAGCTTCTCCCGGGCAAGGTAGCCGCGTGCGCCCGGTATGAGGCGGAACAGGTTCTGAACCCACGCGTAGTGGGGCTTCAAGCAGAGGCTGTAGCCCTCACCGCCCTGGCTCAAGGCGCCTGCTCCGCCCCCCATGAGGGGAGAAGGCGGCTACAGTGGGAGGCCGTGCAGCCCGGTCTCTGGGCTGCTTGGCTAAAACCGTCTCGCCGCGTAGACTTTCTTCACGCCCGCGACGAGGCTCGTGGGCAGCTCGGGCTTCTCCGCCGCCTCGGCCAGCTCGCGGAGCTTCTCCCCTGTCCTCGCCGCGACCTCTACGCTGTCGACTGGTATGGTGGAGTAGATGAAGCGAAGCGCGAGCTGAGCAGGCGTTGCCTCCTCGAGGAGCTGCTGCAGCTCGTCCCGCAGCTCCTCCTTCATGAACTCGTAGAGGGCTAGGGCGCTGCGGTACCAGCCCCTCATCCTCTTGCCGCCCGCGTAGTAGGGCTCGAGCTTCTCCCAGTCGCTTGGCGTCTCCCCGAGCAGCAGGCCGCCGGCATGCGGCAGCGCCACAATTATGCCGCGGCCCCTCTCCCTGGCCTCCCTGGCTATCGTTGCCCCGGGCTCCTGCTCAAGCATATTGTAGACGACTCTCAGCGCCTCGGCACGCCCCCGGCGGAGCGCCGCCCTGGCGGCCGTGAGGGCCTCGGGGCCCCTGGCTATGCTCACCCCGGTGTGGCCAGCGAGCCCATCATCTACGAGGGCCTGGAGCGCCTCCCAGGTCTGGGGGAGCCTCAACACCTCGAGGGGAGGGTCGTGGAGCAGCACCAGGTCTAGGGGACACTTGCCTAGGAGGTCGCAGCTCCTCTCAACCTCCTCGTGGATGAAGTCGGGCTCAAAGCTCTGGCCCCCCTCCTCCCGGTAGCCGACCAGGACCGCTACCACCGCGTCCTCTATGTCGCCACCGAGTCCCTCGCGGAGTATCTCCAGGGCCTCCGAGCCATAGACCGGCGCGGTCACGTAGAAGTTTATGCCGAGCCTCCACGCCTCCTTGACAAGCTCAACCGCCTCCCTCCTGGTGAGGCCCTCATAGGGCCCCCTGCGGCCATACACCGCGTAGGCGAGCACCGACACCTCCAACCCGGTGGAACCTAGCCTCGTGTACCTCACCGCCGACACCCTGCCAATACCGGTAATAGTGCTACGCCAAGACACCAAAACAGGGGAAGCCTACAACACTTATACTATATAAAAATATGGCATAGGAGGACGTGGAGCCTAGCGGTCAACAATTCACACACCAAGCCTTTTACTTAACGCGTTCTCTATAGCCTCCATCGTCGCTGGATCAGGTGCCTCCACAACTATGACCCTATATGGAACACAGCCCCGCGTATATATTACCACCGACCTCTCTAGACTCCTTGTAGCGAAGAAGCCTCGGCCGACCCCAGTACTGAAAGTGCCGTAAACAATGCTTCCAAGCCGCATGCCACCCAGTTTCATCCTTGGAAGCAAGCGCTCCCTCTCGCCCTCGTCAACATCCTTAATGTGAACAATCTTCTCTATACAGCTAAGCGGAATCCTTAACCTACTTTTTAGAGAAAAGAGCTTCTCAAGCTTATCCAGTTCTATGACGAGTTCTCCGTCGTCCACATATATATGCACCATCGGATTATCACCTCAAAAGAATCTCTTCTTTCAGCATACGAGGCAAAAATAATAATAGAGCAAATGTTATGATGATCGACGATATAACTGTGTAGAACGCTAGTTCACCAGGATCGATTCTAGGATTAATATTTAAGATTAGGAATGGTATAAGCGCTGGTAGTAATGAAATAGTAGCTAGCACGTTCTGGCCGGGTGCGAGTCCCGTTCTCACACTCCCAAGCGAGGGCGCAACCATGGTAAGCAATAAGCTAACGAGAACTACCGGGAGCGTTAACGAAGGAACAAGTAATACTGAGAGCTTTATGTAGTAGCTGCCGAGGCTGCTGAGATAGCCTAGGAAGTATAAGGAGATCAATGACACGCCGGAAGCCGTTACCATGACCGCTGCTTCAACAAGCAAGGACGCGAGCAGCGTATAGACCAGCAGCGCTATGACAATATCTCTCCTCGCTACCGGAGCTGAAAGTAACACTTCGAACACGCCTTCACTACGATCCTCCGTGAACAGGCTAGATATTGCACCCGAGGCAACAAAGGCCGCTATAAGTGCGGCAAGGAAGGGCGAGTAGATTGCAGCAGCTACTACCCCGAGAGCACTTTTAGGAATAGCACCTTCGTGAAGACCAAGTATCCTCGCAGCAAGAGCTTCAAGTGCATGACGTGTTGGAGGAGTAAATATTCCCGGATAAAAGACGCCCACTAGCACTGTAAGCGCAATTATACCAACACCATAGGCTACGGAGTATATAATCATAGTCCTTATCGACGCTCTAAGCCTGCCTACATAAGCTCTAATGATGCCATTCATGCATCAGATCACCTCACCCGCTCCAATATCTCCTCTAGGGGATTCCCAATCTCCTTAACTTCTAGAACAACTATATTATTCCTTGTAAGCTCTTCAACAATCCTACCTATCTCGTCCTCGGACTTAACCTCAACAACCCACATGTTTCCGTCCCGTGCCGCTTGGTAGCCCAGGGAGCTGAGGACGGGGAGAGGGTTACCGCGAACCCTCAACCCCACCTTGATTCCCCCGAGAAAACGCTTCAGCTCCTCCAATGAGCCCTGGAAGACAATCCTACCATAGCTAATAATGGCCACTCTATCGGCCAACTCCAAAGCTTCATAGAGATTATGAGTAGAATAAACTACCACTACATCACGTGCACGGACGAGCTTCTTTACGAATTTACGGAGATTCTTAGCTGCAAGAGGATCCAATCCATTTGAAGGCTCATCCAGGAGAAGCACCTTGGGGTCGTGTAGGAGAGTTCTCACCAGAGCAACTCTCCTTCTCTGCCCGTGGCTTAACTGTGCTACACGGGTGTCGAGGAGGTTCTCTACATCGAAAATCCTGGCCAATTCTAGGATTCTCGCATCAAGCCTCTCACCAATATTATAAATGTTAGCATAAAAGATAAGATTATCTCTTACTGTTAGTTCGCTTATTAAGCCATCCCGGTGGGGAAGGTAACCTATTAGCCTTTTCAGCTCTACATCACTGTGCACATTACGCCCATCAATTAGTACATCGCCTTTATACGGCCTTAACGCGCCGCTACAAACCCTGAACAGAGTAGTCTTTCCCGCACCATTAGGACCAAGAACAATATTGACACCACTACGGAACATCAAATTAATGTCACGTAATACCACCTTAGCCCCGTAGCCCGCCGTAACACCCCGTACCTCCATCATCATAACTGCCGAGCCCCCGGTTAAGCCTTCAACCCTAGTATCACTGTCGATAAAAAGATAAGAGATATAGCTTTTTAAGTTATAAAAATAATATAAAATTACACTAACATGTACTTTTTCTTTAGCTTATCTATTAATTCAGTCGGCATGAAGTACTGCTAGTGAAAGAATGCTAAGTATTTTACGTACATAGGTGAGATGAGATGTTAGACTACTATTCTTGACTATACCTTTTACTGATTTATAATTATTGATAATTATTGGCCGGATCTAGTAACAAAAGCGAGCATGCTTTTAAGCTCTTGAAGTGCCCTATCTAGTACCCTCCTGGCTTCAAGTGTAGCTCGGTAGTATTTCCTCATGGTGCCGGCGGGGCTCATTGCCCAGTAGCTCTCTACGAGGCCTAGCTTCTCCAGCTTCCTCAGAGCATCGTAGACCGTGCTCTCGGGGGGCTCATCGCCCAGTAGCTCGCCCAGCCTCTTCCGGAGCCCGTAACCGTGCATGGGGCCTTCCTCTATGAGCACCCTCAGTACTGCCAGGGCTGTGAGGCCGCTCTTGGCGGGCCGCAGTAGCTTCTCGGCAGCGCTCAGCCAGCGACACCGTGTAAGGGGCCACGAGAAAGCCCTTTTAATAAGTACCTCGGAGCCCGGTGTATAAGTGGTGCTAATGCATTATGCAGGTGTGCCTGGTGTCCGCCGCCAGGATACAGCACATCGAGACCACGAGTCCCCTCACACTACTGGTCGCAGCGGCTGTGCTGATTGCGGCAGTTGCAGCTGCGTGGAAGCAGCGCCGTCGCAGCATGGCAGTGGCCATAACCTATGCCCTCGTCATCGCCGCCATCGGTCTTGCTATCCTTTACGTATCCAACCGCATTCCAGGCGGCGGCTACTATGGTGTCTGGATTAACGGCACAAAAGCATACATAAGGTTCTGGAACGACGACATGGTGGAAGCAGACCTGTGCAAGGCCAACATAAGTCTCGTGCCGGTCGATAAGGCTAGGGACATGCTCAGTATACGCGTCAAAGGCCTGGGGGATCCCGTCACCGGAGTATCCATGGGGTACTACCGTACCAGGGACGGCGGGGAAGCCTTTGTACTCATAGTGGAGGGCGGGGAGGCGCTTGTCGTGCGGGGCAGGGGCTGGGTTGCCATAGTGGCCGTGCCCGGCGTAGAAGAGTGCTACCGCGCCGCCCTGGCCGCCCAGACGGGCTGCACCCGAAAATAGCCGGGCCCAGCCGCAGCAAGCCTCTGTTGTGATGAACCGCTTTCTCGCGCCGCTACCCGTATAAGAGACGGAGCGGCTAGACCCGGGAGACATGGGTAGGAGAGAAAGCCGGGTCGGGGCGACCCAGGGTGGACTTCTTCCAAGGCTTTGAGTGGGTAATAATCTTCCTAATCATCCTGCTGATATTCGGGCCGAGCAAGCTGCCGCAGCTCGCCAGGGGCCTGGGACAAGCGATCTATGAGTTCAGGAAGGCCAGCCAGGGCATAACCGAGGAGACGCCGCCAAAGAAGGAGGAGAAAAAGAAGACTGAGATAGACGAGGAGCTCCTAAAGAAGCTCGCCGAGAAGCTAACCGAGGAGGAGAAGGCTAAGATCATCGAGGAAGCTGGAGCCAAGCCAGTGCTCGTAGAGAAGAAAGACAAGAGCTGAGAACCGGCAACCATGCCGACGGTGACATGGAAAGCACAACATTGTTTTCGTTGGCGTGCTGCGCTATTCTCAGCTCCCCTGGCCGCTTGTCAGCTCCTCTACCTCCTTGCGGCCCTCCTCTAGCATCCGGGCCTGCTCGGGGTCAAGCTTCTCCAGTAGGGCTAGGAACTCGCCTACGTGTGCCTTCTCCTCGCGGGCCACGTCCTCAAAGACGCGGCGAACCTCCGGGTCGCTTGCGCGTGAGGCTATCTGGAGGTAGAAGTTTATCGCGTCGAGCTCGGCTATTATCGCGGTGCGTATAGCGTCTACAAGGGATTCGCGGCCAAGCTTCTCGGGCAGCTTATCTAAGGGGCTCTTCGCGAACAAGACGGTTCACCCTCCCCTCTCTGCAGGGCTGGGTGGAGTAGAGGACGTGGTGGAGGGTTTTGGGGTGTTGGCCAGGGGTTACGGATTCTGTTGGGGCGAGGTATGGGATAAAAATCTCGGGCACGGGGGCTACTTGCCCTTGAACTTGGGCTTTCTTTTCTCGAAGAAGGCTGTTACTCCTTCTACTACGTCTTCGGTGCTGAAGAGTAGGCCGAAGAGGCTGCTCTCCAGCGCCATGCCTGCCCAGATGGGCGTCTCCATGCCTATCTGTATCGCGTACTTGGCCGCCATGAGTGCTAGCGGCGGCTTCTCCGCGAGCTTCATGGCGAACTGGCGTACCTCCTGCTCGAGCTTCTCTGGTGGCACCACCTTGTCCACGAGGCCTATCTTGGCTGCCTCTGCTGCGGGTATCATGTCGCCAGTGTAGATTAGCTCCTTGGCGCGGCTCCTGCCTACGAGCCTGGGGAGGCGCTGGGTCCCGCCGGCGCCTGGGATGAAGCCGAGGTTTATCTCGGGTTGTCCTAGGACAGCGGTCTCGCTTGCTATCCTGAAGTCCGCGGCCATTGCCAGCTCTAGTCCGCCGCCGAGGGTGAAGCCGTTGAGCGCCGCTATGACGGGCTTAGTGTAGTATTCTATCTTGAAGAGTATCTCCTGGAACTTCCTGGAGTATATCATTGCCTTGACCGGCGTTATGCCCATGAAGCTTTGGACGTCTGCGCCGGCGCTGAAGGCGCGGCCCTCGCCGGTTATCACTACGACGCGCACCCTCTCATCTTCTTCCAGCTCGTCTAGGGCCTGGCTTAGCTCCTTGAGCAGCTCTATGCTTATTGCGTTGAGCTTGTGGGGTCTGTTGAGCACTATCCAGGCTAGAGGCGGCTGAATTCTCACCACGATGTTCTTCATCCGCTTCTCCTCGACCTCGCCGTACTCGTAGAAGCCCTTACCGCTCTTCACGCCTAGGCGGCCCTCCTCCACCATCTTGCGGAGCAGCGGGTCGGGCTCGTACTCCTCCCAGCCGGTCTTCTGCTTCAGCTCCTCAAGGGCCTTCACTATAGTGTCCACGCCTATCTCGTCGGCATACTGGAATACGCCCTTGGGGAAGCCTAGGCCTAGGCGGACGGCCTTGTCTATATCGTCCCTGCTGGCTATGCCCTCGCGGAGCAGGTAGGCGGCCTCGTTCACGCCGGGGGCGAGTATCTTGACGGGATCGACCTTCTCGCCGGCCTCCCTGGGTATCTGGGGCCTGGCGTACTTGCCGGGCGCGGGGTACTCGTAGAAGCCCTTGCCCGTCTTGACGCCGAGCTCCTTCTTCTCGAACTTCTCCTTGAACAGTGGGCAGGGGTGAGCCTTGAACCCCCTCTCCGTCATGGCCTGGAACACGTAGTAGAAGACGTCTATGCCGCTGTAGTCGGCGAGCTCGAAGGGCCCCATGGGTAGTCCGAGCTTGTACTTCATAGCGGAGTCTACTTCCACGGGTGTGGCCTCGCCGCGGGCTACGGTCCAGCAGGCCTCGTTCATTATCCTCGCAAGTATCCTGTTAACTATGAAGCCGGGTACATCCTTGTTCACCACGACGGGCTGCTTGCCCATCCTCCTTGCCAGCTCCACGGTGGTGCGCACGGTGGCGTCGCTGGTTTTCTCCCCGCGTATCACCTCTACGAGAGGCATCAGGGGCGGCGGGTTGAAGAAGTGCATTCCCACGACACGGTCGGGCCTCTTGGTCGCGGCTGCTATCTCGGTTATTGGGAGACTACTAGTGTTGGTTGCTAGTATCGCGTGCTCCGGCGTATGCTCGTCGGCGAAGGCAAAGAGCTTCTGCTTGAGGTCAAGGCGCTCCGGTATAGCCTCTATCATGAAGTCGGTGCTCTTCAGCACCTCAGCAAACTCGTCGCTGAAACTCCAGTCAGGCTTAACGCTCACAACGGTCTTTATCCGAGCCATTATGTTGTCAGGGTGCTCCCTTATCTGGCCCTTCTCGTAGAGCTTGCCCAGGCTCCACCTTATCCTCTCAAGCGCCTTGTCGAGGATCTCCTGGTTGATGTCCGCCAACCACACCTCGTAGCCGGCGATGGCAGCAACCTCAGCTATACCATGGCCCATTGTGCCGGCGCCGACGACTGTTATCCTCTTAATCTGGTCAACGGTGACTACCTGGGGCAAAGCGGCTGCACCTCTTCTACAAATTCTCTCCGCTTTAGAACACTATGGGCAAAGACGGGATAAAAAGAAATGGAGTCCCAGTGTCTGCCGGGTGACACTTTCCCATGGTTATGTCATCTGTATGCTGAGGCCGAAGAGGCTCTTCAGCAGCTGGCGGACTATGGTTAGCCTCTGTATGTCGTTTGCGCCCTCGTATATCGTGGTTATGAGGGCGTCGCGTAGGTAGCGCTCCACGCCGGTCTCTATGTCTACACCAACACCGCCATGTATCTTTATGGCGAGGTTGGCTATCTTCTCCGCGACCTCTGTGGCATAGGCCTTGGCTAGGCTCGCCGCTATTATGAAGCGGCGGTCGCCGCGGTCGGCTAGGCTGGCGCTCCAGTAGGTGAGGAGCCTCGCGGCCTCAAGCATCATGAGCATGTCGGCGAGCTTGAAGGCTATGCCCTCGAAGCTTATTATTGGGCGGCCGAAGGCCTCGCGCTGGAGAGCGTAGTTGAAGGCCTTCTCGAAGGCGCCCTGGGCTATGCCCACGGCCTGCGCGGCTATACCTACACGGGTGTGGTCGTAGGTGCTCACTATGACCTTGAAGCCCTCGTCTACCTTGCCCACGACGTTCTCCTCTGGGACCTTGACCTCGTCGAGTATGACCTCGTGGGGCCTCTCGCCGCGGAGGCCGGTTACGTTGAACCTCTGCCCGACCTTGAAGCCCGGCGTATCCCTCTCAACTATGAAGACGGTTATACCCCACCAGCGCTTGCCCTCCTTGGGTGGGCTGGTCCTCGCGGAGACTACGAAGTAGTCCGCCTTGTCGGCGCCGGTGATGAATATCTTCCTGCCGGTTATCACGTAGTGGCCGTTGACCTTCTTGGCGCGTGTCTGTATCCCGGCGACGTCGCTGCCGCAGCAGGGCTCGGTGTTGGCGTGGGCTGCGAACTTCTCGCCCCTCGCCACCGGGACTACGTACTTCCTCTTCTGCTCCTCGGTGCCGAAGAGGAGTATGGGGGTGGTGAAGAGCGCGCGGACTGCTATGGCGGTGCCGACTGCAGGGCTGACGCGGCTAAGCTCCTCCATCAGTATGGCCTCCATTATGTGGCCGCCGCCCTGGCCGCCGTACTCCTCGGGGATGCCGACGCCGAAGAGCCCCAGCTCCTTGGCTTTCTCGAATATCTCGTCGGGGATTTTATCGGTCTTCTCTATCTCCATTGCTATGGGCTCTAGGTATTGCTCAACGAACTGGCGGACAGCCTTCCTGAACAGCTCGTGCTCCTCGTTCAGCTCAACCTTGAAGTCCTCTATGCTCTCAAAGGGGAACACCATGGGTAACACCCTCTATGGCCTTAATCCATCAGAGAGAGGCGTGGGGGTGGGATAAAAGAAGGAGGCGCAGCCCCCGGGCAGCGGCTACTGCTGCTCCGCCTCCACCGGCACGAGTTCGTATGTGAGGTAGCCCTCGGGCTCCCTCTTCACTATCTCCCAGCGCACCTTCATCCCGACGCGGTAGCGGCGGGGGTCGGCGGGGCCTCTTATCCAGGCGAGCACGTTGACACCTGGGGGAAACCTTGCTATCCCGACGACGTAGTCGGGGTAGTGGGCGAAGCTCGTGGGCTTAGTGTAGATTATCGTGTAGGTTAGTAGCTCTCCCTCCTTGCCGAGCTCTATCCACTCCATGTCGCTTGTCCTGCACCTTGGGCAGTCGGCCTGTGGGGGGAAGTAGATGGTGCCGCACTTCTTGCACCTGGTTGCGAGGAGCTTGCCCTCGGTGAGGCCCTCGAAGAAGCGGCGTATCCTCTCAACGCTTATCGTGTAGCGGAGGGTTAGGCTGCGCTGGTCGAACCATAGCGCTGCCCCGGTCTTCTGGTCGGGGACGAGGGGGAGCCCGGTGCTCCTCTTAACCTGCTCTACGAACTCTTCCACCTGCTTCATGTACTCCTCTATCTGTTTCTTCTGGCTCACGTCTAGGCACCTCCCTGCGCCTTGAGGGGTAGGGGCTAGGGGCTGAGGCTGTAGACGAAGACGTAGGCGTAGTGCCCGGTGCCGCCCACGTTGTTGGCGACGCCGACGCCGTGCTTCACCGGCACCTGGCGGCCCTTGTCCGCCTCCCCGCGGAGCTGCATCGCTATCTCCGCCGCCATGCCTACCCCTGTGGCTCCGAGTGGGTGGCCCTTGGCCTTGAGGCCGCCGCTCACGTTCACTGGTACTAGGCCGCCGATGTAGGTCTGGCCTTCGCGTATCAGCTTGTAGCCCTCGCCGGGCTTAGCGAAGCCCAGCTCCTCGTAGCTGAGTATCTCTGCTATCGTGAACGCGTCGTGCACCTCGGCGAGGTCTATCTGCTTCGCCGCGTTCTCGTAGTCTATGCCGGCCATCTTGTAGGCCTTCTTCACGGCCTCGACGACGCCGCGGCGGACGAGGAAGTCGGGCCTCCTGCTTATGTTGGAGGTGTCGCTTGCGACGCCGACACCCTTTATCCAGATGGGGGTGTCTGTGAGCTTCTTGGCTATGTCCTCGGCGGCGAGTATCACCGCCGCGCTGCCGTCGCTTATCGGGCTGCAGTCGAACAGCTTGAAAGGCCAGGCTATGTAACGACTCTTCATGCACTGCTCCACTGTTATCTTCCTGGGGAAGTGGGCCTTGGGGTTCATCGAGGCATAGTAGTGGTTCTTGACCGCGACGCTGCAGAGATCCTCCTCCGTCGCACCGTAGGCGGCCATGTAGGCTGTGGCGTAGAGCGCGTAGTAGCCGGGGAAGGTTAGGCCGAAGTTCTCGAACTCCCAGAAGAAGTTCCCGGCCCTGCCGATTAGCTCTACCACGGTCGGCGTAGGGGACTCGTTCATCTTCTCCACTCCTACTACGAGCGCTATGTCCGCCACGCCGCTGGAGACAGCGTCGTACGCAGTCTTTATCGCCGCGCTGCCGGTGGCGCAGGCCGCCTCAACCCTAATCGTGCCCCTGGGGGTGAGGCCGGCGTACTCGTTTATCACCACGGCGGGGAGCGGCTCGCTGCTCCACACGCCGACGTTCCCGTAGACGACGTAGTCTATGTCCTCCTGCCCTACGCCGGCGTCGTCAAGCGCCTGCTTGATGCTCTCCCAGGCAAGCTCCGCGAGGCTCACATCATTGCGGTACCCGTACTTGGAGTGCCCCACGCCGACGATCGCAACCCGCCTGCCCAAGGCATTCGCCCTCTTCAGCCCGCCGCCCCCTACAGGAGCCGTGGAGGAAGGTAAGGAGCAGCGGCCCCTGGACGGGGGCTCCGGCCACGCTAAGCCCACGCGGGGATATAAGGCGAGTGGCTACACTGCAATTCGTGTCGGAGAAGCCTCTTCCTTCCCTCTCGTCTGCTTCACTCTCCCTGGGGCCTGGCCTTTCGCCCTATTGGTAGCCGTCGCCGCGCCCTGGCGGCCCTGGCTAGGCTTACGGGTTTCTAAGAACTCTACGTTGTGCTCTACGCGGGTTATGAAGCCAGCCTCACTATGCTCAACGAATACACAGCTGGTGTGCTCATGATTTACTTATCGGGGCTCACCTTAGTCCTGTACCGGGCTCCCTATAGGGTGCCGAACTGGCCCCCATTCTGCGGGCGTCGTGGATGCTGCCAGGCTTTCGCCGTATTTTTATGCGATGTTTTCCCGCTTTTTATCCACAGCAAACCCCATTATCCCCTCCGTGTGCCAGGTGTGGCAGGGGATGCTGAGCCCTTGCCAAGCCCCCCTGGTTCTCCCCCTGCGGCCGCTGCCGACGAGAAGACCAGCATGGAGGTCTACAAGGCCTACATAGAGGCAAGGACGTGGACCAGGTTCTACGACGAGGGTGTCCCGACGCAGCTCAAGATACCTGAGGTTCCGCTCTACAAGCTCCTCGACTGGAGCAGCGAGAAGTACCCGAGACGGACGGCGCTCATCTTCTACGGTAGGAGGGTCAGCTACGCCGAGCTAAGGGACGCCGTGGATAGGTTCGCTAACGCGCTTCACGAGAGATGGGGGGTTGGGAAGGGGGACCGTGTGGCGATACTGCTCCCTAACAGCCCCCAGTTCGCCGTAGCGTACTACGGCGCAATCAAGACTGGGGCCACTGTCACTCCGGTCAACCCCCTGTACACAAGCTTCGAGCTGGCAAGGCAGCTGAAGAAGGCTAAGGCTAGGATCCTGGTGGCCCTGGACATGTTTAGGGACAAGGTTGAGTTCGCGCTGAGGGAGCACGGCGCCAAACTCGACGCAGTCATCTACACCGGGATCGAGGACTACCTGCCTAGGCTGAAGGCCGTCCTCTACCGCTTGGTTGCCAAGAAGCCCAGGATAAGGAGCGACGGGAAGACCGTGGTACTGCTCCGCGACTTGCTCCGAGAGTACGAGCCGAGGCCGCCAAGCCCCAGCATAAACCCCAAGGAAGATCTAGCAACGATAATGTTCACCGGGGGCACCACGGGTGTCCCGAAGGGCACCATGCTAACCCACTATAACCTCGTGGCTAACGTGCACCAGATAGACGCATGGTGGAAGAGGGGGAGAAAGGCAGAGGACGTCATGGTAGGCGTGCTGCCCTGGTTCCACATCTACGGGCAGACCGCTGTGCTCCACACGGGGATCTTCCGCGCCGCAACGATACTCGTCTATCCTAGGTTCGAGCTGGAGAGGATACTACGGGACATCGAGAGGTATAAAGCCAACGTGTTCCACGGAGTCCCGACAATATACTCGAAGATTATTGCCTTGAAGGATGTAAGGAAGTATAACCTGCGTAGCCTCGAGGTCTGTATAAGCGGTGC
Source organism: uncultured Hyperthermus sp. (assembly GCA_964542985.1). Lineage (GTDB taxonomy): Archaea > Thermoproteota > Thermoprotei_A > Sulfolobales > Pyrodictiaceae > QNYQ01. The sequence continues at coordinate 33,273 of CAZIWH010000004.1, read as the reverse complement.
CGGTGCGCTGCCGAGAGCCGTGGCTGAGAGGTTCGAGAAGCTCACCGGCGCTAAGCTTAGAGAGGGCTACGGGCTAACTGAGGCCAGCCCCGTCACACACATAAACCCGATCTATGGAGGGAATAGGCCGGGCAGCATTGGGATACCGGTGCCCGAGACGCTGGCCGCGATAGCCGACCCCGAGAGGCCGGTGCTCCTCCCGCCTGGCGAGACCGGCGAACTAGTGGTCAGCGGCCCCCAGGTGATGAAAGGCTATCTGGACATGGACGAGGAGAACCGGAGAGTGTTCTTCGACTGCTGCGGCCGCCGCTGGCTGCGCACAGGCGACATAGGCTACATGGATGAGAACGGGTTCTTCTACATAGTTGACAGGAAGAAGGACGTGATAAAGTACAAGGGCTACAGCGTCTACCCGAGGGAGATAGAGGAGGTACTCTACATGCACGAGTGCGTCCAGGACGCCGCCGTGATAGGGGTGCCGCACCCGCATGTCGGAGAGCGCATCAAGGCCTTCATCGTGCCGAAGCCGGGCTGCGAGGACAAGGTCACCCCAGAGGAGATAATCGAGCATGCGAGGAGACACCTAGCCCCCTACAAGGTTCCGAAGGAGGTAGAGATAAGGGGAGAGCTGCCGAAGAGCGCCGTCGGAAAAATACTTAGAAGAATACTTCGCGAGGAGGAGCTGAAGAAGAGGCGCCTGGAATCTAGCCGCTAAAGCCCCTCTATGAGGGACACTTAGACTCTTATCCATGTCGCAGCGCTCTCCCCGCCTCGGCTCCACTCGGGGCGCCCAAAGGAATTCCCGTCGGCTCTGGAGGCTTCTTTAGGCCAGGCTTTTGTCTTAGGGGCGCGTCTCTCTCCGGGGTGCTTCCTTTTTCTCTTCGCCCATGTTTCCTTACGGTGACTGGGAGCCGGTTCCCCTGGGACGAGGTGTCTGCTTGTGGAGGTTGATGTGGACATTGAGATTGTCTGCCTATCTGGCCTCGAGTCGAGGCACTGTGGCTGGAGGCTTGAGGCCGGGCTAGACGATGTGCCTGCCGTAGTTGATGTGCTTGACCGTATCTGGGAGAGGGATCCGGGTAAGCCCGTGGTGCTTGTCTCGACCGGCCTTTCGGGCTTCTGGAGGCTTCACCGGGAGCTAGCGGAGCTGGGGAGGAATCCGTTCCTCGTGGAGGCGACGGGGATACCCGAGACCATGCTAGCTGGGCTGAGCCTCGACGAGCTGATAGAATACCATGCGGGCTTCCTGGTTGCGACGCTCGGGGACCGGAGGAGGGCCGTGAAGCGGAGACCCCCTGTGACTAGGAGGCAGCTGCTGCGCAGCCTCTTCATAGTGCCTCCCGAGTATGTTATCCCGCCGAGGCTGCGCGGCCGATGCCCTGGAGAGGCTTGCCCCCTGGGGGCACTGGATGGGGAGAGGCTTGACGAGCAGAGGTGTAAGGGCTGCCTGGCGTGCCTCCACCGTTGCCCCGGGGTCGAGGTTCCGGCGTGGACTGGGGTGACTGGGCTGGCCTACGCCTACGAGTGGGTTGAGACACGGGGGCTTGATGGGGTACTGTTCATCTGCCGTAGGCTCCTCGGGAGGCTTGACGGCGAGGCTGTGGAGGCTAGCCCGGCGAGGCTGCTGCCCTTCCATGTGCCGTGTGTCGGCTGGCTCGTTCCATGGCTGCTCCAGGAGATTGCTGGGCTCGGCGTCTACCTCCACGTCTACGCCGGCGGCGAGGCGTGCAGCAGCTGCCAGCTCTGGGGCCTGGTCTCCAGCCATGTCTCCGAGCTGCCCGCCACAGTGTCCACGGAGCTCGCTGAGGCTAGCATGCACGCGTACACGGGCTACACTAGGCCCAGGGTGGGGCTGGATGCTGTACTGGAGAGGCTGTCCAGGGCCGCATCTAGGGCTGCTGGAGGGGCGGCTCCTCGGGCCTGAGCCTGACCGCCTCTATGCCTAGAGGCTTCTTCTCCCCCGCTATCTTCGCCGCCTGGCCCACTGCCTGGACGCAGTCCTTGCTCGGCACCCCGCTGGGGCTCGGGCAGTAGGCGTGTAGCTCGCTCTCCCTCCTCTCAACGTACACCACGTCGCCGCTGGGGCCGAGGGCCTCCACGAGAGCTAGGAGCGCGGAGGCCTCTGCCTCGAGGCTGCCCTTGGCGTAGCTCCGCAGCGCCGCCAGGGCCTCCTCAGCCGGGGGGCCGAGGAGTGCCAGCAGGTTTTCCTCCCCTACAGCCTCTAGGCGGAGGCGGAGTATCTCCGAGGGCGGGCCCCCAGGGCCTTCGACGAGGAAGTGGAGCATCACTGTGAGGAGGGTTGGGCCGCGGGCACCGGCCGACGCCGCCCAGGTTACGGAGTCGCCGTAGTGGATGCGGCCCTTGCCGTACTCGTATGTAAGTCCCAGGCTCATGAGGGGTGCGAGCCTGTCTGTCCCGCCAGCGGCGTCCCTGGCCGCCTCGAGGCCGTGGAGTGCCGCTACTATGGGAGCCGGCAGGACGGGCGCCTTGGAGCCTGGGTAGGCCCGGCTGATCACCTTCCATGCCTCGTCCAGGGCCCTGGAGGCTTCCATGGCCTTGTCGAGCACCATGCTAGCGGCTAGCGCCAGGATGCAGGCGGCGGGGTTCTCGCCGCAGACCACCACCGCAGGGCGGTTGCGGAGGAGCGTCGCGGCGGTGTAGAGTCCTACAAGATCCGAGCGCCTCAGCTCCAGGTCCTCGGCGTAGACCTCGTAGCCGAGGAAGACGTAGTCCCCGTAGACCTCGGAGTAGAACCGGTCGAGCAGGATGAGGCTCATACCGGGCTCGAGTAGCTCGTCGAGGCCAGGACCTTTGGTGAAGACTAGGCCCTCCCATTGTGCGCTCGGCGGCGCCACAGGAACCCCCTCTAGGGCTGCCGGGGTACCGAGGGTGGGGGTGTTAAGCAAGCGGCCAGAAGCTTGCCCCTCGGATATGTTTACCATATTTGTTTCAATTGTTTATTTCCTGCTTAGAGATAATTTTGTCGTCACATGCGCCGGGTACATGCTTGGCCAATACACGTAGTCTCCTTGCCCGGAGCACTCCGTGGGCGCCGGGGAGCAGAATACTTAGGAGGGTTCGCTGCGTCGCCAAGGAAAGGGCTGACGCTCTACCAAGCTTTCTTTGCTATACTACTATCCTTACTTGCTGAGGCCAACGTACTTAACCAGGTTGTCTGTCACTAACTCCTCGCCGCGAGAGCGGCACCGAAGCTCTGAGCCTACATGAGGGCCATGGATAGGCTTCGCAGCCTTCCCGGCGATCCGGTGGAGAGGCTGCGCCGCATAGTGGAGGAGCTGAACGAGTTCCTGGGCATAGGCAGAAAGGTTTGGATAATGAGCCTCGAGGACGACGTGGCAGAGGCTGGGCTTAAGGAGAAGTGACAGGTACTGCCCGAAGGACGTGGGGCGGGCGGAGGCCCTGGCACAGCGTGCCCCTTCCTCCGGCTCATAGAGGAGCTGGCTAGGTTTGAGGGCGTCAAGGCGAGGCTCATAGTTGAGGCCGCCAGTGGGAAGGAGGGTTATCGAGAAGAGGGAGGGGCTGTGCTGGATGCGTTACAGTGTTGAGAGCGAGGCCTCGTAGGCCCTGCGGAGTGCCGCCACGGGGATCATGAGGTCTACGAGGCTGTGCCAGGGGGCTCCAGTCTCCAAGGGTCTGTAGGCGTAGAGGTCGGGTTCCGCTCCAACCTTCTTGGCTGCCCTGCGTAGCTGGCCGAGCTTGCCGCCGAGTCTCGCCCATTCCACTATCGCCTCCCCTATCTTCTCGTCGCCTCTCGCGACCACTGCCTGGGCGTAGGCGTAGCGGTAGCTGAGCCCCTCTATGGAGGCCACCTTGCTGGACGCGCGGCGGAGGATGCGGAGCCTCGCCTCGTAGCTCCTCCTGTCTATCAGCGGATGCCACTGGAGGGGAGTGTGGGGCTTCGGAACCAGGGGATTGACTGAAACCTTGAGGGCCTCCCTCCTCGGCGGCGCCTTGGCCGCGAGGCTCCGCAGCTTCTCCGCGTATCCCTCGATGTCCTCGTCGCGCTCACCGGGGAGACCCAGCATGAGGTAGAGCTTGACCCGAAGCCCCTGCCTCCACGCAGCCACGGAGACCTCCTCGACCTTGTCGTAGCCTATGCACTTGCCTATCGCGCGGCATAGCCCCGGGCTAAGCGTCTCCGGTGCGATCGAGACGTGCCTCTGCCCGGCCTCTGCTAGGAGTTGGAGCTTGTGCTCGTCCAGCTGGTCGGCGCGGAGGCTCCCTATTGTCACCTCGAGCCCCATGCCGTGCACAGTCTCCTCGAGGAGCTTGTCGCCAGCAGGGTGGTCGAAGAAGCTGAGCGCGTAGAAGGCGACCTTGGAGACCTTGTTGGCCTCAACACCCCTCTCTATGAGCCCGAGTATCTTCTTGGCGCTCCTGTGCCTGGTGGGGAGCAGGAAGTGGCTCTCCATGCAGAAGCGGCACATGTGGGGGCAGCCCCTTGAGGCTTCAACCATGTACGCCTCTCCCCAAGGCTCCCCGCTGCCCGGCACCCGGAACTGCACCACGCTGTGGGGAGCACTGTCAAGGCTCCGCGCCACTGCCTTCCTTACCCTGCTGCAGCCGGGGGCGAGGAATCCGGGGTGGCAGGCTAGCGCCTCCAGCGCCCCCCAGGGACCCCTGGCGTAGGCCTCCTCAGCCAGCAGGGGCACAGTGGGCTCCGCCTCTCCGAGGAGAACCATGTCAGCCAGCTGTAGGGCGGGCACCGGGTTCATGCTGGGCACGGGGCCGCCCACCACCACGGGGGGCGCGTCCCTGCGGCGGCTGCGGAGCGGCTCGAGCCCGGCTGCGAGGAGCATGCGAGCGAGCGTGACGTAGTCGAGCTCGTAGCTCACCGGCACTAGTATGAGGTCGAAGTCTGCGAGCGGCGCACCGGTCTCGAGGCTACGGGGCGGGGGCTCCAGCCCCGCCATGGAGTGTGCGACGAACCTCTCTGCGACCACGTAGGCGAGGCTATTCAGCATGTAGTAGAGGTTCTGGTAGGCGAGGCTGTGGACCGCTGCGCTGTAGACGGCGGGGTAGAGAAGGGCTACCCGGAGGCAGTCCCTGCAGCGCTTCCTCACCACGCCGTGCTCCATGAGTCCTTGCATCTACCGCCCCGTCTCCGCCGGTGGCCAGCGTGGAGGGGCTTATCCCAGCTCCGGAGGAAACATGCTTTAGAGTATCAGACTCTAGAGTCTGTACTCTGGGGTCTGGTACTCTTGGGTCCGTTTGTTGACCGTGGCTCGGAGATGAGGTGGCTCGACGAGCGCTGGGCTAGTGGTAGGGCGGAGCTGCTCCTCGTCTACGGGCGTAGGAGGGTTGGGAAGACGAGGCTCGTCCGGGAGTGGGTTGAGAGAAGGGGGCTCGGGGGCAGGGTGCTCTATTTCGTGGCGGAGGAGGAGCCCGAACAGGCGATGCTGGCGAGGCTCAGCGAGGCACTAGCGAGGTTCACGGGGGATGAGCTTCTCGCGGAGAGGCCGTTGACCTCGTGGAGACAAGTCCTCCTCTACCTCGCAAGGCTCGCCACGGGGGAGAGGATAGGGTTCGTGCTCGACGAGTTCCAGTACGCGGTTGAGGCCTCGCCGGGGCTCCCCAGCACGCTGCAGGCACTGTGGGACACGAGGCTCAGCAGCACCAAGATCTTCATACTGCTTATGGGGAGCCTTGTCTCGTTCAGCGAAGGCGTCCTCGGCTCTAGGAGCCCCCTCTACGGCCGCTTCACGGGCATACTGAGGCTAAGCCCGCTGAGCCCCCTGGCGGCAGGCTGCTTCGCGCCCACGTGGCCTCCCGGGGACCGGGTGAGGCTTTACGGGGTCTTCGGCGGCGTCCCCGGCTACCTCTCCGAGGTAGACCCCTCCCTCGGGCTCTGGGAGAACATTGAGAGGCTCCTTCTCCGCCCGAACGCGAGGTTCCTCGACGAGGCCAAGTACCTGCTCCGGGAGGAACTGCGCGAGGTGCAACGATACTTCGCAGTCCTGGAGGCCATAGCCTCAGGGGCGACAAGCTACGGGGAGATAGCACAGCGCAGCGGCGTCCCCGGCGAGAGCCTCTCCAAGTACCTCCGCGTCTTAGAGGACATGGGGCTCGTGGAGAAGCAGAGGCCAGTGCTCGGCAGAGGCCGGGCGAGGTACAGGATAGCGGACCCCTTCCTAAGGTTCTGGTTCCGCTACATCCCCCGCCACCGGGCCGCAATAGAGCTCGGCCTCACAGAGAAGACGGTGGAGGCTGTGAGGAAGGACTTCGAGCACAACCTCGCCCCACAAGCATGGGAGGAGACCATGGCCGCCATGGTGGCAGAGGCCGCGAGGAGAGGCGAGCTACCCATAACCCCGACGAGGATGGGGCCCTGGTGGCACCGAGGAGAGGAGATAGACCTCGTAGCCCTCGATGAGACCGTGACACCCCCCGTGGTCCTCGTGGCGGAGGCGAAGTGGAGCCGTCTAGACTGCAGAGAGATCCGCCGGATCCTTGACACGCTCCGGGCGAAGGCCCAGCGCCTCCCGCTGATGAGACGCGGCAAGACAATCTACCTGCTCGCCGCCAGGGAGCTGGACTGTGGGAACCCGGAGCTGCTGGGCGACGAGGTAGCCTGGAGCCTCCGCGACTACGAGAGGCTGGCGGAAAACACTTGCAGCTAGAGGCCGCCCTGGGCCCGAAGTACCGCTCTTATATCCTCCCAGTTCTCCTCTATTTCGCGCTTGAGCTCCTCCATATCCTTCTCGCTTAGCCCGCGGAACCTGCCCTGCAGCTTGATGTACTCCTCCAGGGGCTTCCTCTTGGAGGGGTCTAGGAGCCTCGTGCTAGGCGGATTTAGATGGAGCCTGCCGTTCTCGTACTCATACAGTATCCAGGCGCCGGTCTCCACAGCGAGCTGAGCTATCTTGTGGGTCAGGGCGGGATCGAACCTCCAGCCGACGGGGCAGGGGGCATGGAGGTGGATGTACTTGAACCCCTTGATGCTAGCCGCCTTGCGGAGCTTGGCAATGAAGTCCCACGGATAGCCGACACTCGCGGTCGCGACGTAGGGCACCTTGTGAGCCGCGACTATCTGGGGGAGCGGCTTCTTCCTCCCCGGGTTGCCGCGGTGTGTCGTCGTAGTCCACGCGCCGTGGGGTGTTAGGCCACTCCTCTGTATACCGGTGTTCATGTAGGCCTCGTTGTCGACGCAGATGTAGATTATGTTCTCACCCCTCTCCGCTGCGCCGCTCAGCGCCTGCAACCCTATGTCCGCTGTGCCGCCGTCTCCCGCCCAGACGACTACCTGGGCGTCTACGCCGCGCCTCTCCATCGCCCTCGCCAACCCGCTTGCCGCAGCCGCGCCGGCGGCGAACACTATGTTGAGCACCGGCAGCCCCCAGCCGTTACGAGGCCACATCCCCTGTATCACCGAGCTACAGCCCGCAGGGATCACCACCACGGCTTTCTCGCCGAGAGCCATGCCCAGGTACCGGAACCCCATGGTCTCGGGGCAGCCTGGGCATGCGGCATTGCCGGGGAGCACGTACTTCTTCCTGGGCAGCTTCTTGATGTTCACCGCCACCGGGGGTCACCTCCCCTCCTGGCTGCTTGGCAGCGGAGCCTGGGGCATCTCGGGAAGCCTCGTGGGCAACGGCCCCGGGCTCATCGGGTAGAATTCCCCGAGGTGGTACCAGAGGGCAGGGATGTAGACGTGGCCCTTTTCCTCAACAAGCCTATATGCTTCTGAAGCTATCCTCTCTATGTCCTCGTATGACACGTCCACGCCGCCGACTCCGGCCAGCACACCTACCATGCTCGGCCTGGCCTCAACAGCGCTGCTCACCTCGAGGAACAGTGGCCCGGCATGGCCGAAGCTCACGCTGCGATCCATGACCAGGAGCAGCTTCTTGCCCGCCGCGGCCTCGCGTATCTCGCTCCAAGGGAACGGCCTCACCCAGCGGAGCCGGAGCACACCGAACCTTAGCCCCTTCTCCCGGAGCCTGTCCACAGCTATCTTAGCGTCACCCATCCAGGAGCCCATGCCGACTATGAGGGCGTCGGCGCCGCTGCAGCGGTAGCACTCCACGAGGCTGCTGTAGTCCCTGCCGGTTAGCCTGCCATAGAGCCTCCCAGCCTCCCTCACCGCCTCCTCCGCCGCGCGGTTGCTCGCGTGCATGTCCATCCTATGCTTCTCGAACACCTCGTCAGGCATAATGTTGCCCATCGCTATCGCGGGGCCCGGCTCTATGGTGTAGGGCTGTCTCCTGGGCGGCAGGAACTCGTCAACGGTCTCCTGGTCAGGGATCTCCACGGGCTCCACCGTGTGGCTGAGTATGAAGCCGTCGAGCCCCACCACACCGGGGAGATAGACCCTCGGATCCTCTGTGACGCGGAACATGAGCAGCGTGAGGTCAAGGGCCTCCTGGTTGTTCTCAGCCATGGATACCAGCCAGCCGCTGTCCCTTATGCTCATTATGTCGGCGTGCTCCACGTGTATGTTCCACGGCGGCCCAATTGCTCTCGTAACGACGGCCATGACTATGGGGACTCTGCTGGCAGCAGCCCACCAGAGCATCTCATACATGTAGGCGAGGCCATGGCTCGCCGTCGCGGTGAACGCCCTCACCCCGCCCATCGCCGCGCCGTAGGTCGCAGCTAGGGCGCTGTGCTCACTCTCAACATGTATCATCGTAGCGTCCATCTCACCGTTCGCTATAAGCTCGTCAATCTTCTCCACTATGATGGTCTGCGGTGTTATCGGATAAGCAGCAACGACCTGAACCCTGGCGAGCTTCGCCGCGTAGGCCACCGCCTCGTTGCCACGCATAGGCTTCTTCACAGCCACGGCTCATCTACCCCCTGCATCCTCCTCGAGCATCTTCATGAGGAACTGCTCCTCGTCAACCATCTCTATAGCCTTGACCGGGCACGCGGTTGCACAGACACCGCAGCCCTTACAGTACTCATAATCTATCACCGGTATGTCCTGGCCCCTGGGGCCAGCGCCCTCAGCCATGTCTATCACCGCCTCCGGGCAGTAGAGCCAGCAGAGGTAGCAGCCCGTGCACCTCTCCGCCCGAACCACCGGCCGCTGGAGCCTCCAGAACCCCGTCCGCCCCATACTGCCCGGCGCCGCCGCGCTCACCGGATAGAGGTGGCCGCCGGACTCAAGCACGGGGGCCGGAGCCCCCCCACGCGACTCCCCCTCAGACACGCCCAGGCCACCCCCGTCTAGACGGGCATGGTCTCCTCGTAGGCCCTCCTCGCCGCCTCGGCGTTCAGCTCCGCCACCCTGGGGCGGCCAGACCAGTACTCCTTGATGGCCCTCACCACACTGTCTATGGTTACGACGCCGGTTGCCCTGGCCAGGGCGCCCAGCATCGCTGTGTTCACCACCGGCCACCCAGAGACTATGAGTCCGAGCTCCTTCGCTATCCTCGTAGCATCCACCATGAACAGCCTCGCAGCTCCAACATCCACGGGCAGCGGGGTATTAGCCACAACCACGCCGCCCTCCCGGAGCCCGGAGAGCACGCGGCCACGCTCGGCCACGAGGAGACCCGGGTCAAGCACAACCAGGACGCGGGGCCTCCTAACCTGGCTATGCAGGGGCACATAACGGGAGGAGACCCTGGCGAACGCGAGGACATGGGCACCCCTCCTCTCCGCACCGAAGCTGGGGATAGCCTGCCCCCACTTCCCGTCACGGAGAGCCGCTGCCACGAGGAGCGTCGCAGCAGTGACCGCGCCCTGGCCGCCGCGGCCATGGAACCTTATCTCCACGGTGCCCCGAAGAGCCTCGAGAAACCCCTCCTGCACCACACTAGCCTGAAGCTGCACCTCCACCACCATGCGGATACACTGGAGCCGGGATGAGGGCCCGAGAGGAGCCCGCCCTCCCACTCCGCCCACGGTAGGTGAAGGGAGGTTAATACTTTAGCACGGGGACACCGGTGGGCCGGAGCAATCCGGTGCCCCAGCGATGCAGGGATTCTAGTGGGTATCACCAGCCTCCCCGACTAGCCCCGGGGACCCGGCGTTGCTGCCCCTGGGCTACCGTGTAGACGCTAGGCTGGGGCTCGGCAGGGCACTGGTGCCGGGCGGCGCAGTTGAGCCCGTGCTCGTGGCACACGGCAGGGTCTACCCTCTGGCTTCCTGGGGCTACAGGGACGTCAGGGAGGTCATGCTAGAGGTGCCCCCGGAGGAGTTCGAATCATTCGCCGCTACGGTGGCCAGAACCGATAAGGGGCTTCCCCTCGGAGCGGTCAGGCTCGCCGCACCCATAGAGAGGCCCGGGAAGGTGCTCCTCGTAGGCCTCAACTACCGCAGCCACGCCGAGGAACTCGGCGTCAAGGCGCCCCCAGTACCCGACTTGTTCCAGAAGAGCAGCAACGCCGTCATAGGCCCCGGCGACCCCATAATAATACACGACCCCGGGCTGCGCGTCGACGCCGAGGCGGAGCTAGCCGCCGTACTGGGGCTCCCCGGCCGCAGCATGACCCTCTCCGAGGCCGCAGAGGCCATATGGGGCTACATGGTCCTCAACGACGTCTCCGCCAGAACCGAGCAGCTGCTCAGCGGCGCAACCCAGTGGTGGAAAGGCAAGAGCAGAGACACCTACGCCCCAACCGGCCCAGTAATAGTCCCCAGAACCCTCGTCAACCCCACAAAGGGGCTCCGGGTAACCCTCGCCATCACGGACGAGAAGCTGCAAGACGGAGACACCCGCGACCTCATCTACACCCCCGCCGAGCTGGTCGAGTATGCCAGCCGCGGCCTCTTCCTCGAGCCAGGCGACATAGTCTCAACCGGAACCCCCAGCGGTGTAGGCCACGCCCGCAGCCCCCCAAGATACCTAAGAAGCGGGGACACCGCAACCGTCTGCATAGAGGCAATAGGCTGCATAGAGAACCCCGTCACAGAAGACCCCCTGAAAGAAGCGGGGAAACAAGCGTCCCAGTAGGCGATGGCTACCGCCAAACCCATCACAGAGTCAAGCCCTTGTCGCAAGGCTTGTGTCAGCGGTGTGGGCGTCCTGGTCTCGACAGCAGGAGGCTGAGGCCCTTTCTCCACTTCCCGCGTAGGAGGAGACGCAGTGCCTCGCGAGGGTCTAGGCCGTAGTGCCTGGCTACTGCCTCTGCTAGGCGGCGGTACCACCAGGGGTGCAGGCTCCAGGCTATGTGTATCTCGTAGAGGTGCATCGCGGGGCACGCTATGCATCCTATCCTGGTCAGTCCCTCCTGGTAGAGCTGGTTGACCGGTATCACGCGCTCGGCTAGGTAGAGCTGCACCGCCAGCCTAGGCCAATGGTGGATGGGTAGGGCGCGCACCACACCGGGTATCAGAGGGTTTTCGCCGAGCCGTGGGGTCTCGGCCCTAGTGGTGCTCTCAAGCGCCCGGGCGCCGTCAAGGACTAGGCGGGCGCCGACGCGGCGGTAGAAGCGGCGCAGAGGCTCGAGCTTGAGGAGCCTCGTGCACCACCTGTCGTCGCGGCTCATCAACCCCCTCTCCTCGACCTCACCGAGTGGATCCGCGCCTGGCTCCACTACCTCGAGGTCTACGCCGAGGAGCGCGGCTAGGCGCTCCGCGTGCCTCCTGGCCTCGGGGAACTCCATGCCCGTGTCAGCGTAGACCGCCACCACCCTCTCGGCACCGAGGGCCTCGCGGGCCAGGCTCAGCACCGCTGCGCTGTCCGCCCCGCCGCTCAGCGCGACATAGACCCTCCCCCTGCTAGCCATGACCTTGGCGTAGACGCGGCGGATGAACCCACGAGCCTCGGCAGCCAGACTGCCCACTATCTCCTGGTTGGCCTCCACAGCCTCCTCTATCCCAGCCGGCCTCAGCAGCCGGAACCCCGCAGGGGCCAGGTCCTTTACCTTCACATCGCACTCGTCCACAGCCCTTGCGACAGCAACGTAGCCCCCGACGCGGAGGAGAAGCCATCCCCGCGCCCCACAGCCCGGGACACGAAGCTTCTTCCCCTTCACCCGGCCCCGAGGAGGCTCAACTACCGTCACAGGGGCCCCGAGACTCGCCGCGAGGCTAGCGGCCGCGCCGGAGGGATGAAGCACCCAGCCCCTAGCCGGCAGGTACTCCACCACGCCGAGCCGCAGCGCCTCCCCGAACACCTCGACAGCATACTCTCCACCCGGCGCCGGCACTCGATGGAAAACCACGAGCCTATCCACAGCGCCGAGCCTCACGTTGAACATCTTGTCCAGCAGGGCATCCAGTACATGCTTCTCATAACGCCCCGCAAGCCAGTAGTCCCCGCGAACCCTCCAGCACACCCTCCCCGAGCCCCTACAGCCTAGGATAGGGGCACTGGGCTCACGCAGCCACCCAAGCCTCCCCAGTGCCTCCCGGAGACCCTCCACCCCCGCCACGCAGCCACCCCGGTAGAGCCGACGAAGAAACGCCAGAGACTTGGTTACTTCTACGGCTACTATGCTCTAGACGCGTTGTTGTAAAAATGCATGATGCGCGTAGGTTCGTTAACTAGTGGGAATTTATCTGCTCTTGGGCGCTGTGCCTAGTTTCCGCATGATGAGCCTCGCAGCTATGATTAGGGGGTCCCAGACCGGGGACACCGCGGGCATGTAGCCTATATCGGTGGCAAAGAGGTCCCAGACTGTTGCCCGGTTGGCGAGGAGGGCTGCTACGACGTTTATCCTCCAGTAGGCGGTTTCATCTCCTACTGCCTGTGCCCCGAGCAGGCGGCCCGTCTCTGCGTCAGCTACTACCTTGAGGGTTATCCTGGATGCGCCGGGCATGTAGGCTGCCTTGGTTCTTGCCTCCAGCCTGGCGGAGACTATGTTGTAGCCCATCTTCTCTGCAGTCTTCTCGTTGAGTCCGGTGGCGGCCACCACTGTGCCCATGGCCTCGGTTACGCTTGTACGGACCACGCCTGGGAACCGTGCGTTGCCGCCGGCTATGTTGGTGCCAGCAACAAATCCCATCTTGTTGGCCACGGGGGCTAGGGGCATCCATATTCTCTTGCCGGTGACGAGGTCTGTCGTCTCCGCTGCGTCGCCTACGGCATATATCTCGGGCCTGCTGGTCCTCATGTGGTCGTCTACCCAGATTGCCCTGGTCTCGCCTATCTTCAGGCCGGCCTGCTCTGCGAGCCGGGTGTTGGGGGCGACGCCTATCGCTACTATGAATGCGTCAGCCTCTACTGCGGCACCATCGCTTAGGACTACGCGGCGAACCCTCCCACCCTCCTCCTCGAAGCCCTTGACCGCCGTCCCCAGCTTCAGCGAGACACCGGCCTCCTCGAGCGGCTTGGCGGCCTCGGCGGCCATGTCCTCGTCAAGCATCGCAGGCAACACATGGGGCATCATCTCAACCACTGTGACCTCTCTGCCGAGGCCGCGGAGGGCGGCAGCCAACTCATAGCCTATGTAGCCGGCCCCGACGATCACCACCCTTCTCACCTTGTCGCGTACCACGTAGCTCCTTATCCTGTCAGCGTCATCAAGGCTCCTGAGCGTGAAGAAGTTCTCCGCTCCGAGGAGGCTACGCCAGGGGCCCGGCACCTTGGGCACCGCGCCAGTGGCGAGGACGAGGTAGTCGTACTCGTAGACGCCCTCCCCGCCGTTCCTCCTCCTGTAGCGGAGCCTCCTCTCCCCGGGCTCCAGCTCAGTAACCTCGGTGTAGAGCCTCACGTCTATCCCGCGCTTATCTATGAACACAGTGAGAGGGTAATGGACTAGCTGGTCAAGAGTCTTAACAGTGAAGCCTACGTAGTACGGTGTGCCGCAGAGAGCGAAGCTCACCCATCCACCCTTCTCGAACACCACTACCTCCGCCTTATCGCCCAACAGCCTCTTCACTCTGCTAGCGGCAGCCATGCCTCCAGCTCCGCCGCCGACCACCGCTACATGGATACGCTCCACAATTAGCCACCCCCTATGCTTGAAGGGAGGCCATGTAACGTTAACTCGGAGAGGTGTGAGAATAGGCTTCCGCTGAGAGAAAAGAAACCCTAGTCCCTCTTCAGCCTCACGGGCAGCTCCACGGAGTCACGGACGTGGAGGTCCAGCTGCGGGAACGGTATCTCTATCCCGGCCTCGTCTAGAGCCTTCTTAAGCCTGGTCATGAGCTGTGTCTTGGTGGCGAACCATACCTGGCTGGGGGCCCAGCACCTGGCGTTTATCACTATGGAGGAATCTGCATAGTCATCGACAAAGGCCTCGGGGGCGGGGTTTACTAGGCAGAAGGGGTGCTCGTCCATTAGCTTCTTTATAGTCTCTATCGCCTTATCTATGTCCGTGTTGTAGCTCACGCCTATCTTTATGTCTATCCTCCTGGCCCTCGTCCTCGCATAGTTTGTTATATTGGAGGAGTATACGGAGGAGTTCGGTATCCTCACTATGTAGCCGTCCCACGTTCTTATCTTAGTCGAGAGCAGGTTTATGTCCGAAACTATGCCACTCACGCCGCCCACGCTTACAGGGTCGCCTATGCGGAGCGGCTGCTCCACCAAGAGGAATATGCCGCTGACCAAGTTTGAGACCGCCTGCTGGGAGGCAAGGCCGACCACGAGGCCCGCGAAGCCACCTGCAACGAGGAGGCTGGAGAAGCTTATCCCAAAGGGCGCAAGAGCTACGACTAAACCAAAGAATACTATGGCGTAGAACACGAGGTTCTCCATAGGCTTATAGACGTAGCTTGGGAGACGAGGGCTAAGGCTGCGCCTCATAAGCCTTCTAACCAGTAGACCTATGAGTACAGAAGCTGCAACAACTACTACAGCTACTAGTATCTCTTCAACATTTAGTTTTGCTATGCCAGTTACCTTACTGATAGTACTGATAGTCTCCATTGCCGACCCTCTGCAGCCCCAGAGGCCCGGGCTAAAGAGGTACAAGAAAGCTTGGAAGGAATATTGATACTCTTCGTCCCCGCTGCGCTAGCTCCAATCCCTCAAGCGGAGGCTTGTGAGTGACCTTAACATTTAATGAAACGTCACTCGTCTCGGCCTCCAGTAGGGGGTAGTAGAGCCTGCTCCCCTCATCGCTGTAGATGGGGAGAGTTGCGGCGTAGAAGCCTATGCCCGGTATCTTCGCCGGGGGGCCGTTGATCTCTACACGGACGTAGGCTTCGCCTGGGCGGCGGGAGAGCTTGATGAGTTCCTCGGCTGAGGAGCTACGATGATGACGACAGACGCTGCCTCCGACAATGTCGCCGATGAGCGTGTATTTTACTGGAAGGGGTGTGATGTAGGCTACGACTATCTTGTCGTGGGTCACCGCGACCTCGTAGGGGGCTAGTATCCAGAGCCCCGTCCTGCCCCAGGGATGTATGACGGGCTCCTCTAGCTCGACGTAGATGCAGCCTGTTATCCTCTGCGGCCTGTTTATCGGAGGTACGGGCTCTAGCCTCACGTGGACACCGCGGGGGAGCCTTGCGCGGGTGCAGCCGTAGGGGTCGCAGGCGGTGAGCCTGCCGGTGGAGTCGAGTTCCACTATTGCTTCTCCTATCTTCTCCTCCTCGCCGGGCCCGAGTCTCCTCGGGTAGTGCCGGCTCGGCGGCGGAGTTCTCCGTGGGAGCGGGTCGGGCCTCAGGGCTGCCTCCCTCTCTCGCAGAGCATGTCCCGGGGGCTCCTGGGGCTGGTATGCAGCGGCGGGCCCGTTTTAGCCCAGCTGCCCATGTAGGCGTGTACACTGTTTTAGGTTGGAGGGTGCACTTGCCGTGAGGCGTGCGGTGCTCGCAGCTCTAGTGCTCATCGTAGCCGCGGTAGCGGCTTACACGGTTCTTCATACATTGAGCCAAACCACTAGACCAGCATCAACTGCGGTCAAAAACACCACGGTGAGCAGGGTAGAGGGCCTAACATCAAGGAAGCCTGGCACCCAAAAGGGGCAAAACATGGGCGCCAAGAACTCTACGCTAGTGATAGCGCTCGGGGACTGGGGGCCACCCAGCCCCTACTTGTTCTACCCCAGAGGCCCCGGATACGTTATAACAAGCTTCGCGTTCGACACCCTCGTATGGAAGAACCAGACGGGTGTAGTGCCGTGGCTCGCTGCAAGCTGGGAGCACCCTAACGCCACTACATGGGTGTTCCATCTCCGCAGGAACTTGTACTGGCAGGACGGCGTGCCCCTAACCGCCAGGGACGTGGTGTTCACATTCAAGTACATGATGAGGCACGGCTGGACATGGAAGAACATAAGCCCTAAGCTGGTCAAAACAATATATGCGCCCGATAACTACACGGTCGTCATCGTACTGAGGAAGCCGTACGCATTCTTCCTAGAAGACTACGCGTCAACGGTGTTCATACTTCCGGAGCATATCTGGCGGAACGTCGGCAACCCATACACGTTCCGCTCAAAGGAGGCATTCATAGGCAGCGGCCCCTACGTCCTCAAAGAATATAGGCCGCAGGAGGAGTACGTTTTCATCGCTAATAAGAGGTTCTGGCTCGGCAAGCCAATATACACGAAACTAGTAGTACTTGCCGAGGGCCTCGGCAGCCCCCAGCAGGTAGCAGCCGCAATAAAGGCCGGGAAGGTGGACAGCGCCGCATTCATGGGCAAGGCCTACCGCATAGTAAAGATGCTTGAAGGGGAGATACCGGGGCTCCGCGTAGAGAAGGGTCCAATGTACTTTGTCGTCTTCCTCGGCTTCAACCTAGACAAGTGGCCCTACAACACCACATGGTTCCGCCGCGCTGTGGCCTACGCGCTGAACCTCACCGAGATAGTCTACCGTGCAGCCGGCGGCCCCGAGGCCGCAATACCAGGAACCCCGGGCTACGTGCCACCCTACAGCAAGTTCTACAATCCCCGTGTCCCCCGCTACCCCTATGATCCGGGTAAGGCTAAGCAACTGCTCGCCAAGCTCGGGCTCAGGGACGTGAACGGGGACGGCTGCCTAGAGCTGCCGGAGGGAAAGGAGTGGAGGCCCCTCCTAGTGGCGCCTAAGTGGTACAGCCAGGAGGCCTACCTCGTGGCCGAGATGCTGAGGCGCGTCGGCATATGCGTACGCGTCAAGACGGTTGAGTCGATAAAGCTGCTCGACTCTATTGTGAGAAGCGGGCGCTACGACCTGGAGATAAACGGGCACGGCGCCGACGGCAACACGCCGACATCGTTCACATGGTTCTTTAGCGGCAGGTTCGGCGCCAAGTGGAGCAACGAGACCTATTGGCGCATAGTGTCTAAGATAATGTCGGCCGGTACTAAGGAGGAAGCCTACAGGTACGCAGAGGAGGCACAGCTCATTATAGCCGAGCAGCTGCCGAGGATAGCCCTCTACTACCCCAACATATTCGTCGTCACGAGGCCAGGGGTCAAGGTTCACTGGTTCTTCACCGACGGCGGGATAGATGGCGGAATCCCGCTGCCTTACAACAAGCTCGCCCTGATAAAGGAGGGGTGAACCGTGGAGAAGTGCTGCTGTAAACCCATAGGTTTTGTGGAGCGCCCCTTGCCCCGGGGCCCCCGTGTGCCGGGAAGCCGCCGCGAGGCCCTGGAGGACGCCGAGGAGCTGATGCGCAGCCCGGCGGCCATCCGCCTCCTCCCCGAGTATTGCCAGGGGCTCCGAGGGCTGAGAAGGGGACAGCTCCTCTGGGTCATATGGTACGCCCACTTGGCCCGCGGCAGGCCCCTGGAGGTGCACATTTACGGTGACCCCTCGATGCCCCTGCTCGGCGTGTTCGCGACGAGGAGCCCTGCGAGGCCCTGCCCACTCGGCCTCAGCCTCACGGTGGTGGACAAGGTGGGTGACTGCTGGCTCCGCGTCTATGGCCTGGACGCCGTCGGGGGCACCCCTGTGCTCGACATGAAGCTCTACTACCGTGGCCTAGATGACCCGGTGGAAGCTCTTGAGAGGGCGAGGAGGGCTGGCTGCTGCGGCAGCTGAGACCGTCGCCGGCGTGCTGCTCGTGGCTACGGCAGCCTACCTCGCCGCGAGGGCGGGGCTCGGGAACCCGCTAGCGGGGCTCGGGGAGTCTGGCGCCCTCCCGCCGAAGGCCGTGGAGAGCATTGAGCGCGTCTATGGACTGCGTGAGCCGCCGCTGCGCGGGCTCCTTGGGTTCCTCTACTCGCTGCTCCGTGGCCGTGGGGGGCCGAGCCTCTATTACGGGGGCGCCAACGCCCTTGGACTCGCCCTAACGGGGCTCTGGAGAACCCTGGCCGTGATGCTGCCCGCCACAGGGGCTGCTGCTGTGGCTGCAGCCGCGTGGAGCATTGTGATGGGATTTGAGCTGCCGGGGCCGGTGAGGGCGCTTAGCTTCATGCCCGGCTACTTCTATGCGGTCGCCGCTGCTGTGTCATCGTGGCTGCTGGGGTGGCCGCCTCCGCTGCCATGCAGCTGCCTCTCCAAGGCGGTTGCTTACTTCCTTGTGGTGTTCATCGCGCTGTGGCCCCGGATGCTGCACACGCTCTCGGGGCTGCTGCAGGACGCCCTGGGGGAGCTGTCGGGCTATGCTGCTGCAGCTAGGGCCGTGGGGCTTGGAGAGAGGAGGCTCCGGGCCAGGCTCGTGAGGGCAGTGGCCGCCCCGTTCGCTGCACAGGCCGCGCTGCTGGCAGGCATGGTTTTGGAGAGGAGCGCTGTGCTTGAGCCGCTGCTCGGCTACACTGGGCTCGGCCGCCTACTCTACTCAGCGGTTGCAAACGCTGACCCCGTGCTGGCTGCGACCGCGTTCACCGTACTCGGCTCCGCGGCCTACCTCGTGGCCTCGCTGGGCAGGCTACTGGAGCCGCTGCTCGACCCGAGGCTCCGCGGAGGCGAGGCGGCATGAAGAAGAGACTCCTGCTGCTCTTCGCTGCTATCGCGGTGTCCTACCTGCTGTCACGGCTGCTCCGCTGCAAAACTGTGGGAGCGTCCCTTGAGCCGCCTTCGCCAGCGCATCCGCTGGGCACGGGGCCCCTCGGAAGGGACGCAGTCTGCGTCCTCGCCGCCTCGTCGTGGGGCAGCATGCAGGCCCTCGCCGCGGGTCTTGCCGCTGGGCTCGCCGTGCTAGCCGCCGCTTCAACCGCCGGGGTCAGCCGGGCCGCGTGGAGGCTCGTGGCCTCCGCGTCGGCGCTGCTGGCCGGCATGCCTAGAATGGCTCTGCTCATGGTTCTCGCGCTGGTCCTCGTGCTGGAGCCGTGGCAGGTCGGCGCCCTGATAGGCGCCCTGGCCGGCCTCCAAGCCGCCCGCGCCGTGGCGTCGAGGGCGAGGCAGCTCGCCCGGGAGCCCTACGTGGAGGCAGCCTACGCTGTCGGCGCTGGGAGGCTCCGCATCCTGGCGAAGCATCTGCTCCCCGGCCTCGGTTCCCTGATAGCCGCGCAGGCGAGCCTGGCTGCGGCTGCCGCGGTGTACGCGCAGACCGGTCTCTCCATGCTGGGCCTCGGCTCCGGGGCGCCGAGCTGGGGGAGGTACATGGCCCTCATCCTCTCCACGCCGGGCGCCGCCGTAACACCAGCCGGGCTTATCCAGCTCGCCACAAGCCTCGCGCTAGTCGCTGCCTCGGCCTATCTCGTCTACTGGGCCCTCCTACCCGCCGAGGAACCTTCTGCTTAACAGCCCGAGAGGCCCGCTACTAGAGCATATGGGTGCAGGGCTCCGGGGAGGGGTGTGATCCGGTCTTGACGAGCGTGTGCGCGGCCGTGCTCGGTGTTGGGCGCATGGGCTCCGCTATGGCTAGAAGGCTTGCCGAGAAGGGGTTCCAGCTCGTCCTCTGGAACCGGAGCCCAGAGAAGGCTGAGAAACTTGCCGAAGAGATAGGCGCCGAGGTTGCCGCCTCACCCGCGGAAGCGGCCTCGATGTGCAGCACAGTACACCTAGTCGTCTCCGACGATGAGGCCGTGATACAGGTTCTCTCCTCAAAGGGCGGCCTCCTCGAAGCTGCAGAGGGTGTCACGCTCTACAACCATGTAACTGTCACGCCGAGGGGGAGCCTCCTGGCCGCCAAGCTGCTCGAGGAGAGGGGCGGGGTCTACGTGGAGGCCCCGGTGGCGGGGAACCCCCGGAACGCCAGGGAGGGCAGCCTCGTGATACTCTGTGCTTCCCGCGCCGGCCGCTCTGTGTGCGAGGCACCGCAGCTCAAGGCGCTGGGGGAGCCGGTCTGGCTCGGGGAGCCTCCCAGGGCGGCTGCCGCCAAGCTGGGGTTCAACATAAGCTTCCTCGGCGTGGTCGCCGCGCTCGGCGAGGCGTTTGCGCTCGCGGAGGCCTATGGGCTCGATGCCAGGGTGTTCGCCCGCGAGGTGCTGGGGAGAACATGGCTCCGCCGCATAGTGGAGCGCTACGGTGACCGCCTCTGGCCCCCAAGGGAGGCCAGCTTCGCGGCCGAGCTCGCGGGGAAGGATGCGAGGTACGCCGCCCGCGCGCTCCAGGAGAGGGGCATGCCCGGCTCCCTCGCCACAGCCGTCGCCGAGTACTATGCGTTGATGGTTCACGAGGGGCTGGGGGCCTCGGACTATCCTAGCCTTGCAGGCTTCCTCGCCGAGTACGCAGCCAAGGCGAGTAAGGAGGGGAAGTAGCAAGCATCGTTCACCTTTTTATCCTCCAGTGCGGGGACGCGGCTGCGAAGAAGCCTGGGTGCTGCGGCCTGCATAGTGCTGGTGCTGTCGGCATCGCCGCGCTCGCTGTGACCGTAGCGGCGTGGTCGCTCACCCCGGGTGTAATCAGTAGAGCCGCGGCAAAGACAAGAGTCGATCCCCTGGCCTTCAACGGGTGGAGGATGCTCGTAGCCGCTCTAGTGACCTTCCCGTTTGCGCTGCTGCTCGAGGGCTTCCCCTATACGACTCCCTGGCTCGACCCGGTCTTCGAGGCCGGTGTATGGCTAGGCGGGGTCGCCGCTAGCATATTCGGCGACGGGCTCTTCGTGTACAGTGTCTCAGTCGTCGGCGCAAGCATAGCCCTACCGGTCTCCTACCTCTTCCTGGTGTGGACGGGGCTCTATGACTATAGCCGCGGGGTTGCCGGCCCCGGCGTGCTTCTGGGCGCGGCACTAGCCCTAGGAGGCATCGCCGCGATAGCGTCAAGCGAGCCTGCAAGAGAGGCCCCGGTCAGCCGCGGAGAGAAGGCGAAGGCCCTCCTAGCAGCCCTGGTTACAAGCTTCATCTGGGGCGGCAGCATGTACGCCTACCAGGCCGCGCTGAGCAGGGCTGGGTTCCTCAGCGTGGCGGAGGCCAGAGCCCTCTTCATGGTAGCCGTCCTGCTCCCGCTGATGACCAGGTGGAGGGAGTGGAGAATCGTAGCCACGGAGATAGCCGTGTCGGGTCTCCTGGGCTACGTTATCGGCGCAGCCGCGTTCCTTGAGACGCTCAAACTCATGCCCGCCAGTGCCGTGGCAGTGGGGATAGCGGCTACACCAGTGCTGACCCAGGCAACGTCAAGCCGCCTAGCAGGGGAGAAGCTTGGCTCGAGGCTACTCCTTGGGGGCCTCCTGGTCGCCGCCGGCTTCGCGATAGCCTACTACTCGAAGTAAACCCATGCAGCCCGGCCTATAGCGGAGGCACCGCTAGCTTATAGCCATGCTTCACCCGCCTTCACCCTGGCCTTGCTCTTTGACGCCCACCCGGGGACAGATGTCGTAGAGAGGGCATTCGCTGCACCTTGGTGAACGGGCGCGGCAATACTGGCGTCCGAGCGCTATGAGGAGCCGGTGGGCTTCCTCCGCAATCTCGGGGCCGAAGAACTCGAGAAGGGCCCTGGAGGCCTCGTCGTAGCCCGCCTTGGGGCCTACAAGGCCCCATCTCTTAGCTATCCTTAGGGCGTGCGTGTCCACAGCAAAGACCGGGGCCTTGCGGTAGAAGCTGAGAAACACGTCCGCGGTCTTCTTGCCCACCCCGGGGATTGAGAGGAGGAAGCGGCGGAGCTCACTGGGCGGGGTCTCGGCTAGGAACTTCTCGCCACCCGCCTCAAGTATCTTCCTCGCCGCCTCGCGGAGCGTCCTTGCCTTCTGCTTATGCAGTCCCGCCGGCCTTATCGCCTCCTCGAGGGCCTTCTCGGGAACTGAGAGCAGCGCTTCCGGGGTGACGCGGCCGCCGAGGAGCTTGCGGAGCGCCTCGTAGGCACGTATCGAGTTCTTGTCGCTCGTGTTCTGGCTCAGGATTATAGCGGCTAGGACTGCGAAGGGATTGCCGTCGCTGCGGTCCGCGACGAGTACCACATACTCCCTCCAGCTCGGCTTGAGACTTCTCCTCAGCCTTTCAAATACGTCCCTCCCCGAGGCCCTCTCCGCTATGCTGGCCAAAGCCCACCACCGCGCGCCGACACGCCGCCCCGGGGGGGAGACGAGGTGGGGCTTAGGCCTCGCTGCCCGCCTCCCTCACAGAAGCGAGGCCGCGGCAGAGGAGGTTCGCCTCCGCCAGCTTTGCCGCCACGGTGGAGAGCATCGGCTCTGCCTCGAGGGGCCAGAGGGCTTCTATCTCGGCGCCGGCTGCTGCCAGCAGCACTGCCGCCATGGCTGCGGCTGCGTGTTCCGCTCCCCGCGGCGCGGCTGCTATTGCAGCGTAGAGCGCCTCACTGGTGGAGGCGCCTTGCTCGCTGAGAGCTGGAGCGAGGGATGCTGCGCTTAGGAGGCCTGCGAGCATGTCACCGGGGCGTGATGCCACCCTCACCGCCTCGTCGAGGGTCCCCGAGGCTAGCTCGGCCGCCGCTTGCAAGGCTTCGCGGAGAGCAGTGCGCCGCGTCTGTAGCGCGGCTTCCTCTAGGGCTTCTTCGGGGGATAGGCCTACAAGGATGTAGTAGAGTGTAAGCGCGTGGAGCCTCGCCGCCTCGGCCGCGCGAGGATCCATACTGGTTGCGTACACCTGGGCCGCTGCCATCTCCGCTACCAGTCTCTCCTTGGTGTAGAAGAGGGGTATGACGCTGGCCCTGGCCACTGCATCCACGGGGGACTCCATGGAGGCTATCATTCCACGCGCCCTGACCCAGGGGACGCCGCGGCGGACGAGCATGAGGTGCTCAGCCGTGGGGAGCGAGTAGAGCCGCAGAGGGTTCTCGAGCCCGAGGCTGGAGGCGAGCACCTCATTGAGCCTCGAGGGGTTGAAGCCGCATTCCTCGGCCAACACCCTGGCGAGCGCGAGAGCCTGCTCCGTGACCGCGCCGTAGGCGGCGACGCCTCCGAGCAGCAGAGGCCTCAGCTCCACAGGCGAGCCCGGCTTCTCACCACTAAGCGCGTAGGGGAGCCCCAGCACCTCCCCAGCCGCGAGGGAGCGTAGAAGCCTAGACACGAGGGCCGGGCCCGGGGGCTGCGAGAACATGGCCTCCACGCTGCTTGGACGTGTTCCCACCGGCCGCCCCCTTATCAGTGTAGCCTCTCGTCCACTAGCTCGCCCAGCGTGCGGCTACACATCTCCCTCAGCTCCTCGTCGCTAGCTGACCCTATGTCGGCTATGAGCTTCCTGGCCGCTGCCAGCTCCCTCGTCTTCCGGACAACATAGAGGACACCAAGCCCTGAGGTCGCGAGGAGGAGGGCCGCATAGAGGAGCTTGGCCCAGGTGGGCTCTGGGAGCTCCGCGACAAGGGCTAGGCCGGAGACGAAGACAACAGAGAAGAGTATTCCACTGCTCCTCTCCACCTCAAGCCTTGTTATGAGCCTCTCGACGAGCCCCCGGGCTGGCTCCCTGGAGCATGGCAGGGGCATGCCGCGGAGCTGCCTGCTGGTTCTAGCCACTAGCCCACTCACCGAGACAAGCGGCAAGCTCCGGGGGGCTCATAGGCTCCATGCTCCAGCCGCCGCGGCAGGAGGCGTGCTCCACGGGAGGAAGGGTTACGGCCGCGAAGCGGAGCCTCTCGAGCCCGGCTCCGAGGCTGTACAGCCTACGGCGGAGGCCCTCGTTGACATCGCTTGCAGTAGCCACTGTGAGTTCCCTGCCACGGCCGACGTAAACTATGCTGAGCTTCTCCACCCCAACGCGGTAGAGGACTGGGGCCGCGTCCCGGTGGGCTATGACAAGGTGCTTCCCAGAGAGGTGGCGGGAGTACTTCACGTAGTAGACCCTGCCGAGGAGGCCCTCCCTGCTCAGCACACGGTATCTGGCCGAGAGTAGCCTAGAGGGCTCATGGACGCGAGGCAGCTCCGAACCCAGCCTGGCTGCGAGGGCCTCCAGGTAGGGCATCCTGCGGCTGCTCGCGAAAGGGTTGTAGTCCAGCGCCGTGTAGACGAGGAGGTTGAGCAACATCTTCTCCCCGTATGCAAGCGGGGGGATGGAGAGAAGCCTCTCCAGGACTCCATCAGCCTCCCCGGCGTCTATGCAGGCGCGGATGGGCGCCGTCCTGACTCCTTCGTCGAGTATCTCGAGGACACGGTTGTCGCGGCCAAGCTCCTCGAGAACCTCGGCCTCCAGGCCCTTGAGAAGCCTGTAGGTGGCGTAGAGCCTCCCCTCCTCAGTGTAGAGTATTGTAGCTACAAGCCCTGGGAGGGGGACTATGCCCTCTAGGGGCCCTGGGGGGACGAAGATCCTCGGCTGGCTTCGGAGCACCTCCGCGAGCCTCGGGGCTATTTCAGGGTCTAGGCGGACCAGGGCTCCCTCAAGCCCAAGGGCCTCGAGGAGCCTCATGTGCGCCGCTGTTATTTTGTTCTCCTCTATGTATGCATTCCTCAGCCTCTTAATGGTCTTCCTCACGGTCTCGTAGCTGGCTCCCAGGGCCTCAGCTATTCTCTTCTGCTCCAGCCTCGGGTCGTAACAGGTCAGCAGCCTCCGCAGCTCCTCCGAGTAGAGACTCAAAACCTGGCGCCCCCGGGAGCGTCACCAGTTCTGATTGAGATATAGGGGGCGCGGCTCCTTGGCAAGCCAGCAGCTTCTTTAGACAAGAGTCTTAACCGGTTCTAGGCGTCTGCCTGGTGAAAGCGCTCTTAGAGCCACTGGGGCGGCCAAGAGCCGTGAAACAAGCCACGGCCGCGGAGCCGCGGCGACACCACCAGGCAGGATGGGAGAGGCGAAGGGGCGTGGAGCCGTGCACCGGAGCGGCATAGCCGGATGGGGCGCCTACATACCGAGGTACAGGCTGAAGGCCAGCGACATAGCCGCCCAATGGGGCTGGGAGCCCAGCGTCCCCAAAGGCTTAGGCGTGGAGGAGAAGGCCGTCGCAGGCGTGGACGAAGACTCGGTCACAATAGGCGTCGAAGCCGCGGCCAACGCTATCCGGAGGGCCGGCGTCGGCCCCGAGAGGATAGGAGCCGTGTTCTTCGGCAGCGAGTCGAAGCCCTACGCCGTCAAGCCCTCCGCGACCCTCATAGCCGAGGCGCTCGGGATAACCCCGAGAACCATGGCCTCCGACCTTGAGTTCGCTTGCCGCGCCGCCAGCGAGGGCCTCCGCGCAGCCCTCGCGCTCGTCGAGGCCGGACACGTGGAATACGCGCTCGTGGTCGGCGCCGATACTGCTCAAGCCAACCCCGGGGATGTGCTCGAGTTCACCGCTGCCAGCGGTGGCGCAGCCTTCGTCGTCGCCCCCGAGGGGGACAGCGTAGCCGTCCTTGAGGCTGTCTACACCTATGTCACGGATACCCCGGACTTCTGGAGAAGGGCCCTCAGCCCCTACCCAATGCACGGCGAGGGCTTCACCGGTGAGCCCGCATACTTCCACCACATAATGAGCGCCGTCAAGGGTCTCATGGAAGAAACTGGGCTCAAGCCCAGCGACTTCGACTACGCCGTCTTCCATCAGCCTAACGGGAAGTTCCCGCTACGGGTCGCTAAGAGGCTCGGCTTCCCCGTGGAGAAGGTTCTCCCCGGCCTAGTGACGCCGAGGATAGGGAACACGTACAATGGCTCCGCTCTCCTGGGCCTCGCCCGTGTTCTCGACCAGGCCAAGCCGGGGGAGAGGATACTCGTCGCGCCTTTCGGCAGCGGCAGCGGGAGCGACGCCTACAGCTTCATAGTCACCGACAGGATTGAGGAGAGGAGGGCGAGGGCGTCCACTGTGGACAGCTACATAGAGGCGAAGAGGTACATAGACTACGCCACCTACGCCAAGATGAGGGGTCTCTACATCAGGACATGTAACTAGCCCGAGGGGGTGCTCGCAGTGCGCGTCTATGTGGCGGGACTCGGTTATACAAGGATAGGCAGGCTCTACGGGAAGGGCCTCCTAGACCTCGCCGCGGAGGCCGCGTTCCACGCCATAGATGAGGCCGGCGGTCTCGTCCCCGACGCCGTAGTGGTAGGCAATATGATGAGCAGCAGCCTCCAGTACCAGGACAACCTCGGCGCCTACATAGCCTCGGGCCTCGGGCTGAAGAATAGGCCAGCGTTCAAGGTTGAGGCCGCTTGTGGGAGCGGAGGCGCCGCGGTCTACGCGGGCTACTCCTTGATCCGCGCAGGTCTGGCCTCGAGCGTACTCGTGGTCGGCGTGGAGAAGATGACTGATTTCAGGACCGCCACTGTGGCCGCCGCGCTGGCGCAGGCCGCGGACGCGGAGTACGAGCTCTACTACGGCGCCACTTTCGTGGGCCTCAACGCTCTGCTGATGAGGCGCTACATGGAGGAGTACAGCGTTTCCCGCGACGAGATGAGCGCTTGGCCCGTGCTTATGCACGAGAACGCCCTCAACAATCCCTACGCCCAGATAAGGAGGAGGATAAGCCGCGACGACGTAGCCAGGAGCCAGGTTGTCGCGGACCCGATAAGACTGCTGGACAGCAGCCCCATGGGCGACGGCGCGGCAGCTGTGCTCCTCGTCTCCGAGGAGGCAGCTAGGGGGCTACCAGAGAAGCCCAGCGTCTACATAGCGTCGGCTGCGATGGCTGTGGACACGGTGGAGCTGACTAATAGGGAGACGCTGCTGGGCATCCCTGCCGCGAGAACTGCTGCTGAGAAGGCTCTCGCCGTCGCCGGCGTGGAGGCCAGGGCGCTCGACGTCGTGGAGCTGCACGACGCCTTCACGATAAACGCTGTGTTGCTCCTCGAGGAGCTTGGGCTCGCAGAGCAAGGGAAGGCGGCGAGGCTCGTTTCCGAGGGCAGGTTCCACCCCGGCGACAAGCCGACGGTGAACCCCAGCGGCGGCCTCAAGGCCAGAGGCCACCCAGTGGGCGCTACCGGCGTCTACCAGGTAGCGGAGGTGGCAATGCAGATCCGCGGCGACTACCCCGGCGTGAGGGTTGGAGCCGCGGAGACAGGGCTCGCTCTTAACATGGGCGGCGACGGCTCCACTGTTGTTGTCCACGTGCTCCGTCACGCATGAAGCCCTCCGCGAACAGTGGAGGTGCACCGGCTGTGAGGCTGAGTCCGGCCCAGGTGTGGAGGAACAGGATACCCAGGTACAGGCTCCTAGGCAGGGAGTGTAGGAGCTGCGGCAGGCGCCACTACCCACCTAGGCCCGCGTGCCCCTACTGTGGCTCCAGGGATCTGGTGGACGTAGCCCTTCCGCGGACGGGAAGGGTGGAGACCTACACGATAATCTACAGCGTGATGGAGGGGTTCAGGGATAGGGCTCCCCACATAGTTGCCCTGGTGAGGCTTGACGACGGCACACTGGTACTAGCGCCGCTCACCGACGTGGAGCCCGACGAGGTTGAGACCGGGATGAGGGTTGAGGCGGTATACAGGAGGATAAGGGCTGACGGCGACCACGGGCTCATAGGCTACGGGGTCTCCTTCCGTCCTGTGCTGGCGGAGCCCAGGCAAGCTACCAGTACTCAAGGCTGAGCTCAAAGCTACGTACGAGTAGACGGTGTTTTCTCCCAAGCTCTCCGGCCAGCTCCTCCAACGCCTTCTCCATTGCCTCGCTGTACGACACCGCTACAGCCCTCAACACGTAGCTCCCGGCGCCCGCCTCCTCTACGTCGAGGGAGGCTAGGCGCCACGAGTCCTCCCTGAGCCCCTGCAGCAGCTCCCTGGCCTCCCTAGAGAGGAAGCCCCCGAGCCCGTGGAGACCCAGGAGCCTCGCGTGGACCAATGCCTCACCAAGCATTCCCGCGAGCCTCGCCAGGTCGCCTAGAGCCAGCAGCCTGCTCCTCTGAGGAGGTTCTAGGGAGAGTACTGCCTCCATCGCCCGGAGCACCGCCTCCTGGCCGGGGTGCTCCACCGCGCCCAGCCGGAGCGTCCGGACATAAGCGACCGCAGAGCGGGCGGACACACGATACCTGTAGACGAGGTAGCCCGCGGCATAGGTGGCGCTCCTCCCCACGCCTCCCCTGCAGTGGATGAGCACCCTCTCCCCCGCCTCGGCGGCCGAAGATACAAGCTCCGCCACCTTGAACAGCTGCTGGAGGCTGGGCCACCGGAAGTCCGGCACAGGCTCGTGCACTACACGGAGCCCGAGCGCCCTAGCGTCCTCGAGACTGTAGCTCATCTCGCCCTCCTCTTCGGCAACGACGAGAAGCTTGAACACCTGCGCAGCATGCCTCAGCTCCCAGGGCTCAGGCTCCGGCGAGAACGCCACCATCTCGTCAACGAACACCGGGTCAAGCAACGCCGCCACCCCTTAGGGGAAGGCTACCGTAGCCATAAACCCGTGGCAGCCACCGAGGGATGCCCCCGGGGAGTGAAGAAGTTCCAGGCAGGCGAGCCGCCCAGGGGATGCAGGGGCCCTGGGCGGGGTGAGCGTGGGATTAGCCGTCTGACCCCTCCTCGTCTCATTAGTGTCTCTTCCCGCCTCTGCCTAGTAGGCGGTGGGCGCGGGCGAGCTCGTTGGCTGCGAGGGCTGCTAGTAGGTTGAGTTCACCGGCCAGCACTGTTGCCGCGATTATCTCTGCGAGCTTCCTGGCGTTGCTTCCCGGCGGGTTTCCTCCCCCGGCGGCGCCTAGGAGGGCTAGGGCTTCGCGCTGCGTGGGGAGCCTCGTACCGCCGCCCACTGTGCCGACCTCTAGGCTGGGAAGAGTGACGGAGATGTAGAGGCTGTCGCCACGTACCTCGGTCCATGTGAACCCCATGCTGCTCTCCACTACCTGGGCCACATCCTGACCGGTGGCGATGAATATTGCCGCCACTATGTTAGCGTAATGAGCGTTGAAGCCTCCGAGGCTGCCGGCCATGGCGCTGCCCATGAGGTTCTTCGCCCTGTTTACCTCGTCTATAGCCTCCGGGCTGGCCTTGAGGACCTTCTCCGCCACCTCCCTGGGTATCGTCGCCTCGGCTGTCACAGTCTTTCCGCGGCCACAGACGATATTGACGGCTGAGGGCTTCTTGTCGGTGCAGAGGTTGCCGCTTATCGCTATGAGCCTCGCATCGCCCGGGTAGTTGGATAGGATATACTCCACGGCTGCGTCTGTGGCTATTGTAACCATGTTCATGCCCATTGCGTCCCCGGTGTGGTAGACGAAGCGGAGCCACAGCAGGTTCCCAGCCTGGAACGGCCTCACCTCCAGGAGCCTGCCATGGCTCGTCGTTGCCTCAGCCGCGGCGCGGACCTCGTCTAGATGCTCCATAACCCAGTCGCGGAGCCTCAACGCTTCCACGAGGCTAGGCGTCCAGAACACCGGGGCACGGGCCATGCCGTCCCGGAGGACCCGTGTCCTGGCGCCACCTGAGAGCGTGACCGCCTTTGCGCCACGGTTTATGCTGGCCACGAGTGCACCCTCAGTGGTGGCCAGAGGGACATAGTAGTCCCCGCGTGCATACTCGCCCACTACGCGGAGAGGGCCAGCAACCCCGACGGGAACCTGGACGGCGCCGATAGGGTTCTCAATGTTCCTGCCCACAAGCTCCTCGAAGTCAAGGATCGTACTCCCTATGCTGGAGAGCCCGACGCCATACATCCTCTCAAGAGCCATCCTCCTAGCCAACGCTGCTGCATTAGCATTACCCAGAACCTTGTCAACTTCATGCATCTTTAGCTCTCCGCGGACAAGCCGCTTAACCACACCCTCGAGCCTATCCTCAAGAGAGCCCGACAAGGATAAGGCCACCTCCATAAGCGTAGCCGGAGCCCAGCCAAGGGGGTACACGGGCTATGTTTCCTCGTATCCCCAGAGCAAAGGAGTGAGCTGACATAGGGGAACGTAAGCTAGGCTGCTGTAGCCTGCTCCTCCTCGGCGAGGGCATCTGCCTCAACAGGGTTTGCTACCTCGCGGTGGCCACGGTGGAGCCAGCAGGCAGCGACGTGACCTTTGCCGAAGTAGTAGTAGGGCGGATGCTCCTTGTTGCATATCTCCATGGCTTTCTGGCAGCGAGGGGCGAACCTACAGCCAGGCGGCGGGTGGCGGAGATCAGGCGGCTGGCCAGGGATGTAGATGAGCTTCTCCTTAGGGCCGCGTAGCCTTGGGATCGCACGGAGCAGTGCCTGGGTGTAGGGGTGCTGGGGATCACGGTAGATTACGTCGCTGGGTCCGTACTCAACTATCTTGCCCGCGTACATTATCGCTACCTTGTCGGCGAGCTCCGCTATCACACTGAGGTCGTGGCTTATCAGTATTATGGCTGTGCCTAACTCGTTCTTGAGCTTCTTCAGTAGGTTGAGTATCTGGGCCTGAATGAGCGTGTCAAGCGCAGTGGTGGGCTCGTCAGCTATCAGTATCGGCGGGTCAAGGGCTAGGGCCATGGCTATTACGACGCGCTGCTTCATGCCACCGCTCAGCTCGTGGGGATAGCGCCAGGCTACGCTCTCATGAAGGCCTACCATCTTGAGGAGCTCCACCACCCT
>CAZIWH010000004.1:0-2774 GCA_964542985.1 uncultured Hyperthermus sp. | reverse complement strand
ACCCTCTTGTAGGCCTGGCTCTTGGTCATGCCGCGGTGCACTATGAGCGGCTCCGCTATCTGCTCCCACACCCTGTAAACCGGGTTGAGGGAGTTCATCGCACCCTGGAATATCATACTTATTTTCTGCCACCTTATCCTAGACCTTATCTCGTGCTCACTCAGCCTCACTATGTCCTCGCCGTCTACTATGACTTCGCCGCGGACAATCCTGCCGGGTGGCGGGACGAGACGAAGCAGCGCCCACGCCAGCGTGGACTTCCCGCAGCCACTCTCACCCGCGATGCCGAGAACCTCGCCGGGCCTCAGAGAGAGGCTTACACCCTCCACAGCCCTAACGATGCCACGGAGCGTGAAGTAGTGGACGTGGAGGTCCCTGACCTCGAGTATAGGCGGCACGCTAGAGCCCCTCCCCCTGGGCTAGATGGCGAGCGCTTCCGATGGCCCCGTTCCCGCAGCCCAAGCGGAGTCCGGGCACAATAAGGGCTTCCCTCGCAACGGCTAACCCGCCGTTGCCGGTTTAACGCGTTTTAGACCCCGGCTGGCCTAGACCACGTCTTTTCGCCGGGGGTTAACCTGTGGGAGAGGAGGCTGACTTCCTCGTAGTCGGCGCCGGCATAGTGGGCCTCGCCACCGCTTACCACATCGCTAGAAGCTGCGGCGGCTGCAGGGTCCTCGTCGTTGAGAAGAACCATGGCCCGGGCCACGGCGACACGGGTAGGAGCGCGGCAGGGTTCCGGGCGGCGTTCAGCAGCTGGGTGAACGCTGTGCTCGCGCTGAGCAGCGTGGAGTACTACCTTGAGGTGCAGAGGAGGGGCACCGACCTCGGGATGAAGCTTGTAGGCTACCTGTTCGCCGTGCCTGCGGACGCTGTGGAGAGGTTTGAGGAGATAAATGCGATGCTCCGCAGCCTCGGGGTGGGCGTCGAGGAGTACTCGGCCGAGGAGCTAGAGGAGGGGCTGGGGCTCCGGGCGAAGCCTCTGGACGAAGAGGCCCAGCTCATGGGGCTCCCGGAGGTAGTGGCGGGGTTTCTCTACCAGCCCGCTGGGATAATGAGGCCTGAGAGGCTCGTTGAGCACTACTACAGGCTCTGCAAGGAGCATAACGTGGAATTCATCTTTGGGAGGAGCGTGGAAAGGCTCCTGGTCGAGCCCGTGCCGGCCCTAGGTGTGAGGGGCGAACCCCTGCCCTGGCAGGTGGCGAGGATCGTCGGCGCCGAGGTGGAGGGCCTGGGGGAGGTCCGGGCAGGGATCACTGTGGTGGCTGCCGGCGCCCTCACCTACAGTCTCCTAGAGCCCATCGGGCTTGACCCCCACTTCCGGCCGAGGAAGCAGAGGGTCTACGCGCTGCGGGCTAGGACGCCGGAGATGCAGCGGCTGCTCCACGTGGAAGGCTTCAACGAGGAAGACACGGCGCCCTTCATACTGCTGCCGAGGGGCATCTACCTGCGCCCCGTGCCGGAGGAGGAGAGCTTCTGGACAGGGGGCAGCACAAGGCTCGGCCACCCCGTAGCCTGGGAGCCGGAACCCGTGCCGGAGCCCTGGATATACGAGTACGGAGTTGCCCCCGTGCTACGCGCCTACCTCCCAGCCTTCGCCGCCGCGGCGAGCTACGACGCCGCCTGGGCCGGGTTCTACGATACGAGCCTCGACTCAAAGCCCGTGGTCCACCGGTTCGCCGAGGGGCTAGTCGTCGCCGGCGGCACCAGCGGCAGCGGAATAATGAAGGCCGACGCAGTGGGCCGCGCCGCCGCCGCGCTCGCGCTCGGAGAGGAGGAGGCCGTGCTCCACGGGGGCAGAAGACTCCCCCTGGAGCAGCTCGGCCTTGACGGCCGCCTAGTGGAGCAGGAAAAGCTGGTAATCTAGGCTTCCATCACCACCACCTCGCCGGAGTAGATGAGCGCGTCAAGCGCCTCTATAAAGCCCTTGAGCCTCGAGACTGAGATCACCGGGACCCCGGCCAGGAGCCTGGGAAGACCCGTGGAGCGGAGTACAAGAAGCGCGGGAAGGAGCCTCACCCTGCCGCGGCCCGGCCTCGGCAGGCCCAGCTTGTCCCAGGCTCCTGCGAGCCTCCTTGTCCTCTCCACATGCCTCTCCGCCGCCACGCGGAGCCTTGAGGGGTTGCTGTGCCTAGGCGACCAATGCTTACACTCCACAACCACGCCCCTACCGTACCCGTCGAGGGCTAGGACATCCACCTGGAAGCCTCCCCTCCCATAGCGCCGAAGTCCACGGTACACCGTGAATCCCGCCTCGTCGAAGGCCCTCGCAGCATACTCCTCGAACATCCTCCAGTCCAGGAACCCCGCTACAGCCCCCTCGCTAACGCCGCGGGAGACAAGCCATAGCGCGGCAGCGACCGGGTCGCGGACACAGAAACCGTCCTCAACCACCTCAACGCCCCAGGCGCCCCGAAGCGCCTCCGCGACAACCGCGGACACGTCTCGGAGGCAGCCACCGCCCCTGACGGCCCTAGCCACAGCCTCCACGACCTCAGGGTTCATGGCCTATAGCACCCTGACAGAACTGGGCGGGTTCGGCGATCCCTCGCCACCCCATCCCCGCAGAGGGGTCGGGCGGCCCATCAGCGGCTGCGGCCGCTCCACACCCCCGCCGCCCCTGGGAGGGGCCGGGGGCACGGCAGCCACGACACATGGAGGAGCAGCACGGGGCTATAAGCAGGGCGTGCCCGGGGCCCGCGCGGCCCCCGCCGCGGCTGGCGATTGTCGCCCACGGTGGTGATCCCAGCCGTTGCCTCACCCCGCTCCCCCGCGAA
>CAZIWH010000003.1:62320-70350 GCA_964542985.1 uncultured Hyperthermus sp. | reverse complement strand
GGCAGCCCCTTTGTGCACACTCACCGTAGTAGAGCTAATAAGCTGTGCACACCCATCCCTGATCACCCACTAGGGCCGGGGGAGGAGGCGTTGAGAGGCGACGTCGCGGCCGCCGCAGTGGTGCTAGCCGTCTCCGCCGTGCTCAGCATCCTAGTGGCCGCCTACACACCCACAAGTGGCGGAGGCGGAGAAGGCACCAGGGGCCTCCTAGTAGTAGTCACCTTCCCGGACCTGGTCAGCGATGTTAAGCAGCTGCTCTGCCCGGGGGACCGCGTCGTCTCCCTGGTGCCTCCGGGCGTCGACCCGCATGAGTACCAGCTCACGCCAAGCGACGCAGCGTTGGCCGAGAGGGCTAGCCTCGTGGTCTCGACAGGGCACGCACCCTTCGAGGTAAGGCTCCGCAGCATAGTGCCCATGGACAGGCTAGTAGAGATCCCCCGTATCCCGGGCATAGTGCTTCTGAGGAACCCGGACACGGGGCAGCCGAACCTCCACATGCCCATCTATGACCCCGAGAACTACGTGAAGTTCATCACCTATCTCGCAAAGAGGCTGGCCCAGCTGAACCCCCGCTGCGGCGACACTTACCTGGCGAAGGCTAAGAGGATAGCCGCGGAGGTCAAGGGCCTAGAGGAGAGGGCTCCGAGGCTCAGCGCCCCCGCCGTGGGCTCGCTGCCGCCGACCCAGTATGCTGTAGAGTGGCTCGGGCTCCACGAAAGACTGCTCCTCGTCCCCGAGCCCGGCGTCGCCCCCACCCAGAGCCTCCTCGAGGAGGCTAGGAGCCTCCTCCGCGACGGGGCCGTCGCAGTGATACTAGTGGACTCAAGGGGCGAGCCCCTGGGCAAGCCGGACGCAGCGCTGGCAGACATGGCTAAGAGCCTCGGCTCACCAATAGTCAAGGTCCCCGCCCCCTTCACCAACGGCACCATACCCTCGAAGCTGGCCTACATAGAGGCGCAGGTAGAGAAGCTGACCTCTGGCAGGGGGTGAGCGGTGTGGCGCTCCGCGGCCTTAGCCTGGTGTCCGTGGCGGCGCTCGCGGGGGCCGCATTGATGTATCTCACCTACCTCTACAGGGTTGCCACAGTACCGGTAGTGGTCATGGCCTCAGCCAGCATAGTGTTCGGCTTTATGGGTGTACTCGTGGCCGCTAGGAGGCTCTACTTCCTCGCCGGCGCCGCACCCCATGCCTCTCTTGTAGCAGCGTTAGCAGCAGTACCGCTCTACTATGCAACCGGGCTCCCCTTGCCCCTGCTCGTAGCCGTCCTCGGCGTTCTCCTAGTCTACACCGTGGGCTACGCTATATTCCGGGATGTTGACCCCGATGTAGCTACCTCCGTGTTCGTCTCAGTAGCCGCCTCGCTGAGCGTGATACTAGTCTACGTGATAAAGTCTAGGTACCCTCTTGGCTTCGATATAGCCGCCCTAGTCTTTGGCGACCCACTTTTGGCGAGCCACTGGGAGGCCGTAGAAGCCGCAGTCCTTGCAGCCGCAGTGGCTGTGCTTGGCTTCATGAGCTACAGGGAGCAAGTCTACATCGGGGTAGACCGTGAGGCGGCAAGGCTCACCGGGATAAGGCTGTGGCTCTACGACCTCCTGTTCTTCACCCTCCTAGGCGCAGCGCTATCAATAATGGTTAGAATAGTGGGCTTCGTGCTAGAGCACGTCCTGGTGCTCGTTCCTGGTGCCCTCGCGGGCTACTCTAGCAGCAGCCGCGAGGCCCTCCTCGTAGGCCTCGCTGCCAGCCTCTTCGCCGGCGCCGCTGGCCTAGCCCTTGGACTAGTGTTGAACATCTCGCCTAGCGGCGCAGCGGGCCTCGTCCTCTTCGCCTCCTACCTCGTCGCCGCAACGTACCATAGGAGGTGAGAAATGAGGTGGCAAAGAGGAGGTTTGGTGTCTCCCTGCCGGAGAGCCTTGCTAAAGCCCTTGACGAGCTGAGCGCTAGGCTCAGCGTTCCGCGATCCGCTTTGATCCAGGAGGCTGTCGAGAACCTTATTGAGGACTACTCGCATCTTATTAGACCACACCAATGTGTCGGCTTAATAGTTGTTACAGGCATTGAAGGAAAGCTTGACACCCAGAGGCTCCTAGAAGAGCACCGCCAGGTGGTCAGGAGCAGCAGCCACTACCACGCCGGCGGCCGCTGCCTTGAGCTAATAGTGGTTGAGGGGCACTCGGAGAGAATAGCCCGGTTTCTATCGGAGCTACGGGCCTTCGGCTGCAATGCCAGGTTCATACCCCTTCACAGTTATGGAGGCAGCTTCGAGCACCCCTATTTGGGCTAGGCTCCTCCATCTACGCAGGTCTCCTTGGCAAGGAGGAGTAATGCTCTAGTACTGGCAGACCTCACGTATCTAGGTGACGCTGCATGCATGTGTGATGAGGCATGTGTGATGAGGCGTATCGCTGTTCTAGCTTTTTTGGTTATTTTGATGGCCGGAGTGGCCTTCAGCCTGGCGTTCACCGCGCCGCAGCCACGGGAGGGTAAGCTAGCGCCGCCAAGGATTGCTGCTGTCGTTGTTGCAGCTAGCGGAGAGAAACCGCCCTACAAGATACCTATCCTCAACCCCATGCAGCTATCCCGGATGAATCCACTACTCACCAGAGCCAAGCTGGTAGTGTTTACCTCCAAGGCGGCCTCAGAGACCCCGAAACAACTAGTCGAAAAACTCTTGGATGAGGGTAAGGCGCTGCTGGTGCTGTCGAGGCACCCGTGCCGGACCCTGTTGGGCAAGCTGGCACCCGGCCCCGCAGCTCCGCTCACCCTGCTACCGCTCGCTACACGCACTGAAGCGGGGCTAAACGTGCATGCTGAAGCCATGCTCATAGAGGCGCGGCCGGTGGGCGGTAAGCTCATACCACACTATGTGGTATACGCCTATAAGCCGAGCCTAGGCGAAGTGCTAAAGGAGGTTACAGCCAGGACGGGCAGGCAGCTCCCCACCAAACCCATAGATCTCGCCGACTTTGGTACAAACATAGCTATGTTCCTAGACAGGTGGGAGCCCGTCGGCACATTCAAATATATCAAAATACTCAAGGTTCCGTTCTTCGGCGAATCAGTGCCAATAGGCAGGGCTCAAATAGAACTCTGGTTCTACTACGATCTTGACAGCGAGAACAAGACAATACTGCCACAGCTTGCCCGCTGGCTGATAATAGCCTATCAGCATATTAGCGTGTTCAGCAACGTCAGCGATGAAGTATCATTGCCTGCGCACATACTGGGAGGATGGAATAACGATCCCGAGATGCTCAAGCTGAACATAACCAGGTGGCCCGACGAGCTTATCGAGGATTATTCGCCTTTCGGCACGGGAGAAGGGCCCGTGAAAATCAGTGTCAGCCTCAACGTGGTCGCTGGCACACAGCCCCAGGTAGGGGCAAGCGTGACATTTACGATAAGCGACGGCATATACTATGAGACTCGTGATGTGACGCTCGGTTCCAGGTATTTCAGAGAAATAGGAGGTGCTAGGGATGCACGCGTCTCCTGGCTGTGGGGTAACAAGGCTCTCTCCGACGTCAAGGATGCGGAGTTCACCGGGTGGAGCTACATTGATGCACCTGTGTATGTGCCGCCGTCATTGTACACGTCTAGGCCGCCGGGTCTCTTCATGGAGGTTGACGCGAGGAATGTACTTGCAACACTCATAGGATTAACGACTGTAGACGATGCATTCAGTCAAATGTTCTACGTGTGGAAGACGTTCTCTATGAGCATAGGCAGCTGAAAACAACCGCCTAAAAACTAACCAATACTTTATTTTTCCGCATAGCCTCTGGCCCGGGGGGCTTCCGCAGCCTTACTACCCCTAGGCACGGCTCTTGGGCTGCGCGGGGAGGCGAATGGAGGCCGCTCCGCGTCTCAAGCCCCGCTGGGTGGTGAAGGACGAGCTGGCTGTGTCCTCAATGCCCAGGCCCGAGGACCTGGAGATGCTTGCTGGGATGTTTCCGACAGTATATTCGCTCGCAACGCCGTCCGAGTACGTGCTTATTGCTGGCGTCGACCCGCGTGTGCTGCGGGGCTTGGTGAGGAACTTCGTGTGGACGCCTGTGGGTGAGTACAATGCGCCGACGCTGCCAGAGCTCGCGAGAGCAGTGGAGGAGGCCGCGGGGCCCAGGCCCGTGCTGGTGCACTGTCTTCGGGGCTGCGGGAGGAGCTCCCTGGCCGCCGCTGCGTGGCTCATCCGCCACCGTAGCGCTAGGCTCGCAGAGGCGCTGACCGCTGTACGGGAGGCTGCCGGCTGCGGGCTTGAGACGATGCCGCAGAGGAGCGTGGTGGAGGCATACTGGACTATACTCAAGGCGGGGCTCGGAGAGGAGCTGCTCCGCCGCGACGTGGACGACCCTGTGCCGGAGTACGTGGCGCTGCTGGCACGCAGCCTCTCCTGGCTCCAGGGCGTGGCTGCGGAGGAGGAGGCCAGGAGGCAGCTCCTCGAAGGCGGCCCGTTGCGCGAGGCCGCTGAGCTGCTCGCCCGGGTGCTGGGCTATAGCCTGGCGGGCGTCGAGTCGGTGTCTAGAACAATGTTGAGGCTGCATGTCTGGATACAGAGGAGGGCGCATCCCGCTGCCGTGCCTAGGGCTGCGAGGGTTCCAGGAGATCTCGGTGAGAGGCTGCTTGGCGTACTGCGGGGCTATGCTGGGCTGGAAAAAGTCGAGATCAAGGTGTATGAGCCCGGGAGCCCTCCGTGGCTCTAGGACTTGCCCATCCTCGCCGCTGCTAGGCCGGCTATGAAGGCTATGAGCGCTGCCAGGAAGAGGGCTCCCCAGGAGGCCTGCTGGATCACCAGCGTCCTCGTCACCTGTTTCACCGAGGTTACCGTTGTTACAGCCTTCTTCTCGACAGTCTTTGTTATCACTGTGCTCACTGTTACCGGTACCTTGGTCGTAAGAGTCTTGCCTCCCTCCTTGACCGCCACGGTCACAGTCTTCACCGCTGTCACGGTCTCGGTTACTGGTGTGGCTCTGCACTGCTGGCTACCCGTCCCCACTACCGGGGGCTTGGTGGCGCTGGGCGCAAGTATGTCCAGTAAAAGCGCGTAGCTGGCGCCCTGGATGTAGAGGCTTAGGCTTGCTGTGCCGTTGAGGGTGCTACCATACTCGCGGTAGAGCATGGGGAGCAACGGGGTTAGGCCCTTGGAGACTGCTATCCCTATGAGTATCTCTAGGCCCTTCTTAGCAGCCTCTACGCCCGCCTGACCAACGTTAAACGCCATGCGGAACGTTAACGTGTAGTGCGCGAACCCTCTAACCGCGTACATCAGCGCCTCCAGGTAGTCCACAGTGTTATTCGCCATAGCTAGAAGGAGTTTTGCGTGCTCAATGTAGCTTGTTGCCGTGGTGTCTGGAACCCCCAGGGCCTCGGCGTAGCTGGCGAGGCTACCCGCGAAGTAGATGTAGGAGCGCACGCCCTCCACAAGGCGGTGCCACGCTATTGGCTTGCCGCCGCTGTGGCTGCGAAGGAGGCTGAACCACTGCTGGGCGGTGAGGGCGCGGTAGTAGGCATAGACGCTCTCGTCGACGACGGTCGCCAGAGTAGAGGGTGTGAGGGGCATGACGCCGTTGACTATCGCGTTTAACGCCGCTGTGGCGCGAACGGCGCTGCTGCGGGCGTCGCTGAGGCGGAGAAGGGTCGCTACAGCTAGCTGGAGCTGTAGGTCGGTCATATTGTGGCGGGGTATCAGCATGCCCCTCAGATAGGGGTCAACAATCCCTATAGTCCCGTTGGCCGCTTGTATGAGCGGCGTAGCCTCTGCGGCCAGAGCCTTTATCAGATTACTGGAGGCGAGTACCTTGGCCAGTATGCAGGCCTCTGTCGCGTCTATGGCTGCGCCGAAGTAGCGGCTCGCCGCGCTATAGAGGAGCCCCCGGGACAGCAGCTCTGTGCCCACCTTGATGCTCTCGTTTGCAGCTGCTATGAGCCTCTCAACGGGCTTGGCGAGCTCGGCTGGAAGCTGCTTCACAGCCACCGCTGCGCAGGTCACGTTGCCCTCCGCTGCCTTGCGGAAGAGAGTTATGGTGTCCTCCAGGCTCTTCCTGAGCCACTCGGGGTACTGGAGCTTCGCAGCCGCCGGTATCTCCTTAAGTATCCCCTTGTCACCCGTAGCCGCCACGTAGGCGTCTAGTATCGTAGCAGCCTCTATCACTTTGACGCCCTTCTCCTCGCCTAGCTTGGTTACATTAACGTACTGGCCGGTGTTAAGGTCCAGGGCTACACCCTGGCCCGCCGGGACTACGAACACCTTCACTCCAGCGTCGGCGGCTGCGAGCAGCTTCTCCGGCACACCGCCCACAGGTCCGAGGGTAGCGTCCGGATCCACCATGCCAGTCATAGAGAAGTTGCTCGGTATAGTCTTGCCGCGGAGCGCCGCCATTATAGCTACGGCCATGGCACCACTGGCGCTGGGGCCACCCACTATAGTGGAGTTCGACTCGACGCGGATGAAGTAGTCGAAGCTGTAGTAGTCGTATCCAGCGAGCAGCGTGCCTATCACCGCGGCCATCCTGGCCGCTGCCTGCATGTCCAGCTCCGTCAATGGGTCCGCGGAGACGTAGACCGTGCCGCTGCCAGGCGCCGCCACGGTGACCACAAGCCTTGACATGACGCCGACGTAGCCGGTGGATGTCCTCGCCACCGCCGGGACGAGCATCGTCACCGTCCTGGTCCACGTGTAGCCCTGCTGCGCCCCGGCCAGGGGGGCAAGCAGGGGGACAGCGAGAAGCGCGAGCACAAGGAGGACCTGGATGCCGTGCCGCCTCACACTAACCACCCCGGCAGGGGCCCGCGGCGGGGTGTTCCGTAAAACGTTCCGTGTCCCACACAACTGTGGACTGCGGCCGGCTTGGAGCCCTAGAGGCTGCAGCGAACCCGCTCTATCCCGGGCAGGATTTATCACTACAGTTATTCACTGCTACGGCACTGGGGCATCGGCTTTGCAGGGCAGCGGCCAGCAGCTACCTGAGTCCTATCGCCGGCTGCTCGAGGAGCTGCGGGCTCGCGGCCCAATGGAGGTCAAGGCTCTGGCGGAGGCACTGGGGTTGAGGCCCTCCACAGTGAGAAGATATGTGCTTGAGCTTGAGAGGATAGGGCTTGTAGCGAGGAGGGGCGGACTTATAGTGCCAGTAGCCACGAGCAGGAATGAGGCAAGCGAGCCGCTCTACGCCCTAGGGCCCCGCGGCCCCGTGCTGCTCCGGGTTAGGAGCGTGACGCAGCTCGCCGCCGTCCTCCACTATGGACTCCTCGGCGCCGAGGAAGCCGCGTACATGGTATCCACGGGGATCCTGGCGGCGTGGGTTAGGTGCTCGGTTGGCGACAGGGAGCTTGCAGAGAGCATTGAGAAGCTGCGTGGCATGCCTCCGGGCGAGCTATTGGAGGCCCTGCGGCGGCTCCTCAGCCCCTACCTGTCGCCGCCCTAAGCGCGGTCAGCACGTCCTCGACAAGATCTCCGGAATCCTCTAGGCCGACGCTTATCCTGACCAGGCCTGGGGTTATGCCGAGCCTCCGCTTCTCCTCCTCGCTCAACCCCCTGTGGCTGCTCTCATAAGGGTACGCTGCTATTGACTCCACGCCGCCCAGGCTGGGCCCCGGCACCACTATGCGGAGGCTTTTGAGCATCCTCTTCGCGGCCTCAGCGCAGCCCGGAACCTCTATGCTCACCACGCCGCCGTAGAGGCCGGGGAAGAGGCTGCGGGCCTCGGTGTGGTCGGGATGACTCTCTAGCCCGGGGTAGTAGACCCTGGAGGCCAGCCCAGACTCCTCAACGGCTCTGGCGAGCTCTATGGCCGTGCGGGAGACCCGCTCCATGCGGAGGTGGAGCGTCTTGAGGCCCCTCGCTGCCAGGTAGGCCTCGAGGGGCTGGAGTATGGTTCCGGTGAGCCTGCGCGCCTGCCAGATGGGTTCCAGGAGTTCTTCGCCGAGGCCGCAGGCAGCGCCGCCAAGCACGTCATTATGGCCACTGATGTATTTTGTGAGGCTTTCCACTACTATCACGTGGTCTCCAAGGCTCAGCGGCTGGTAGAGGTAGGGGG
>CAZIWH010000003.1:22256-62310 GCA_964542985.1 uncultured Hyperthermus sp. | reverse complement strand
CCACGAGGAGCCTGCAGCCCACGCCGCGGCAGAGCCTGGAGAGCCTGGGCAGCGGGGGGACGCGGAGCGTCGGGTTCCCAATGGTCTCCACGACTACGAGGTTGGGCTTCTCCTCCTCCACTGCCTCGAGGAGCTCCTCCCAGGGGGGCCCCGCGTACCTGACCTCCAGGAGGCCGAGGACCTTCATCTTGTCAAGGAGGGTGCGTGTGGAGCCGTAAAGGAGCCTCGAGGAGACCACGCGGAGCCTGCCCTCGAGCGAGGCCAGGGCCTCCAATACCCCCGCTATGGCAGCCATCCCACTGTTGAAGGCGAGGCACCAGTCAGCCTCCTCGGCCACGGCGAGGCCGCGTTCAAGCAGCATTGTGGTCGGGTTGTTCTCTCTCCCGTACTTCACCTCCATGACCGGCGGCACATCTGCCTCGACGAACCTGTAGACCGCGGAGACGCTGACCGGCGGCACAAGAGGCTCCCCGGGGCTGCGGGCGCCACGGAGCGCCTCTATGACGCGGGTCGCGCTGTACACCAATCCCGGGCCCCTCCGCCCTCCTCTACACCCTTGAGGCTGGGGGCGCGGGCCGCGCCGCCTTCACTATGTCAGGCTCGCAGCAGGGGCACTCGGCGAGCGCAGCCGCAACCTTGTTGGCCGTCTTCTCGTCCGCAGCGAGCGCCACCAGGCTGGGCCCAGCGCCGCTTATAGCTACGCCGAGAGCCCCAGCGCCGAGAGCGGCC
Organism: uncultured Hyperthermus sp.; assembly: GCA_964542985.1. Taxonomy (GTDB): domain Archaea; phylum Thermoproteota; class Thermoprotei_A; order Sulfolobales; family Pyrodictiaceae; genus QNYQ01. Next base: position 61,581 of record CAZIWH010000003.1, on the reverse strand, counting down.
TCCCTGGCCTCCAGGTAGCATGGTATGTAGCGGCGCCTCGCAGGCTCAACTATCTCGTCCTGCATCATCATCTCCCCAAACAGCCTCAAGTCTCCGCTGAGCACAGCCGCGACGAGCATGGCGAGCCTCGCCCAGTTCCTTGCCGCGGCGTCAAGCGGCACAGTCTTGGGCAGCACCTCCCTCATCAGCCTAGTCTTTGCTCCGAGGAGCATCCTCGGCTTGGGCACGTAGACCACGAACCAGGCCTCAAGGGGAAAGCTGCGCACGTAGAGCCTGCCCTCAAGGTCCCTCGCGACGACGGAGAAGCCTCCCAGAAGGCTCGCTGCAGCGTTGTCGTAGTGCGGGCTCCCTGCCGCGGCGGCCTCGCCACGGCCCGCAGCCTCAACGAGCAGGGTAGCGTCCGCCTCGTCCTCGAGGCCGAGCAGCATGGAGGCAGCCTTGACCGCGGCGGCGGCGGAGGCGCCGCTGCTCCCTAGCCCCCTGCCCGCGGGCACGCCCTTGTAGACGCGGAGCACGAGGTCCTCTGAGCCCAGCCTGTAGCCGGTGAGCCTGAGCAGCTCCTCCACCGCCCTCTTCGCGGTCTCGGCGTTCCCGGCGCCAACCGCGTAGGGACCATACACGGTCTCGATGACTACGCTACCGCTGCCGGGCTCCAGCCTGGCCTCAACCTCGTCGTAGAAGCTGGTGTGCGCCACTGCTACCGCGTCGAAGCCTGGCCCGAGGTTGGCGCTGCTCGCGTACGCCCTAACCCTTACATGGGAGGCCAAAGCCTCGCCCCACCTCCCGGGGCCTCTTCGGGGCCACTGCAGCCCCGAGGCCGGCATAAGGCCTTATATGCGGGTTCCTCCCACCGGCATTCCAACGCTATCCAGGGTCGTTGAGGGTGCTCGGCTACCCCGTACCACTGGCGATGGCCACGCAGCACCCGGACTCCGCGAGCCGCGGGTTCAGTGCGCAGGATGAGGTTGAGGAGGCTCTCCGCGACCTCCTCCCCAGGAGCCGTGGAGGCCTGGGCCTGGACGAGAAGATGATAGACTATGAGGGCAAGCTGACTCCCTACCACCAGGTCCAGTGGGTGGTTGAGAAGCTGCTCCTCCACGGCCTGGTGCCGGGCGAGGACTTCCTCGTAACCCCGAGGATACCCTCGGAGAGGCTCGAGGAGCCCGAGCGCCAGGTTATGGTCCTCTGGGGCGTTCTTGTCGCAAACAAGAAGGCGCTGGAGAAGACTGGGAGAGAAGCTGTCCGCTACATAATAAACCCGATGAGCAGCACCGGGTACGAGATATACGTGGTGCAGAGGAGGATACTGAAGCTCCAGAGGCTCGCCGAGGAGGAGCTGGGCATAAAGACTGGCCAGATAGAGGTCATACCCCTGGTCGAGGACTTCCAGGCCCTCCTCCACGTGGACAAGATACTCGAAGGGATGAAGAATGCGCTGCTGAGCTACCTCGGGCTCCACTACACCCACTACCGTGTCCTCTTAGGCAAGTCGGACACCGCGCTCGCCTACGGTCACCTCACTTCGAGCCTGGCACTCGTCTACGCGCTGTCGAGGCTCCACCGTTGGGCCGAGGATGCGAACACAAGGGTCTACCCCATCATGGGTGTCGGGGCGCTACCCTTCCGCGGCCACCTCAGCCCCTGGGCCGTAGAGATGTTCAAGAGGCAGTACAGGGGCTACTCCACCGCCACTATTCAGTCCGGGCTCCGCTACGACCAGGGCCCCGGGGCAGTCGCGGCTGTCGTAGAGGCGCTCCGCTCCGGGCTCCACACAGAGCCCAGGCTGCTCGACCCGGAGCAGGAGAAGCTCCTCGTCACGGCAGCCAAGGTGTTCACGAGAGAGTACCTCCGCCTCCTCCTACGCATAGCCAGGCTCGTCTCCGAGGTAGCGAGCTTCGTGCCCAAGAGGAGGGCGAGGCTCAGCCACAGCGAGTACCCCAGGAGCCTCGAGTCGAGCCTAGAGTTCGCCGCCGACCCCGAGCTGTTGGAGATGAGGCCGCCGAGGAGCCTCCACCTCCCGAGGGCGATAAGCTTCGCCGCCGCCCTTTACACCATCGGCCTCCCACCCGCCCTCATAGGGCTCGGCAGGGGCCTCCGGGAGGCAAGACGCCGCCTAGGCGAGGACGCGGTCGAGCAGCTCCTGGAGCTGCTGCCCCTCCTCCCCCTCGACGCGGAGCACGAGCTACGCTACTACGCGCCTAGGGTGCTCGAGACGTACGTCAAGGACGAGGATGCCCTCCGCCTCATAAAGGAGGACGTGGAAGAGGCCGAGACCATAGCCCGCAGCCGCCCGGGAGGCCCGCCCCCCGACTACGAGGAGGCCCTCCTGGAGGCACGCGAAGCCATAGCAGCAGGCCTGCGCAGCGTAGCAGAGGAGGCCATAGCCAGGGCCGGCGTGATACGCGGCAGCCTGGGCTAACTTGTGGGCGGCTTCGGCCTCCGCCATACCGCGTCACCGCCCCCGGAGGGGGCTAGGCCCTAGCGAACCTCCACACCGCCACCCCGCCAAACCATGCCCCAGAGGAGGGGCCTCATAGGAGCTTCCTATGTGGGCACCGCTAGCCTCCCGGGGGTAAACGTGGACGCTGCCACAACCTCCGCCGTGCCCGTGGCCTCGACGGGTACGGCCGTGGGATGGCTTACCTCCACGACAAGCAGCGCTGCCCGGGGCGTCACCGTCGCGTGGAGCACTGTGGCGCCGGGAGGCGGCTCCAGCGTTGCCGGCCCTAGAGCCGCCACGTAGCCGATGCCAGGGCCCAGGAGCCACACGTGGGCCCTGCCGTGAACCCTGGTGACGTAGACCAGTGCTCCGCCGGGCGGCCTGGCTATGAGGGGCCTCTTGGGGGGCTGTGCCGTCACGGCTACGCAGTAGCCGGGCCCGGGCCCCGTGGGCTCTAGTAGCAGCTCCACTGTGCCGTTGACCGCCCACACGCCCCCGACTCCCGTGGCATTTGCCTTCGCCACAGCTCCCATACACTCTACAGCCAACAGCCCGGTAGCATTGAGTTTCTCCCTTGCTCCTCCCCACAGCACCGCGCCCCAGGCCACGGCGCCAAGCGGCCTAGCGCTCATCGCCTCGAGTCTCTCTGCCGCCCTCCTCTCCAGCGCCTCGCGGAGCCCCAGGACGCCGCGGGCCGCGTCGAGTATGTGGAGGAGCACGGAGGAGTCCATGGTCTCTGGCTGCACTGGCGTATAGGCCCAGCCCCTGAGCATGAGCACGGGGTAGCCGTCAACCCTAGCGTAGACCGGCGCCTCGGTTTCCACGAGGCCCCCGGCCTCGCGGAGGACGTGGAGCAGCACTTCCTGGTCGGCCGCTGGATAGCCCCCGGCGGGGCTCCAGCCCAGCTCCGCGGGGGCGCCAGGCGCGTAGAGCCACCAGAGCCCTACCCCGGGGCCCCACGGTGTCTCCACCGCCCAGTTGAGCATGGGGCCGCTGTAGCCGCTCCTGTGGAGCAAGTGCCAAGCCTCCTCGGCGAGGGCCAGGCCCAGCCTCTGGTCGAGCCTCCAGCCCGCCTCCCCTGGGAGCCACGGGGCGGCCAGGGGAGTGTAGATGCTTGGCCCCGTCGCGACGAGACTCCAATAGTCTAGGAGCCTGTTAAGCCACCCCACGGGGTCTCCGTGGGAGGCATTGGCCTCGGCGAGCCACTGTATGAGCCCACTCGCCACTACCGCGTCGGGACTCCAGGGGAGCCCCAGCGGCCCCTCCCAGGGAGCAGCGATGTAGACCGCCGCGTGGGCTGCGAGACCGCTCCAGCTCCGGGGCTGGAGGGGCCAAACCGCGGCAGCGACGCGCCTCAGCGTCTCGTTGAGCACCGCGAAGGGGTAGGGGTCGAGCACGAGGACGCGGAGACTTGCTGAAGCATTGTAGGCCACCACCGCTAGGCTCATGTTGCTCCACCGGGCCTCCACCGCGCCGCCCGCGGGAAGGCTCCCGTTCCACACCTCCAACCTATAGACCGGAGGCTCTAGCCCCACGACGTGGAGAAGGTCTGCAATCCCCTCCGGCAGCTTCACTTTGATTAACGAGGCGTTAACCCCCCTAAGCTCCACGCCGTAGGCCACAGCAAGCACCGGCTCACCCGACGCCACAGCGAGGCCACGGGGGAGCAGGGCCCAGCCAACCCGCTCCACGCCCCCCGTGGAAGCAACAAGGAGCAGCCTCCCACGGGAGCCGGGGCGGCAGCTGTAGACGCCGCGCAGCGGAGGCCACCCAGCAGGAGCATAGACGCTGAGAGACGCGTCCACAGCCGCCTCCATGTCTGCTGCGAAGCCGAGGCCCCTTGGGGGCTCCACCTCCACCATCCCCGAGGGGGGCACGGGGTAGGCGTAGAAGCAGAGGCCCCCGAGGCAGCCCAGCCCGACGCCGCCGCCCTTGCTCGAAGCATGGAGCGGAGCCGGGAGGACGAGGGAGACGGGCTCCAGCTTGAGGCTGAGGAACTGAGCACACACGCAGCCAGTCACGTCGAGCCCCACGGGCCCAGCCACGTAGTCAACACGTCCGTCGCCATCGCGGTCATAGAGCACAGCCACGCGGGCAGAGTAGGGGCCCACGGGCACATCGAGCTCAGCCACGCCCCGGGGCCCCACGCTCTCCCAGCAGACACCCCACGGGCCCACAATGTAGACCCTCGCACCCTCCGCCACACCATCCCCGGAGACAACCTGCACGTAGATCTTCTTCGGCCCAAGCATGCAGCGGGGAGCAGGCTTCGGGACAAGCACCCAGGACACGTTCAACACGTAGCTACTGCTAACCGGCACCCCCCGAGGCGCAGCTACAACCACGGGCCCACAGCCGCCGCCACTAAGCACCACCGCTCCACCATCATAAGCACGTGCCGCCCAAGCAGAAGCTACCAGGAGAACAGCCACAGAAAAGACAACACTGGCCAAAAGGGAGACCCGGACAGGCAAGTCCCCACCACCTGCCAGGAAGAACCACGCGGCCAGCAAGGGAGACACAGAAGAAGCCAGGGGGTATTCAGGCATAGAGCCTCTAAGTTCCGGGAAAAGCTACGCGGAAAGAGGGAAAACAACCTGCCGACGCTTCCCTCACACCACCGGGGATGAGCCACGACGAACCACGGCGCAGTGGCGGGCGCCACGCTCCTACTCGCCTCAAGCATCCTCATAGGCCACGGAGGCAACGCCGACATAGCTGGGCTGGCGCTCGCCGCCACGGGAGGCGTCCTGCTCGCAGTAGCCATGGCCACTAGAGCCAGGAGCGAGCCAGACAGCAGGCTCCCCGTCCTCCTAGTAGCGGCAGCCGCAGCCGCTGCGGCTGCGGCAGCGGCCACGATACTCGTATCGCCCTACATCAACGCACCCGACACCCTGCAACTAGCCCTACTAGCAGCAGCATGGATCCTAGGGGCAGCAGGCCTCCTATCCCTAGGCTACACTCTCCACCGAAGCGGAGCAGAAACACCAGGCACTATCTACATCATAGCCGCAGCCCTCCTCCTCGCAGCCCCCGCACTACACACACTCATACCCGCCATGGCCCTACTAGCAGCAGCCACAGCAGCAGAAGCCGCAAGAAACAACGGAAACACCGAACAAAACAACCAACCAACAAACCCGAGCACACCGGAACAAAATAACCCAACACCATGAGGGACACAACAACCCATAAACACACCCAAGCGACAACTCTAAGCAGCAAAGATGCGATCAACAAGGAACACCAAAGCAAAAACAACAATTCTATAAAATCGGGTTATCGAATTCTACAAAAGTAGTTTAGCTTAGAAATGCAGCCCCGAAGCAATTATTATTTCAAGCCTATAATTTTCTATCAAGTTTTGCAGCAAACATCGCTAACACGCTGAAGGAGCAGACCAATGCAATGATGTTGCAATTCTCTATTGAGTTGTGCCGGTATGTTCCCCGTTGGAATCCGAATGTTCTCTGGTGTTGTGAAGGTTTTGGGTTCTTCGGAACAGCCCCAATTCCGCGGCTATCGTGCATTGCGTGTACACCAACCCTGTTCCCATGGAACTGCATAGAGTTGAATCGTTATTCCCAAGGAACCATTCAACTCCGCCCAAACATGTTCCAAGAGAATCTAATTAGAAATGAGCAACTCCAGAGTAGACTGTGGACAAAGTAAATATATAATTCGACGACATGACATTGACAGCATATTGTTTTCTTAGCGCGCTGCCTTACGTGCATTTGAGCAGAAAACTGTATGAAGGTTTATAGCCCGGCTGGAGAAGGGCCGGGGTAATGGAGGCCCCAGGGCCTGCTGGGCCCGTCGTCTAGCCTGGTTAGGACGCCGCCCTTACACGGCGGAGGTCCGGGGTTCAAATCCCCGCGGGCCCACCATCTCTCCTCGGGCCTTCCATGCCCCTCTCCTCCGAGGGGAGCCTCTCAGGGCGTTTCGTGTCGGCGGCTCTCCTTGACTGGCTTGTGCTCATTGCTAGGTGGATTGCTGCTGTGTGTCTTCCTGCTCTACTACTCTATATAGTGGTCTGTGCCAGGTGCTCGATGCATACTGTTTTACACTAGAGTCATTGGTATCTCTCGTTCCTTACCCAGGGGCGGGGCCGGTGACGGGGCCTTGGGCATAGACGAGGCTGCTGTGAAGCGTATGAGGGCCGTGGTTGAGGCTGCTGGTCTGAGGCCCTCGGGCGACCTGAGTGAGCTGTGTCGTCAATACATTTCGCTCATGGAGCTTGCTGAGAACGTTCTCGTTGTTGTTAGGGGTGGGGATGGCCGGGTGGAGCCGTTGGAGCTTCTCTGCCTGGAGCCCATGGGCGACGTGAAGAAGGCCGAGGAGCTTGGCCTCATGCTGAGGCTTGGTAGGTCTAGGTGCCTGGTCTATCCTGGGCCGAGTCTTGCGAGACGAGCTGGCTGCGGGGACGTAGGTTAATCACGGTCTTGTTTCTCTCCCGGTTTGGGCGGGGGCCGCGGGTGCTGCGCCCCCGCTCCCCCGCGACTCCATGGAGGGCCGTCTGGCTGGGCCCGTGGGGATGGGCGGGGGGTTCCCCCGCGGCCTACAGTATTCCTAGGAGCTGCTCGGCAGCGTTGACGATCATCGAGGCTACCGTCCATGCTTTGAGGGGCCGGCCGGCTGCTAGGCGTAGACGTAGCCATGTCTTGCGCAGTGTCTGTTTCCTAAAGTCGCCGCGGGGGAACATTCCTATTCCTAGGGGCCTGCTGGTTGCCAGCGCCAGTCTCGCTGCCTGGGCTGGGGTTGCGTCTTGGCCGTGCTCCCATAGGAGGATTATCTTGCCGTGTCTGCGGACGTAGTCTCTTAGGCTCTCTGCTTCCAGGTATATGAGGGGTTTGCCATCCGGGGGGACCCGGTTCTCGCGGAGGAGCTGGGCCATGAGGCCGCGGAACCTCTCGTAGTGCTTGGGTATCCTTGTCTCGGGCTCTACGGCGAAGACTCGATCATCGTAGACGTGGACGTAGATGCGTAGCCTGCCTTCAAGGTTGAGCAGAGAGTCTTGGAGTAGGAGGAGCGTGGTGTGCACTATGTCGGGGCGGCCGCGCTTCCACTTCTGCGGCAACGTAGCCATGGCGTGGTAGTGGAGGGTTTTGTCGAGCAGCATCTCCCCGGGCTCTATGCCGTAGCGGGCTGCTGTTCGCCTCACCTGGGGGTGGCTCCACAGCTCCCTGGGCACGGTCTCGAGTGGGGATTCGAGGAGCACTATCTTCAGCGTCTTGCATTCCCGCGGCTGCACCCCTGCCCCCAACCCCTCGGCCACCTCGGCGGTGGATCTGTAGCGGTAATTAATTGGGCGTGAGTCGTGGTTGCAACCGGTTCCGGGGGGATGCGCGAACCCCGCTGACGCCTCTGCGTTGATGAGGGGCTGAGCGCTGACCGCCGTCCTTCCTTCCCTGGGCCGCAGGCTCTGGGGGTTCGGCGGGGTGAGGGGCTTGGTTCTCGCCATTTCCTCTCGGCTTGTCTAGGGGGCTTGGTGGGTGTTGGGCCTGAGGAGTGTTGTCCGGAGGGTTCAGCATACCGGCGGCGGCTCCTATGTTGTGACGCTGCCTAAGCAGTGGGTGCTCCGGTACGGTGTGGATAAGTCTGGGGAGGTCGTTGTCAGCGTTGAGCCTGACGGGTCTCTCCGGCTGCGGCCAGTGGGTGGAGCTGCTAGGGAGAGGAAGAGTGTACGGCTTGTCTTCGAGGAGCCTGGCGTGGAGGAGTTGTTGAGGGAGGTTGTCTCCTACTATATCGCTGGGGCTGATGTTATTGAGGTTGTGCTCCGAGGGCAAGTTCAGCCTGGGCTTGCCAGGAGAGTTAGGAGCGTAGTCTCTGCCCGGCTTATGGGCGTCGAAGTTGTGGAGGAGTCCTCCGACAGCCTGGTGTTCCAGGTGGTATTGGATCCGACTAGCATGGAGCTTGAGAAGTCTCTAGCCCGTCTCGCCAGGACTGTTGGCCACATGTTGGAGGATCTTGTGAGAGGCATAGAGGGAGACCTAGAGCTCCTGGAGGAGATACCTTCTAGGGACGATATCGTGGACAAGCTGTTCATGTTCATCTGGAGGCAAGTCTTCCTGCTCCTCTCTGGCTGGGTCACTGCAAGGCAGCTGGGTGTCAGGAGCCTAGGCGACGCGGTGATAGTGATGACTGCGGCTAAGCACCTGGAGAGGATAGGGGACCATGCTTCAGCTATGGCCCTCGCCGCTGCCCGGCTCCTCCGCGGGGAGCCCAAGTGCCTTGAAGGCTTCAGAAGCCATGTAGCCGACATAGCGTCGCTGTATAGCGAGGCTATACTGTTGCTGGGGAGCCCGGAGAGGACGAAAATAGAGGAGCTGCTGCGCCGCTGCAGGGTGCTTAGAGCTAGGAACGATGAACTGACGGGCGGCCATGGCTGCACGGGGCTAGAGGTTTACAGACTCCTCCACGGCGCCAGGAGGCTCATAGACTACACCGTTGACGTGCTGGAGCTTGCTTTGAATAGGCTTGCGCTGAGGAGGCTTGAGGGGGAGACTGGACGAGGCGGCCAAGGTGGGTAAGCTTTTAGCCTCCGGAGCCGCTGGTGGGAGACCGGCCTCGCTATGGTGATTGAATGTTTTTGGTCTGGGAGGTGGCTGCTATATGGCTCAGCGGCAGCGCGTGCGTCCCGTGAACCCGATAAAGGTGCTCAAGGAGGCAACCGGTAGAGTCATACTCGTGAGGCTGAAGGACGGCAGTGAATACATAGGGAAACTCGAGGCAACAGACTCTACAATGAACCTCGTCCTAGATAACTGCGTCGAAGTGAAGCCCGGCACCACAGAGCCTAAGGTGAAGTACGGCAAGGCCCTCATAAGGGGCAGCCACGTTGTGTACATCAGTGTGGACTACGAGATAGTGTCAGAGGGCTCCCTGCCTCTCTAGCCTCCTCCACCTCCCTCGGCGACAAGGCCTCGGAGAACGATCCCGGGAAGAGCTTCTTTCGAAGCCAGTGTGACGTGGCCACGGTTCTCGGCAGCGGCCCAAGGCCAGGTACTGGGGCTTCCTGGAGGGTAGTGATAAAAAGCTGCGTGAAGAAGTGGTGCGGCGTTAGCTGAGGGCGCACGGAGGAGGACTCGGCCGTGAAGAGGAACATAGTTGTTGAGAGCATCCGTTGGCAGCCCGTTGAGTCCCAGAGCGTGGAGCTTGTTGAGCGTAAGGGCCTCGGCCACCCCGATACGATTAGTGACGCTGTAGCAGAGGAGTCCAGCAGGCTTCTCAGCCGCTACTACCTGGAGAAGTACGGCGCAATATTACACCACAATCTGGACAAGGTGCTGCTTGTCGGCGGCCAGGCTGCGCCTAGGTTCGGCGGAGGCGAGGTTCTGCAGCCCATCTACATCCTGGTCTCGGGTAGAGCCACGACGGAGGTCAGGCTGGAGGACGGCAGCATAGAGAGAGTGCCTATTGGCCCGATAGTCCTTGAGGCTGTGAAGTCCTGGATTAAGAGGCATTTCAGGTTCCTTGACCCGGAGAGGCACGTGGTAGTGGACTACCGCATTGGGCACGGTAGCGCCGACCTGGTGGGCATATTCGAGCTGGGGAAGGACACCGTCCCCCTGGCGAACGACACCAGTGTGGGCGTAGGGTTTGCACCGTTCTCTACGCTGGAGCGCCTTGTCTATGAGACTGAGAGGCTGCTGAATAGCAGGGAGTTTAAGCAGAAGAACCCCGAGGTCGGTGAGGACATTAAGGTCATGGGGCTGAGGAGGGGCAAGAAAATAGAGATCACTATAGCTGCGGCTATGATATCGAACCTCGTGAACGACGTAGAGCACTACATGTCGGTGAAGGAGGCCGTGAAGGAGGCTGTGCTGGACCTTGCCAGCAGGATCGCGCCCGACTACGATGTAACCGTCTACGTGAACACCGCCGACAAGCCGGACAAGGGGATAGTATACCTTACTGTCACCGGTACGAGCGCGGAGCACGGCGACGATGGTATGACAGGGAGGGGTAACAGGAGCTACGGCCTCATTACGCCGCTGAGGCCTATGAGCCTCGAGGCTGCTGCAGGCAAGAATCCCGTGAACCATGTGGGCAAGCTCTACAACATAATGGCAATGGAGATAGCTAGGAGAGTCCATGAGAGCGTTGAGGGGATCCGGGAAGTCTACGTGGAGCTGCTGAGCCAGATAGGGAGGCCGATAAACGACCCCCTCGTGGCGAACGTGAAGGTGCTCACCGAGAAGCCCGGCGAGCCCCTGCCAAGCGATGCTGTGCGCGAGATAGAGGCTATAGTGGAGGAGGAGCTGGACAGCTTCAAGAAGATAACGGAGAAGCTGGTAGGGGGCGAGATAACAGTTTACTAGCCTCCACCTGCGCCGCGTGGCTCGTTTTTGGCGGCCTCGAGGAGCCTCCTAGCCCTCCTGGCCCGGTACTCTTCTAGAAGGGCGCGCAGCTTATCCATAGTCAGCGTCTTGCGACGGCGCTCCTCCTCGCGCCTAGCCCCTTCCTCTAGGAGGCGGAGCCTCTCATAGGCGTCTACGACTATCCCCGGGTCAAGGAGCACCGTGTCCCCCGCCTCCGCTACCAGGTAGTCCTCGAGAGCTAGAACGGGCACCATGAGCTGCTTCTCTAGGCTCCTTCTGGCCTCCCCCAGGTTCTCTCTCGGAACCGCTGCCGCTAGCAGGAGGCGGCGGAGTTCCTTGGCATGCATCCTCACCTGCACAGGGTTCACCGACTCCAGCACTGCTATGAGGCGGCTGCCGCCGAGCCTCTTCTCCAGCTCTTCTATAGTCTTCCCGTTTACGTCGTGGAGCCTGGGGGCTGGTAGGGCTTCTCCCCTGGCAACGGCGTATAGTATTGTCGTGAGCGTCTCGAGGCTATTGCGGAGCCTCTTATTTTCCTCTCTGAGCTTCTCCAGCTCCGTTCGGAGGGCTGCGAGCCTCTCCTGGAGCGCTGCGACCTCCCTGTCCCTCTCAACTTCCGCCTTCACCTCTAGGAGGAGGAGCCTCCGCTCCAGCTCCAGGTCGCGGAGCTGCTCCTCCAGCATCAGGAGGCGGCGGCGGAGGGCCAGGTTCTCGGCGCGCAACAGCTCTAGCTCGGCTGCCCGGTCCTCTGCCCGGGGCTTCTCGGCTGGCCGCTCTCTCTTCTGCTCCCTTCTCGAGGCCACCACGTATTCTTCGAGGCCCACGCCGTTCAACGCGTCGTTTATGGCCTGCTCTATTGCCTCGGCTATGCTGTAGCCTCTTATCACGGCCGCCTTTATCTTCTCCATGTCGATGTCGAGGTTCATCCTGGCTAGGTGGGACTCTATCTGCCGAAGCTTCGACTCATAGGCCCGGTACGCTTTCACCGCAGCGGCGAAAGCATCGCGAACGTGGGAATCAGAGACCCTGCGCAGCTCCGGGTACCGCTGCACGTAGGTCTCGAATATGCTCCTCTTCTCCTCCACGCTCAGCGACGCGGGAGGAGTGTAGAGCGGCACACGGAGCATGCCTGCAAGCTTCCTGGCGAACTCCGGGGCAGGGTTCACGTCGGTAGCTATCATCACTGGGACGCCGTGCCGTCTTATCAGCTCCACTACCTCCTCTCTGTCTATCCCTCTGCGGCTAAGGGCTAGGACCGGGCGGCCGCGGAGATCTATTGCAGCGAGCCCAGTGGAGATGCCCGGGTCTACGCCTACGATTATGTAGGGTCTCCTGGTGCCGGGGAGCCTGGCATCATCCTCCTCGAAGACTATCCTGCTCTTGTAGACCGGTTGTATCTCTATCCGCACGTCTGTGTCGCTGTGACTCCTAATTATGCCCTGGAGCTTGCTCCTCGGCGCATAGACTATGAAGACGGCGCTGTCGAGGCCACCGCCACTCTTCCTGAACAAGAGGTCGTAGTCGAGGCCATTCTTGTCCAATGTCCTCTTTATGTCCTTCACCGCGCGGAGTATCGCCGCCCTGACCCGGCGCTGGTACCTGGGGCTGCTCATACCGCCATGCTTGAGCCTCCTGTTCTTCGCCACTATTATCCTGGTCTTCTCCTCAACCAGCTTTATCGTGGACCCGTATCCCATCTCGGCGAGGAGTGCCGCGAGGTACGCCGTCCGGGAAGGCGACAGCTTCCCCCCGCCAGGGTCGAGGCCTGCGAGCCGCGCCAACCGCCTAATGTCGATGAGGCTGCCGTCCGGGAGCCGCGTGGGCTGCACTATGCTCAGCTCCGGTGGGAGCATGGAGAAGACCCTGCCTAGCTCCCTCCTTGTCCTCGCCAGCTCCTGGACATTGTCCAGGGCCAGCACCTGGGGCCGGAGCTCCCAGACTAGCCGTATGAGTCTGTGGAGGGGTACGTTCTCGTACTTGGCTACGAGCCTCCCATCCTCAACCACCACGACACTGTAGCAGCGGCCGCCACCCCTACATCCGGGCTCCACGTCTACACCCATCACACGCAGAACACGACCACCCCGCATACGGGGCAGGCTGCCACGGCAGCCACACGCGGCTCCACGGGCGACACGCTCCCCCGCAGAGGCTCATCCACTGGGGGAGGGGCAGCTAATATGAAGCCCCTAATCTGGCTACGCGTTACAGGAAACGGGGCCCCGCCGGTCTCACACCCGCAGAGGCCGGGAACCGCGGCGATGAAGCGGGGCGGTCAGGCGGGGCACAATCCCGCACGTTTCACGCTCACAGAGTGGAGGGATGAGCGGGCCCCCTAGCGCCCCTAGCCCACCGAGGCCCCAGCGGCAAGGGGCCGGTGACGTCTGCCGGGCCGGGAGCGACCCCCTCGGCCATTCGCGGCGCTGCGCTGCTATACCCCTGCCCCTTTTTGGCTCGCCGCGGTGGACGCTGTGGCTGCGACACACGGCCCCTGCGGGGAGAAGGTGGGCAGGGCATGGGACCTTGAGCCGGAGAGGGCCAGGCTGGCCGACGGACGTGTCCTGGAGGGCGTCACCATAAGGTGGCTGATATCTGCCAGCGACGGTGCGCCCACATACGCTATGAGGCTCTTCGAGCTAGAGCCGGGCGCGGTGATACCGGAGCACGAGCATCCCTGGGAGCACGAGATCTACGTCCTCAAGGGCTCGCTCAAGGTAACCGTGGAGGACGCCGAGTACGAGCTTGGCCCAGACATGTTCATCTACATCCCGCCCAACGCTAGGCACGGCTACGTGGCTAGTGAAGAGGGGGCGGCGTTTCTCTGCATAATCCCGCACCGCCCTAGCGTCAGGGAGGATGAGCTTCCGCCGTGCCGCGGCGGGGGCAAAGCTTAGAGCCCCTCGGCAGGGAGCGGCGTCCGGGTGAAGGCTAGGGTGCCGCGCGTCCCCGTCAAGCTAGTCTCCTGGGAGGAGATTGTTGAATGGAGCCGCCTCCTCGCCCGCAAGATCAAGGAGAGCGGCTATAGGCCCACCGTCATAGTAGCGGTGGCGCGCGGCGGCTACGTGCCAGCCAGGCTGCTCGCCGACTTCCTCAACGTCTCCAACATGCTTAGCATACAGAGCCAGCACTGGACCGAGGCAGCTAAGGCCGCGGAGAGAGCTATACTCAAGTTCCCCTACACTGTTGACCTGCGGGGACACCGCGTCCTCCTAGTGGACGATATCGTGGACACCGGCGAGACGCTGCTCCTGGCCCGCGACTATATAGCTGAGCACTGGAGGCCCGACGAGATAAGGCTAGCCGCACTGCAGTGGATAAGCCCCGTTGCCAAGTTCAAGCCCGACTACTATCAAATGGAGGTCAAGGAGTGGGTGTGGTTCCAGTACCCCTGGACCAGGCTCGAGGACGTGACGCAGTTCATCAAGCGCATGTTGCTCGAGTCAAGCAAAGAGACCGGGCGCAGCGAGTGGAGCTACGAAGAGATAAAGGAGATGTTCAAGGAGTGGTACGGCATAGAGGTAGAAGAGTTCTACTATCACGACGCCCTGGAGCTGCTGGAGGAGCATGGCGTGGTTGAGAGGCTCCCCAACGGCCGCTACCGGCTGAGGAAGCAGGACTAGACGTTCACCGGGGCAGTGATGTGACCAGCTATCGCTGACCCCATGATGTATTTGGCCTTTGCTGAGCCCCGCACTCCGGCTGCCCCTGGGGAGGCTCCCCGCCCGCCATTCTCACCGCTTTGACGAAGTCCCTTGGCGTAAGGGGGAGCCAGCTGCGTAACTCGCAGTAGAGGCTCCAGGGCACGACGGCCCTCCTGCCGCGGAGCCACCTTGATATCTCGACCACGGCGCGGAGCCTCACGTCCCTGGGAGCCATTGCCTCAATTATCGCTTTCTCCAGGTCACCACAGTGGATATAGCGTGCACGCAGCAGTATCTCGACGAGCATGTTCAGCCTGTTCGGAACCCCATGTGTCTCGCCGCGGAGCACCAGGCGCCTAGCCTCATAGAAGCCGCGAAGGCTGAGCCGCCGGGTCGCGCCGGGCCTGGGCATGCGGTCCACTATACCTCCAAGTATGAAGGCATCCGCCTCCATCGCGTCCCTTGGGGTCAGGGGTTCCTCGGCGGAGGGGTCGAGGAGAATTATCCTCCTGTAGCCGCGGAGCATGAGAGCCTCGTCCGCCGGCAGCCAGGATCGCTGTACCAGGGCCCTACCGAGGAAACCGCGGAGCCACTCCAACAGGCCCGGGGAGAGTGAAGCAAGGAGGAGGTGGGCGTCCCAAAGGTAGGCGCGCAGCACGCCGAGGGCCGCGCCTACCTGCTTCCTAAGGCTCCTGGCCTCGGAGGGAAGGTGGCTCCATGCGAGCGAGAAGTCTATCGCCACCACCGGCCGGGGGATGAGGGGGAGCAGCTCGAGCATCCTCCGGCGGAGCCCGCCGGGGCCTCGTCGCAGCACAGCGTCGGCCGCAACGCCGCCGGGCGCCTCTAGATAGAGGAGCCTGCCCCACGGCGACTCGAGTTCATCCACAACATTGCCTGAGAAGCTCTTGCCGACGGGCTCCATGTCGTAGACGAGAAGCGTAACCAGTAGACGCTGGAGCCTCCGCGCGAACCTGGGCCCCGCCAGCTGCCCCGGCGCCGCCACGTGGAGCCAACCACGCTCCGAGAAAAGGCCGGGCAGCCTGTAGACGGGCATCTCCTCCAGCCGTCTAGCATGGCAGCGGTCAGCTACCGTGAGGCCCGTCACCGCCACCACGCCCAGAACCCGAAGCAAGGGGCTCCGCCCAGGGGGGTGAGAGGAGGCTCATCACCCCACCATCCCGGGGGAGAGGCCACATGAAATACAAGGGCTAAGCCGGACGAGCCACTATTCTCGGCAGGGCTGTGAGGAAGGCTAGATATGCCGAAGCAGTGGTGTGGACGGTTTCTGGTGCCGAGCCCCGCCACTACTCCTCCTCGGCCTCCTCAAGTTCACCAAGAATGTCCATCGCTGCTGTACGGGTGTCGAGCCTGGCCTCGATGCCGTGGCGCCTCAGCTCCTCGTAGAGCTCAAAGGCCAGCGCGCTTGTATCATCCACCAGATCCTCTATCACCTGCCTCGGATTCTCCTCGGTGTCCAGAACCTCGCGCACATAGTCCCTTATCGACTCGTGGCCCAGCCTCACGAGCACGCCACGGCTGGTGCCGCGCACCTCTATGTAGACTGGCGCCTCGGCGGGGTACAGGACAAGGGCACCACCCTTCTCCACCAACTTTATCCCGCGGCGCCTAGCGAACTCCTCGACGATTCTCCTCGCATCCCCGGGCATCATGGCTCACGCGCCCCAGGGTGCTAGAGGAGGACAAGGTTCACCTTGTTAAGGGTCTCACGCCCTAAGCCGAGCACCCCCAGGCTATGGGGTTGCCGGAGGCAGCGCTGACGTAGAAACCGTGGCTGTGGCAAGTGGAGCCGGGGCCGGGATTTGAACCCGGGATCAACGGGTTTCCACGCGATGGGCGGAGCCCCCTCTCCTTGGGGGCCACTGCAGCCCGCCGCCTTAGACCGCTCGGCCACCCCAGCCCCTGGGCCCGTGCGGGAGCCCGTGGGAGTCTAGGCTCACTGCTGGCTGGTTATTAACTCAGCGTCGTAGCCTCGCGGCGGAGGAGTGGGGAGGGGATGATATGCTCAGGCGGAGCTGAGGTGTGACGAGTTTAGCCTTGGATGACCCTCCCCGCTGCTGCTGTGGAGGGGGTTGGGGGTTGGCGAGGAGGAAGCTGCTGCGTTCTATTGCGGCCGAGGTCTATGGGGAGGAGGCTGCTGAGAGGCTGTGGAAGCGCATCGAGATAATCGGGGATATCGCAGTTATCCGTACCCCGTTCGGCTATACTCCGGAGCAGCTACGACCGCTTGCTGAGGCTCTGCTGCGGCGGTTGAGCTATGTGAAGAGCGTCTGGGCGACCGCGAGCCCAGTTGAAGGTGAGTACCGGCTACGGGGCTTCATACACCTGGCCGGCGAGCCGCGGAGCGAGACCCTCTACCGCGAGCATGGTTGCGTCTTCAAGCTGGATATCCTCCGCGTCTACATCTCGCCCAGGCTGAACTACGAACACGAGAGGGTTGCGAAACTGGTGAAGCCGGGGGAGGTTGTTATCAACATGTATGCGGGGGCCGGCCTTTTCTCCATAATAATGGCGCGAAAGTCTAGGCCGAGGAAGGTCTACAGCATAGACATCAATCCCTACGCGTACAGATACATGGTTGAGAACGTTAGGCTGAATAAGGTTGAGGACATAGTTGTGCCCATGATGGGCGACGCCTCAAGGATGGTTCCGGAAAAGCTACGGGGAACCGCGGACCGGGTGCTAATGCCCCTCCCAGAGAAGGCTTTGGAGCATCTGCCTGCGGCGCTTGCAGGGCTCCGGGGGCCCCGAGGGGTTCTCCACGTCTACCTCCACGTGGATACTCCCCGGGGCGTGAAGCCGACGGAGAGGGCCGTTGAGGTGCTTGGCAGTAGACTTGAGGAGCTGGGGGTCGGGTACCGGGTGCTGTTCTCTAGGGTTGTACGCACCGTTGGGCCTAGGAAGAGCCAGGTTGTGGTCGACGTTGAGGTAGAGGTTTAGCTTGTGATCCTCCTCCTCGGGTTTGCTATCTTCTTGGCAGCGAACTCTAGCACGGCTATTACATCGTCTATATTGTCCTTGTTGAGACCTTCCACAGTGACTATCCTTATTGAGTCGTCGTCTTTCTCAACGTTGATATCCAGGCCCTCGTTCTCCTCCTGCAACCTCTCGAGTGCGGTGAGCATGTACTTCACGTAGGGGTGCGTCATGGGGACAGGCACGTAGAACATAAGGGTAGCGGCATCTCTTCCCTGTATGAGCTTTGCTACGAGCCTGCCCTCCCTGTCCCTGAACTCCTTCCCTCTGCCGCCTGCGACACGGAGCGCCGCGGCCGCGGAGCACTCCTCGAGGGCATTGAGGAGGGCCTGGTAGAGCTGCAGCCTCTCCTCGAGTTCCGCTATCTCCCTCTCCAGGAGCTCCTTTAGGTCGTCTATGCGTAGCTCCTTGCCCGGCATTCTTGAGCGCCCTCCCAGGTGGGAGGCCCGGGGGTTATCTCAAATAGGCCACCCCTATTGGCTCCACGGCTCTCGGCTGGCTGCGATGAGGCGGAGCCTGCTCAGGGGAGCCGCGGCTACCATCCTGGCCCTCATAGTGTTCTCGTCATCCGCTATAGCCTACTCGGGCTGGACCGGGGTTCGGCTTGGCCTGCTCGCGGTTAGCAGCGAGGGCATGCACGGAATGGTGATATATGCCAACGTGAGCGTCGGGCCAGGCGATGGCAGCCTCGTGGTTGAGCCCACGAAGCTTGTAGATGAGAGCACCGTGTTCTCCACTAAGGTCGCCTTCGTCCTGGCCTCGCTGCTGGCGCACCGCAACCCCTCCGGGGTTTCGGCCAGGGTGCTGTTCCACACCTCCACAATGGTTGGCGGGCCGAGCGCGAGCGGGTTCCTCGCAGCCACCATGTATCTCCTCGAGCAGGGCATAGTTCCCTACGCTGACAACTACACTATGACCGGCATGGTTTCTCCTACGGGGCTCTTACTCTCAGTGGCCGGGGTGCGGGAGAAGCTCGACGCCGCAGCCGCAGCCGGTTACCGTTATGCCATCATACCTGCCCTGGAAGCCACTAAGAAGCTCGTCAAGAGTCTCAACAAGAGCATAACCGTTATCCCTGCCTGCAACGTACTTGAGGCTGCTTCTGTGCTCTCGGGCGGGCCGAGGAAGCTACCAACCCTTGAAGCCCCCGTGCTTGAGACACCGCATGTCTTCGCCAAAGACACCACTAGGTTCATCTCCTATGCTAAGAGGCTCCTCCCCGGCCTACCCGGGAAGACTAGGGACCTGGTGGAGAGGCTCCTCGTGGCTGCGAACCAGACGCTTCCCAGGGATCCGTACTCGGCGGCTAGCCTAGCCTTCACAGCCCTCCTCACGGCAGTGAACACAACGATAAAGCTCCATGGCTTGAAGAGCGCGGAGAAGACACTTGGCGTGACGCTGCAGGAGGCTATAGCCGAGGCTCGGAAGGCGATAGAGGAGAGGAGGGCCGCCTACCTGGCTGGGGGCTACTGTGACACGTGGAAGCTCTTCGCGCTCTCCGCAGCCAGCTACAGGCTCTACCTGGCCGAGCACGTGGAGGGAATCGGGGACTATGCCCTGGCGCTGCTTAGGGCGCTTTCGGCCTATACCTGGGCCCGCGCCGCCGACGAACTCCACGGCCCCCTGGTGCCCTGCAGCAGCATAGAGAGCCTAGCCTCCTTCATGGCTAGCTATGCTACCCTTTCCTACCACTACCTGACGAGCATTCTCAACTCCCCCGTGGTGAGAATATACGTTGCGATGCTCGACAATAGAACTATGAGTGACTGGCTCCGCGACATAAACAAGGCCATAGTCAACCGCAACTATCCACTCGCAATAGGGCTGTCAGTCTACATAGTCTCAGAGGTGGACAGGAGGCTCTCCCTCTTCAACACACTACCCTCCTGCGCCGCCACTTACTGGGGCGAGCTGGCCGCAAGGACAGGGAGGCTCTCCCTCTTCCCCTCCCTCCTCTACCACCGCTACGCGACCAGGTACGCGGGCCTCGTAGCCAACATAACCCATACAAGTCCTGGGCTCATGGAGCTGAGCCTCGAGTCGAGCGCCTTAGCGTGGCTCCTGCCGGGCCTCTACCTGGAGTCCTGGCTTCCCTCGGCGAGCACGACGGAGCAGACAGCGGCTACCGGCATAGGGCTCTGGGCCTACGCGGTCATAGCGGCCGAGGCTGCTGGCCTCGCGGCGATAGCCGTGGCGTCGGCGAGGCTAGTGAGGGAGGAAGTCTAGGAGGCTTGTCTGCCTGGAGCCGGGTCTCTCTGCCGTCCCGGCGTCCGCCGTCAGCGCTTCCTTGACGGCCTCCGCTATCGGGCCGCTGAAGTCCTTTTCCAGCTTCTCTCTTATTGGAGGCTTGTAGAGGGCGGCTGCTGGGTGATAGGTTACGGCTAGCTTGAGCCTAACCCCCTCTATCACGGCGTCCACTACGCGGCCATGGAGCCTGCTCATGCTCTCCCATTTTAGGCCGGCCAGCCTGTAGAGGGTTCTGCCCGCATGCCTCCCCACGGCTATGATTAGTCTTGGCTTTATGAGCCTTATCTGGCGGAGCAGGTAGGGCAGGCAGGCTTCTATCTCCTCATCTGTGGGGTCGCGGTTGCCGGGGGGTCTACACTTCACCACGTTTGTTATATAGACCTGGCTCCTCTTGAGCCCGGCTAGCTCCAACAGCTTGTCAAGCAGCTTGCCGGCGGGGCCGACGAAGGGCCTGCCACGCTCATCCTCCTTCCTCCCGGGCGCCTCGCCGACGACCATTACGCGCGTGTCCAGTGGCCCCTCGCCGGGCACCGGGTTCTTCCTGAACCGGTGAAGGTCGCATCTCTTACATGAAGCTATCTCCTCTATCAGCTCGCGGTAAAGTCTCTCCCTCTCCTGTTCCAGGGCTGACCGCCTCCCCGATGAGAGGCCTAGGGAGAGGGGCGGCTTCATGAGGCTTCGGGGCCTCCGCGGCGCGGTTATAATGCGGAGCCATGGTCTCCGGTATGCGAGGTGGTGGAGCGCCGCATGTCTAGGGAGGTTACCAGCGCGGCCGCGCCAACACCCGAGGGCAAGATGTACCACATAGCCCTCGGCCCCGGGGATATACCGCCTTTCGTGCTCCTGCCCGGCGACCCCGGTAGGGTTGACATGATAGCTCGGACCTGGGACCGCTACGAGATCATCGGCCAGCACCGCGAGTACCGGAGCGCGCGGGGCGTCTACCACGGCGCCCCGATAGCCGCCGTGAGCACGGGCATAGGCGGCCCCTCGGCGGCCATAGCTGTCGAGGAGCTTGCGAGGATAGGCGCTCACACGTTGATAAGGGTAGGCACGACCGGCGCTATACAGGACTACATTAGGCCAGGGGATGTGATAATAGCTTCCGCCGCTGTACGCTACGAGGGCGCTAGCCACGAATATGCGCCGCCCGAGTACCCTGCCCATGCCGCTCCCGAGGCCGTTCTCGCACTCGTGGAGGCGGCAAGGAGGCTCGGCGTCCGCTACCACGTGGGCGTGGTCGCCTCCACTGCGACGTTCCACCTCGGCCAGAGCCGACCCGGGTTCATGGGCTACACGTGGAGCCTCGCCGAGAGTAGGATAAGCGACCTGCAGGCCATGGGTGTGCTGAGCTTCGAGATGGAGGCCGCCACTATATACACGCTTTCCTCTATCTATGGTCTCCGCGCGGCCTGCGTGTGTGCAGCTGTAGCAAACCGCGTCACCGACGAGTTCGTAGTAGGCGCCGGCGTGGAGGAGGCGATACGTGTAGCCAACGAGGCTGCTAGAATACTCTGGCGCCTCGACGAGGCCAGGGGAGGCTACAGGCCGCGGAGCGTGCCCAGCATCTCCGAGTTAGCCGAAGCCGCTAAGGACTAGGCCGCCTGGGGCTCACGTCTTCAACCCCCGGCCTATTCTGCTGCCACCCCTCCCCTCGGGGGTCCCGGTGGCGAGGGTCAGCGTGGAGGTGCTCCCCGGGCGGCGTAGGCTCGTGGTCGAGCTAGAGGAGCCTACGGTTGCCGAGCTACTGCGCCGCCTGGGGCTTGGACGGGAGTCCGCGGTCGTCGCCCGGGACGGTAGGCCTCTGCTCGAGGACGCGGAGCTGAGGGACGGGGACCATGTCGTCGTCTTCATCGCCGCGAGCGGCGGCTAGGTGTAGTGTCTGCGGTGCGCCCGCCGTCGCATACCTGCCCTACGCTAGGCTCAGGCTCTGCCCCCGCCACCTGGCAGAGTATGTTGAGAGGAAGGTTAGGCGGGTGCTTCGCCGCGTAGGCGCGCTGCGCCCTGGTGCTAGGATAGTTGCCGCTGTGTCGGGCGGCAAGGACAGCTCAACCATGCTGGCTGCGCTAGCCAAGCTAGCCAGGGAGGCCGGCACCACTGTGCATGGCGTGTACCTCGACCTGGGGCTGGGAGAGTATAGTGCTAGGAGCCGGGAGGCCGCCGAGGCGGCATGCCGTGCCGCGGGCGTGGAGTGCACCGTGCTTAGCGTGAAGGAGCTTGTGGGGCTCACCGTACCGGAGCTTGCTAGGAGGACACGAAGGCCCGTCTGCAGCGTCTGCGGCGTGGTAAAGAGGTTCCTCCTCAACGCCTACGCGGTTGAATACGGCGCCGACTACGTGGCGATGGGCCACAACGCGGATGACATGATAGCCTATGCTGTGAAGTCCTTCCTGTCCCAGGACCTGGGCTATATCGCGAAGCTCGGCCCCGCCACGGAGAGCGTCAAGGGCTTGGCCGTGGGGAGGCTTAGGCCCCTCTACGAGGTGTTTGAAAGAGAAACTCTCCTCTATGCCCTGGTGACTGGGACGCCGTTTCTGCACGAGGAGTGCCCCTACCGCCCCGAGGCACCGATAGAACAGGAGATAAAGGAGATGATGAATAGGCTTGAGGAAAAGCACCCCGGCACGAAGATGATGACAGTGAGGAGGCTGGAGCGCAACATAGAGGCTTACCATGTCTTCCAGCGCGGCGAGGTCGGCCGCTGCCCGGCCTGCGGCCTCATAAGCGCCGGCGGCATGTGCAGCTTCTGCAGGCTCACGGCGAGGGCCCTCAGCGAGCCAATGGGCAGCCGGGTGAGGGAGAAGCTGCGAGGGATGCTGCGTGGAGACTGAGCCACTGCTGGCCGCCCTCTACGCCTACATGTACTACGGCACCGGGCTCTGGGGGAAGCTCGCGGAGGCCCGTAGGCTTCTAGAGGAGGCGCTGCCAGACGACAAGCTCCACCAGGTCAAGGAGTCCGCCAGGATAACCTATGAGAGGCATGTGAAGCCGCTGGCCCTACAGCCGTCGAGGAGCAGCGTGGAGGACACCCTTCCACTGTTCATAATGTATGCCCACAACGCAGCAGAGAACGCTTCAATACTCCAAGGAGAGACGAGGAGGAGGCTCGTTGACACCGTCTACGGGGAGCTGCGGTGGGCGCTGCGCCGGGAGCCTCAAGGGAGCCCGGTGGTGCGTGGCTTGGAGGCTCTTCGCCGCCTAGACCTTGTGGGCGGGGGCGAGCCCGGGGCCAGGTATAGCCTGGCGCTCGCCGTGGCTGTCGTAGCCGAGGCCTATGCTTCGGGCCGGCCGGTGGTGAGGCTATCGCTTGCACCCCTCTATGCCTTAGCGAGATTCAGTCTCGCGGCGCTAGAGGTGTAGCCGCCTCATGGGTATCTACTTCTCCGCAGCAGCGGCCGCGGCCCTCTTCGCGGCCGGTGTCGCGTCCTCGGGGAGGGGGTGGAGCCGCCGCTTCTCCGAGGCGATAGCGAAGCTCCTCTTCTA
Organism: uncultured Hyperthermus sp.; assembly: GCA_964542985.1. Classification (GTDB taxonomy): domain Archaea; phylum Thermoproteota; class Thermoprotei_A; order Sulfolobales; family Pyrodictiaceae; genus QNYQ01. The sequence continues at coordinate 38,452 of CAZIWH010000003.1, read as the reverse complement.
TGTCGCCGTGCCTGCTATAATACTCTACAAGGTGGCCGTGGCCCCGCTGGGGGTGCTCGCGGACTACGCTGTGGTCGTATCTGCGAGCGTCGTCGGCGCCCTCGTCTCCGCGGCTGTGCTTGTGCCGCACCTCCTTCACAACGAGCCCAGGGAGAGGATAGGGGCCGCGATACTCGCGGCCGGCATCCACAACTCCGCGTTCCTGCCGATACCCTTAATGCTCCTCCTCTACGGAGACGCGGGGCCCGCCGCCCTCTACTCGGCTATCGTGAACATAATCATCTCCGTGGCTGCGCCCGCGGTTATAGGAGCCTATAGTCCGCTGCAACAGGGCAGGAGCCTCGCAGCAGGCATAGCTAGGAGCATGGCCACCTACCCACCCCTCTACGCGCTGGCCGCCGCCGGGCTGCTCCGCGGTGCAGGGATCCCCGAGGAGGCACTACTCCACAGCCTCTACACTGCCGGCTCCTACGCGACACTGCTCAGCTTCTACCTCGTCGGCGAGACGCTCGCCAAGACCGGGCTCGGCGTGGACCGGGGGGTCGCTGTGGTGGCGACATGGAGGCTCGCAGTTGAGCCCGCGATAGCGATCGCTGCGGTGAGGGCCGCAGGGCTCAGTGGCGTCTGGCTCGCCGGCGCGGTGATAGAGTCTTTCATGCCGCCGGCCACTATGAACCTCGTGCTAGCCATGATCTATAGCCTGGACCGGGACCTGGTGGCTAAGGCGATAGGGCTCGTAACCCCCGTCTCCATAGTTCTCGCCGTGGCGGTGAGAGCACTCATACCCGGCTAGAGGACGAGAACTATGGAGACGGGTGGATGGGCCGTGAGAGAACCGGTGGCGACGTTACGCGGCCTAAGCGCTACAATCCCCAAGCCGCGGCCACGTACGCTACCCGCACCGCTGCAGCCCCTGGGGCCACCGGAGCCCCGCCCCAGGAGCCTTGAAGGAGAGCCGCCGGCTTCTACGAGGGGGCCATCCACCCCGCCGCCCCCCATAGGGCCCAGCGTGGCGGCAGGAAGCCTCGAGGCAGAGCTTCCTAGGAGCAATGTAGACCCCTTCGCCGCGCTCTTCTCCGCGCCGCAGCTGCGGGAGCCCTCACCGTACCCACGGATAGTGCTAGCCCCGAGGCCACGTCACGCCAGGTATGAGTACATGGAGCTGCTGAAGAGGCTGCTCCGCGAGATCTACCGTGTAACCGCGAGGCTGCCTGGCACCATCCTCCACGCAGGGAGGAGGCTCACCGAGTACCAGCTCGCCACGCTCCGCGGCGGCCCCGGCGTCTACGTGGTTGACCTCGATGGCGTGGCTGAGTCTGAGGCAAGCGAGGCAGCATTGAGGAGACTGGCCGCGGGCCTGGAGGACAGGCTCCGGGAGCTCTACGCCCAACCGCCGGGCTTCATCGTGCTCTACGGCAGCGGCGAGAGACTGCTCAGGCTCCGCCGCCTATGGGGCCCCGGGCTCCGCTTCCTCGGCGCCACCCTGCCCCTCCCCCTGGAGGCCCGCATACCCGAGGACGATGCCGTGTTCACGCTCCTCGAGGCCGCCTACAGTCTTCCCGATGGAAGCCTCTCAAGGCTAGGGAGCCTCGACGAGGCCGCGGTCTGGGCGGAGGAGGCTCTCCACCGCTGCCTCCGCGCAGCCGCCGCTGACCCGTTGCTAGGCAGGCTCACAAGGCTCGCGGGGGACGAGGAGGAGGCTAGGCCCGACGAGGCCCCTATACACTATGCCTTGAAAGCCGTGGCTGTCGCCTATCTCCTCGAATCGGGGTTCAGGGAGACCCGAATAGAGACGGAGACGGCGCTCGGAGGCAACATAGTCGTAGACGTGGTGGCTAGGGGCAGGGGCTGGGGAGGGGCCTCGATAGCCATAGAAGCCGAGACCCTCTACGGCTCCATGAACCCCGCCGCGCGGCTCAACTGGATAGCCTCCACGAGGCTCATGGTCGCCGACCAGGTCTGGATGGTGCTCCAGCCACACACTGCCTTCATCTACCTCCCCCATGTGGAGACAGTCGTCCGAAGACATGGTGGCAGGCTAGAGATATACATTGTAGATCCCTCGACCTGCCTCCTTAAGCCTTACACCGAGTACCGCAGTCGCCTCCTCGACGCACTGGCCAGGCTAGAGGGCTAGAAGGGTGCGGCTAGGCGCGCCACACAGCCGCAGGCGGCTTCAAGCCCTTCCTCTCGTAGAGCCTGGACATAACCGCCAAAGCGACTATTACCGCGAGGTACGGCGCCGCGTCTGCGAGCACAGTGTATACGGGGCTGCTAGGCAGCAAGCTTGGGAGCAGCGGCTGGAGGCTGTAGAGGAGGCCAAGCAGGTAGGAGGCCACCGCGACGCCCACCGGGTTCCAGTAGCCGAGGATAACCATGCCCAGGGCCAGCCAGCCCTTACCCGTTATCCTGCCCGCAGTCCACCTCCCGTTAGAGTAGCCCATTAGGAAGAACGCTGCCGCAAGCCCTACAAGCACAGCCTCCACGGCCACTGCTGCGAGCCTGTAGCCGTGGGAACTTATACCGAGGTGCTTCGCCGCCTCCTCGTCCTCGCCCAGACTGCGCAACGCGTAGCCCCTCCAATGCCGATAGAGGAAAAGGTAGAGCAACATCGGGAGGACAACAAGTGTAGAGATGTAGAACGGCGTGCTAGGCAGCGTAGGGCCGGCGGCACCGTGAGTGGAGTTGCCAGCGATGTCGCCCAGACCCATGCCCAGGAAGACGAGCGCGAGGCCGGTGACCACCTGATCAACCCCCAGCAGCTCCACCGCAGAGTAGTAGATAATGTTCAGTGCAAACGCCGCAGCTATAGCTGCCACGACGCCGGCCAGGGGTGAGCCTGTAGCCACGGAGGCGGCTGCAGCGGCGCCGTAGGCGAAGTAGAGGAGCCCCTCGAGCCCCAGGTTTATCCTGCCGCTCCTCTCGAGCAGTAGCTCCCCATAGGCCGCTAGCGCGAGCACTGTAGCCTCGGGGAGAGCCTGCTGGAGCAGCACGGTGAGCTGCAGCACGGGTCTCACGCCTCCCTACGGGAGAGCCTCAGAAAGGCTGTCACGAAGAGCACTATCACCGCCTGGAAGCCCAGAGCGAAGCTCCAGGGGACGCCCTGGAGCTGCAGGCCCGTGTTGGCAAGGTAGAGGAGGGCTATGAACAGTGAAGAGGCTATCGTGGCCAGGGGGTTGAGCCAGGCGAGCCATGCAGCCAGTATACCCATGTAGCCGTAGCCTAGGCCCTGGTAGATGTTGAGGCTCGTTATTTGCCTCTGCCCTGCAACCAGGTACACGGCCCCGCCTAGGCCCCCAAGGAAGCCGCCTAGCAAAGCTACAACCAAGATGGTCTTGGCGAAGGAAGCGCCGTAGGTCTCCGCGGCCCTCCTTGAGCCGCCGACAGCATCAACGGCCACACCGAGCCTTGTGTACCTGTAGAGGAGCCAAACGCCTACAGCAGACAGCGTTGCTAGGAGCGCAGCGGACGAGACGCTCATCGAGACCGAGGACGGGAGAAGCGGTGTCTTGGTAAACCCGCCGCTGCTCCACGGGCCACCGACGAGGTAGTTAACCAGGGCCACAGCCACGTAGTTGAGCATGAGGCTCGACAAGGTCTCGTTGACACCCAGCCAGACCCTAAGCACAGCGACAGCCAATCCATAGAGAGCGCCAACAAGCCCTGCAACGATGAGTGCGACTGCAAGCCCCATGCCGTGGAAATAGAGGAGCCAGAAGGCCACTACCATGCCAACTATCAGCTGCCCATCCGCTCCAATGGTTATAAACCCCGACCGATAGGCGACTGCAAGCCCCACTGCACTGAATAGTATGGCAGCGTAGTAGGGGAAGGCAAGCGGCCAGCTACCTGGAGAGGTAAACACCCCAGCGAGGGCGCTCGCCACACCCCCAGCCCCCGCGGGGGTAAATACGCCGAGCCCGATGGAGACGAGGAAGCCGAGGACGAGGCCGGCCAGGCCATAGAGGACTGAGGACCAGCGGCCCAGCCGCACGAAGAGAGAGCGGTGAGCCAAGGCCCTAGCCGCGCCCTCCACACGCCGCGGCCCCCGCCCGGCTGGGGCCTTAACGTTGACGCCCCCCGCGAAAACTAGGAAGCCATAGCGTCCGCTATCTTTCGGAACTCGAAGGGCCTCGAGGACTCATAAACTATCCTCCCCCTATTTATCACAAGTATCCTGTCGCTTATCTCGAGCAGCTCGTCAAGATCCTCCGAGATTACGAGCAGCCCCGCGCCATTATCCGCTGCCTCCAGCAACAAGCGGTGGACAGACTCCGTGGCGGCGACGTCAAGGCCACTAGCTGGGTTCATTGCGAGGATGAGCCTAGGCTTCTTAGCCATCTCCCTGCCTAGAATGAAGCGCTGCATATTCCCGCCACTGAGGGACTCTACTGGAACATCAAGGCCGCTCGTCTTGACCTTCATCTTCTCAACAATTTCCTGCGTGAGACGGCGGGCCGCACCCCAGTCCACAAGGGGGCCGCGGTAAGGCCCCCTGGGGCTGCTGTAGAGGCCGAGCGCTGTGTTGAAAACCAGACTCCTGCCGGGGACAAGGGCCCATCCAAGCCTATCTTCTGGGATTACCGCGACGCCGAGCCAGCCCCTGGCCGCACCCCCCAGCTTGGTCACGTCTGCATCGTCTACGATTATCCTGCCCTTCTCCGGCCTCCTTATCCCCACGAGAGCCTCAAAGAGCTCCCTCTGGCCGTTCCCGGCGACACCTGCTATGCCCACAACCTCACCTTCACGCACCTCGAGGCTGACACCACGGACTGCATAGGTCTTGTGCTCGCCTCGAACCCATAGGTTGTGGACACGTAGCACTGGGATCGAGCCGGGACCGCGGCGGCGGGATAGGCGGTGAACAGTCCTCCTCTCCCCGAACATCATTTCAAGGAGCAGCTCCCGGCTCGCCTTAGAAGCCTCCACCACGCCCACCAGCTCGCCATGCCTCATCACTGCTATCCTGTCGGCTACGCCCAGCACCTCCCTAAGCCTATGCGTTATCAGCACAACGCTTCTGCTCTCCTCGGCCAGGCTCCTGGAGAGCTTCATTAATGCGCCAGCCTCCTTGGGCGACAAGTGGGTGGTTGGCTCGTCGAGGAGCAGCAGCTCGGCCCCAAGGGCCAGCGCTTTAGCTATTTCAGCCCTCTGCCTCTCACCCATAGATAGCCTCCAAACCCTGGCGTCAGGGTCCACGCGGAGCCCGTAGCGCTCCCCCACCTCGTGTACTATTCTCCTAGCCTCCCCGAGGCTCACCGCCTTGCCCGCAAGCCTCAATGCAAGCATGACGTTCTCAGCCACGGTGAACGAGTCCACTAGCCTAGGGTTCTGGGGCACAAGCACTATACCCTTCCTAACGGCGTCCCTCGGAGAGGAGAACACGACGGGCTGTCCCTTCACTATTATCTCTCCCTTATCCGGCTTAACTAGCCCAGCGAGAATAGAGACAAAGGTTGTTTTTCCAGCGCCATTCTCCCCGAGAAGCCCCAGAACCTCGCCACGCCTAATTGTGAGGCTCACACACTTGTTCGCCACAACCCCGCCCGGATAACGCTTCCAGATACACCTAGCCTCAACCAACACCCCACTGCCGCCAGGCACAACAGAGCCCCTCAGCCCACATGGGGAATGACTGGTATGTAAGCGGGGCCTCCCGTCAACGTTCATCCCGGGAGGGCTACAAAAACCGGGCAGCACTCCAGGAACCCATCCCGACGCGCCATACCTAGGCCTTGGAGTAACCTATCTCCGCAAGGAACTTCTTGAGAGTCTCCACGTTCCAGTCCCACTTGGTCTTCCTCCTCTTGTCTACATGAATACCGAGCCTCCTGGCCTCCTCGACGGTCAGTCCCACGGCCTCTATCTCCGGGACACTGAAGCCCTTACCCTCCCTTGTGCCGGGATCGGCGCCGTCATACTTGATTAGCCTGGGCTTCTTCACTATGGGGCGCGGCGTCTCGGCCATCCCGGCTCGCACCTCCCTTGGCGTTCCTCCAGCTGTTGATACCCATGAGGCCGGGGCTCTAGGCGCTGGGGCGTCTTAAGCTCTGCCTCCCGCCACCAGGGGCGACACGAAGTCCTCCTTTATCACTCTAAGGCTCATGCTCGTGACGCTCCTCTTCACGTAGGGCAACCGGTTTATCTCCTTGAGGAACCCGTCGAGCTCGCTGACACTGCGGAACTTAGCTATCACCGCTAAGTCATAGTCACCGGTTATATCGTAGACCATTATGACGTGCGGATTCCTGGCTATGAGTTCGCCCGTGTCAACTATCTTCCCGCCCTCAACCTGGAGGAGGATAAGCGCGGTCACATTGTAGCCCAGAACCTCGTAGTCCGGGAGGACGGTGAACCTTTTGATGACGCCACTCTCAACGAGCCTCTTGAGGCGCGCATGCACCGTAGAGGGGGCGAGTCCCAGCTCCCTCGCGAGGTCGCGTATACTCTTCCTTGAATCCTCGGCCAGCAGCTCCACTAGCCTCCTGTCGATACTGTCTACTAACACTCTCCTATCCAAGACTAGCGCCCCCTCCCCGTGGCGCCGCACACCCGCAACACCTTTCACGTCGGAGCCTTCTCCAGTAACATTGCTAGCACAGCATACTAGTCTTTATTACCACCGGAGCCCCACCTGCTAAGCGCTGCATTAAAGGATATAATACAAGTGGTTTCCTCTTATGCCGACACTGTAGTACCTGGAGGGAATGCGATAGAGTTGGCGGGGCTAAAGAGGCTCGTACTGGACGTGCTCAAACCCCTTAAAGACCCCTCAATAGTTGACGTCGCCCTTGAACTCGCCAAGGCCCCCGGCGTAGAGGCCGTAAACATAACAGTGAACGAGGTTGACGTAGAGACCTTGAGTCTAACAGTGGTTATCGAGGGAGATGGCATAGACTTCGAGAAGGTTCGCCAGGTCTTCGACGAGGTAGGCGCAGCGATACATAGCATAGACCAGGTCGTGGCAGGCGAGAGGATAGTTGAGATCCCTCCGAGGCCCGAGGAGTAGCCTAGAAGACCCTCCAGGCAGAGCCAGAAAGCCGGCCAGAGATGGAGTGAGAAGAGGAGGTAAGAAAACCCATGACCCGGGAGATAACAATAGAGGATTTCGCTAAGGTAGACCTCCGCGTAGGCAAAGTGCTTGAAGCCGAACACATACCGGGGACGAGACTGCTCCGCCTAATCGTTGATCTTGGCGGGGAGAAGCGTCAGATCATATCCGGGATAGCCGAGTACTACAAGCCAGAGGACCTTGTAGGCAAGAAGGTCGTGGTAGTTGCTAACCTTAAGCCGAAGAGGATACGTGGCTATCTAAGCGAGGGAATGATACTTGCAGCGGGCTGCGAGAAGGGCCAGAAGCCTGTCCTCGTAACCGTGGGGGATGAGGCTGAACCCGGCTGGCGCGTATGTTGACACCTTAGCCCGTGGAGCAGCCCTGCATGGGCTCCCGGAAGCATCGTCTTCCTTTTACCTGTTCAGCGGACTCCCCTCTGGGCTGCCAGCCTCTGCCGGAAGGGATGCTGAGAGTACTTTTCCCTCGTGCCGCGGCCTGGGCGCCGGGAGGGTGACTATTGGTCGAAGATAGCGTCTGTCTTCTGGGCTTTGGACGCATAGGCTTCGCAGCCGCTACTCTCCTTGCCGAGGAGGGCATAGAGGTGGTAGTATATGATGCGAGCATGGCCCGCGTCGAGGCTGCGAGGAGGCGGGGATTTGAGGCGCATCTTGCGGATGCCTCGAGCCCTAGGGCTGCCGCACAGATAGCTGAAAGGTGCAGGGTTGCCGCTACCGCGTTACCGGGAAGGGTGGCTGAGGCCGTTGTTCCGAGGCTGGTTGAGGCAGGTATCGCCACGATTGTTGACGTGTCTTATGTACGCGATCCGTTCGCCTACGAGGAGGCTGCCAGGAAGAGAGACTCCGTCGTCTACGTGGACGCCGGGCTGGCGCCAGGCCTCAGCAACATGCTCGCCGCCCGGCTCGCTCAGGGGATTCTCCGGCCTCTCCTCGTCCACGTCTACGTCGGCGGACTGGCGGCCGAACCTAAGACACCTCTAGGGCTAGTCGCGTCCTGGAACATTGAGGACCTCTTGGAGGAGTACACGCGGCCCGCCAGGGCCCGGATAAACGGGGAGCCTGCCCAGCTTGATCCGATAGCCGACGCAACTACCGTGACCATACCAGGCCATGGAGAGTTCGAGGCGCTGCCGACCGATGGGCTTAGGACTCTCCTCCGCACCCTGAAGGAGCCGTCTACGCTGATCGAATACACGCTTCGCTACCCAGGGCACGTGGCGCTGCTCCGCAGCCTCCGGGAGCTAGGACTGCTGGAGGAGAGGAGCTACGTGGTTGAGGGCTGCGCGTCTCCTCCTAGGAGCCTGCTTGCCCGCCTGCTCGAGGAGAGGCTTCCTCAGAGCGGTGACCGTGTAGTGCTTTACGTTGTGGCTGAGGGAGAGGACAGGGGCGGGGGCCTGGTTAGGGCCGAGTACTACCTTGACGCGACTCAGCAGGAACTCGGACTCCCCGATGAGATGACTGCACTGGCCTACTTGACTGGGCTAGTGTTCGCATGGTTCGTGTTGCAGGCGTTGAGGGAGCCTAGGCGGGAGCCTGGCGTGGTGCCTCCCGAGGCGCTTGCTGGAATAGTGCATGAGCTTATTGGACGGCTGAGGGCGCGAGGGGTAACCGTGTCTAAGAGGGTATGCGTTGTTGAGAGATAGAGCCCCTTGGGGCTGTGATGAATGGTATTACCTTCGACTCGCCTAGGCGGGGCTGAGAGGGCCCTACCGCTGCTGAGCCCTCTTCTCTTATGTGCACCTTTCTCCTTGCTTAATGGCGGTTGAACCTACGAATAAGCAGTGTACGGGCGTTAAAGAGTAGACACATTTAAGTAACATGAAAAATATTTGTATCCAAGAGGATATTAAATGAGGGGGAGCGCTCCGTGGTCACCAAGGAGATGTTGATAGACCCTATAACACGTATAGAGGGCCACCTTGGTCTCTACCTTAAGGTTGACACCGCCACAAAGAGGCCTATAAAGGAGAGCGTCCGTAGCTTCGTAACCATGTTCCGCGGCTTCGAAGTCTTTGACCTCGGCCGCCCACCGGAGGACCTGCCTCACCTCAACAGCCGTATCTGCGGCGTCTGCGGCGCAAGCCACGCAAACGCCTCCACTTATGCCGTGGACATGGCCTATGGCATCTCGCCCTACCGGATGGGCGTCGCGCTGCGCAACATGGCTTATGCAATGACCGACCATATCTACGACCACACTATAATCCTAAACATGCTGGAAGGACCCGACTACAGCTCCCCGGTAGTCGCCCTAATGACCCCCAAGGTCTACGCTGAAGCCAAGAAGACGCTAGCCGAGCATCGCGACATACACGGCTTCACCACCATAGCTGACATAATGAATGCCCTCACTCCAATAACCGGTAAGCTATGGCAGCTTGCCGCCAAGTTCCAGCGCCTCGCACGGGAAGCCGGTGTCCTCATCTACGGCCGCCACAGCCACCCCTCCACCCTGATACCGGGCGGCATAGGTACTGACCTCAGCAACGCAGAGTACCTAGTGATGGGCTACGTGTATAGGCTCACCAAGCTAACCGCCTGGGCTAAGTATATGTACAGTGCCTGGGAGGACCTCCTCAAGTTCTACGAGAGCCTCGGCTACCAGGACAACGGCATAAGCTATCATCCCGACCCGGCTAAGAGCACCGTACTCGCCGTGGCCAGCGGCGGCATCTTCGACGACCCCGAGTTCTATGAGAGCATTGGCGACTATGTTGAATGGGAGGAATTCTACAAGAAGATGGATGAAAACGACAAGAAGAGGTACGTGAAGCCAGGTGTAATCTATAAGGGTCGTCTACTGCATACAAGCTTCGCGAAATACCAGGCCTCGATAGTTGAGTACGTCGATAGAGCCTTCTACAAGGACTGGAAGGACAAAGTCAAGGAACTACCCTGGTATGGCGAACTCGAGAAGATGGGCTTCAAGGATCCGCTCGGCAACCCACTGGCCGGGGGAGTTGGCGACCTAGTAGCATATCACCCGTGGCTCAAGGTCACAATACCGGCGCCACAAACTAGGAACTGGAATAACAAGTACACCTGGGTCACGCATGTAAGACTAGTTATAGAGAAGAAGATAGTCCCCTTCGAGGTAGGCCCCTATGCAAGGCTCCTGGTGACCAGCAGGCAGGCGTTCAAGGAGCCCTACCTAGGCGGCGTATTCAAGAGCGACGGCAACGGCAAGCTTACCGTCACTCTGCCCAGAGCATGCACAGATGAGCTGCCCAGCAGCGTCTGTGAGGAGATGACCTTTGAGTGGAAGGCGCCGGAGTACAGCAGCACCCTCTACAGGCTGTGGGCGCGCGCCTTCAACCTGCTGATAGACGTAACCGCTGCCTGGGCGTTTGCCACTAAGGCGCTCGAGTACATCAAGGCCGGCTCCACTAAGACCAGCAGGCCTTGGAAGCACCCTGGCAGGATAACCTTCGGCGCAGGCTTCCTGGAGGCGCCTCGCGGCACCGTGAGGCACTGGGTGGTGCAGAAGAGCGGCAAGACCCTCAACATTCAGATACACGCACCGACCACTGGTAACGTGAGCCCGCAGGACAACAGGGGCGGCTACATGAAGTACAGCCCGTTCGAGCAGGCTGCGATAAACACGTACGTAACCGAGGAGACTAGCCCCGACGAATGGACTGGACTGGACTTCGTCCGTGCCATAAGGAGCTTCGACCCATGCCTTGCCTGCGCCGCGCACATACAGATAATCAACAACGGCAAGCTAGTCAAGAAGATAAAGAAAGTAATAACCACCGCCCACTACAGCTAGCATAACTAAAGGGCAAGAGAAGTTACGCGAACAACAGTACCCTCTCCTGGTTTTTATCTGCGCCTGGTATCTCCCAACCCCCGCGCAGCCGTATACTTAGAACCCAGCAGGCCGTACTTGTCTCCACGCTTCTCGGAGAAAACCCTCTGCGCCGCGACGGAGGGGCAGGGTTTGAGTCTCGACCCTAGCATCTACGTCTACGAGAACTTCCGCGAGGCTGTTAGGAGGGGGTTCCCAGTATACGCGAAGAGGCTTGTGCGTGGCGCCATCCTGGCCCGCAACGAGCGAGGCAAGGGTGTGTTCTTCTCGAGGCTAATAGAGGAGGAATCTGGCACGCTCTTAGTGGTCGCCGGAAGAGAGCAATACACTATATGGAACGTTAAAATGGCTCGCATTCGCCCCGACGGAAGTATCGTCGAGTACTTTCCCTATAACGTGCCGGGTCTTGTCTCACAGTACATAACCATGCTCTCTACGTGGGAGGCCGACGTGTGGACCAGGAGGCTCGCGTTAGTCGATAAGGCTCAACCCATTAGCTCCAGGGAGGCCCCGGAGGCTGTGAGGAAAGTTGCTATGGAGAAAAACGTGGAACATGTGCTCTATGTAAAGGAGCTCGAGGACTATGCACTTGAGAGGAGTGGTGTCGTGGTCGCGTGGGTTAATGTACTCACGGGAGCGGTAGATGATGCTGAGGAGTACGCCAAGTCGATGGGATTGCTCTAGCCGGGCACTGGCGCGAAGACGGGCTGCATCATGTATATTCCGCGTAGCTTTGTCAGCTCCTTATAGAGAGTCTTTATTTCAGCTGCCTCGCCCTCAACAGCCGCCAACATCATCTCCATTCTTATTCTGCGTATATACTCTACGAGTACATAGTCCACGATGTCATGCTCAGAGAGAAGCTTGGCTACGTATGGCGCACGCTCATGGTCTACTAGGAGTATTAGGAATCCCTTGAGGACTCCGCGCTGGTTCCACCAACTATTGAAAGCTATGAAGATGTCCACTGCATCCCTTATAGCCTTGGATATGCTGCCGTACCCCATAGCCTTGGCTACTTCTTGTAACCTCTTGTAAACCTCGTCCGGAAGAGCTACGCCAGTCTTCACAACCATATACGGCTCCCAGTGTGGTGTATAGACCGAGGAGGGGGAGAAAAGCCGGGCTCTCGGCCTTTACGGCTTCTCGGCCTTCTCCTCGGTCTCGATATCTATGCTGTGAAGTATCACTCCCTTGCCTCTGACTATCTCCACGTTATTGCTGCCGCAGCGAGGGCACGAGAGATACTCAATGAGTACATCGGGGTTTATGTGTACGAGCGTGGAGAGCTGAGGGTCGTTGCTTATCCTCTCTATGTCTTTCTCGCTGGGTTCCCACTCGTGGCCACAGTCGAGACAGCGGAACCTGGGCTTAACCATCTCTATCTCTATCTCCGCGCCCTCTGCGGGGGTGTCTCTGGCTACAACCTTGAGCGCGAAGCGGAGGGCCTCAGGATCGACAAGGCTCAGCATGCCTATCTGGAGCCTTATCTTGGTCACGCGCTTGGCGCCAGGAGTTTGGTTGAAGGCGTCCTCGACTGCTGCGAGTATGCTTAGGGCTATGCTTGTCTCGTGCATCGCGTCTACTCACCGCTGCTTGGCCCGAGAGGTGGCTATGTCCTGGAGTATCTCGTAGAGCTCCTCTATACCCTGCCCGGTCTTAGCGCTCACGAGGACTATGGGGGCGCGGGGGTTCAGTTTCCTCGCGTCGTCTATCATCTTGTCAAGGTTTACACCTATGGCCTCTACTAGGTCGACCTTGTTTATCACTATGACGTCGCTTACCTTGGTGCTGAGGGGATGCTTTATGAACTTATCCTCTCCCTCCGTCACGTCGGCAACCATTATCCTAGCGTGAGCACCTAGGGGGAAGTTGAAGGGACAGATGAGGTTTCCTACGTTCTCTATTATCACTATTTTGGCTGTCTTGAGCGCCTCGGGGCCGCCGAGGGCCTTTATCGCGGCCTCAACGTGGGGCACCTCTAGGTGGCATGTGCCGCCAGTGTTTATCTGCACGTGGCGAACGCCGTACTTGGCTATCCTTTCGGTGTCGAGAGTAGTTGCTATGTCGCCGCCGATGTAGATTATCTCCTCGGGCTTGTAGTCCTTGAGGAGTCTCTCGACTAGTCTCTCTATCACGCTGGTCTTACCACTTCCAGGGCCACCGAGGAACTCGAACACGATTACTCCGGCTTCGTCATAGAGGCGACGGAGGGCCCTAGCCTTCTCCTCGTTCTCGCGTATAATATCCTTGCCTATGAAGCGCACAAGCTTCGCCACGGCTTGTGCACCCATGTAGAAGTGTAGTTGCACCAAAGAGGGCTGCGGGTTTTTCGTTTCACCGCCGTTGACTACCTTTCATAGAACCCAGCGCTTCGCCAGGGGTAGGGCTAATCATCCTCCCCGCGTTGGAGGCAGTATACATGCTGGGGGCTATGAAGACGGATTATCGGGCCGTAGGGGAGGGTGCGGAGAGTACCCTTGGACGGAGCCCCTTCCACGGTCGTCCTCTGTTGCAGCTCGTGGACGTGCACAAGGTGTACCGTGTAGGCGAGACCTTTGTATATGCGCTGCGCGGCCTCAGCCTCACAGTGCACCGAGGAGAGTATGTGGCGATAATGGGGCCCAGCGGGAGTGGGAAGAGCACGCTGCTCAACATGGCCGGCCTTCTCGACGTCCCGACCAGGGGCAAGGTGCTTCTCATGGGTGTAGATGTTGGGAGGCTGGGCGACAGGGCTAGGGCGCGGATAAGGAATAGGTTCATAGGGTTCGTGTTCCAGCAGTTCAACCTAATAAACAGGCTGACCGTGTATGAGAACATAGAGCTGCCTCTCATCCCGCGGGGTGTGCCACGTAGCCATAGGAAGAGGCTCGTGCTGAGAGCCCTCCTGGAAGCGGGCGGCGAGCCCCAGTGGCTGCGGAAGAAGCCTCTCCAGTTGAGCGGTGGCCAGCAGCAACGCGTAGCCATAGCGAGGGCTATTGTTGGTCGGCCGCTCCTCGTGCTCGCGGATGAGCCGACGGGGGCGCTTGACCGGGCCACTGCGCGGCTCGTGGTAGAGCTGTTCACTAGGCTGAACAGGGTGGAGGGTCTTACAATAGTAGTTGTCACACATGACCCGGAAGTAGCCAACTGCACAAAGAAAATCTACCTGATACGAGATGGAAAGCTCGTAGGCGAGCAGAGGCCGGATCCGAGTAGGTGCATACTAGCCACTGTGCCGCCGACTGGGCATGGAGGTTAGGACGGTGTTGGATAGGCGCCTCATATATATGTCGGTGCTTCTGCTGGCAACTGTGCTTGCAGCGCCTATCGGGGGCGCATCGACCGAGCCGCTCGTGCTCCTGAAGAGCAGCGTCTCGGGTCCCTGTGGGCCCTACCTCGTCCCTGGGGGCAATGCATCGCTCAGCTTCAGCTTGCTCTACTCTCCCGGCCAGAATCCCGCGGAGTATGTGGTGCTCACCGTAGCTGCCCCGACTGGGATCAGCGTCTCTCCCGGCAGGCTTGTCTGGGGTATGGGCGTTCTGCCAGGCGAGGCTAGGAGTTTCACCGTTAATCTTTCGGCAGCGAAGGACGTGACTCCGGGCAACTACACTATCATAATCAAGGCATTGGTTATATATGTTGACGGCTCCACCGTGAGACAGAACATCACTCTAGCGTTGGAAGTTAAGGGGTGTCCGAGAGCGGGGCTCACTATCTCCAAGGCCAGGCTGAGTCCCTTCAACTACCCGGGCACCGAGGGGGCGACGCTGAGCCTCAACGTGACCAACCATGGACCCGAGGCGGTGGAGAACCTCACAGTCGAGGTCGTGCTCCCTGGCGGCTGGAGCCCCCATAGGGCTATTGTCCGGCTCAGAGGACTTACCGGGAACGAGTCAGCGACAGTGAGGATAAGCGGGGTCTTCGTTCCACCGGGCACCGAGCCGGGGAACTACACGCTGAGGGTCACGCTTAACTACACATGCACAGTCTGCAACATAACGCTGGCCAGGAGTGTTAAACTGAACACGACAGTGGAGGTGTCTAAGCCGCCGGTGCCCAGGCTTGCGCTGCTGTACGCGGGGTGGGTTGACGGCTACGCTGCGCCCAGTGAAAGGAATGCTGCATATCGGGTTGAGCTGCAGCTGCTTGAGCCCTGGACCGTGACTGGGGTAAATTATAGCCTCAGCCTCCCTAGCGGCTTCGAGGCGGCGTCCTCACAACAGCTCTCCGGCTTCCAGCAGCTGAGGCTAGGCTACGGGGACAGCTTCCCACTATCATTCCGCCTAAACACCGCCAGCCGGCCGGGCAACTACACCGGGGCTCTCAAGCTTGACCTGCGCGTCGAGAAGGGGGACACGGTCACCTGGATCCCGGCCACGGTTAGGCTCGGCTTCCCCGTGGCCGAGAGGAGGCCAGCGCTCAGCCTGCTGCAGGCTTACTGGTCCTCCTGGGTCGCGGGAGGCGATAGGGGTTACGGGCTTGAGGCCCGTACCCTAATCCTCTACCGTGGCAGCGACAGAGTTACGAACGTCGCAGTCTCGGCCAAGCCTCTCCCGCCCGCGGGCCTACGGGCAGGGGCTCCTAGGAGCTATGCGCGCATCGTGGCCGCCGCCGGCGACGCCTCAATGATTGAGGTTGCTGTCCCGGGTATCGTTGTCCCCGGCGGGGTCAACGAAGCTATTGTGGTGCTTAACTTGACGCTCTCCCTCGCCACGCCGGCGGGAGGCAGCTATGTTGCTCACGCCTCGCTGGAGGCCCAGTTACCTGTGCCCAGAGAACAGCCCATCGTGTTGTTGAACGCCTCCACGAGCCCGGTTGTGGTGCTGCCCGGTTCAGGCAGAGTTGAGCTTCGCATTGTTCTGGCGAACACTGCTCCCAGCCCCGTCCACGTGGTCTCCGCCAATCTCTCCGGGCTCCCTCGCGGCGTACGCCAGTTATCGCTTGAGGGGAGCTGTCTTGACGCCACAGTCGCTCCGGGGACGCAATGCAGCCTAGTGTTTACATTGAATGTCTCTTCTGCTCCACCCGGGCTCCATCGTCTCGGCGCCGTAGTGCTCTACAGCTACCAGGGCCAGACGGGCGTCATAATAGGTAGACACGTGTTCCCAGTGCTTCTCAGCATAGAGGAGCCCTCTAGGTATGTACAAGCGTTGCGCCTTGTCTCAGCGTACTGGGTATCACCCACAGGCAGCCCCCTCATGGTGCTCCCCGGGGATGTCAATGCACCATTGCAAGTAACCATCTACAACCCAGGCCCCTGGACTGTGCAAGGCCTCCGGCTCCACCTCACGGGTGGAGGTTTCAACTCTACCACGGGTCTCTGCGACGCAGT
>CAZIWH010000003.1:0-22246 GCA_964542985.1 uncultured Hyperthermus sp. | reverse complement strand
TGGATTCTGCACCACGGTGCTCTACGTAGATGTGCCACGTAAGCCGGGCAACCCGGTGCTTGAAGCCCACTACACCGTGAGAGTATATGGTGCCACGCTGAGCCGGCACGCGGCTCTCTCATTGAGGCTGCAGCTCGCCTCCCCGGCAGAGGCTGTCATCCCCGTCACCGCTTGGTGGGCTACGACACCCACACCTGGCTCGAGAACCGCGAAGCTCATGTTGCTCGTAGACATTGATCCTCGCCTCGTGTCCGGCCTGGTCTCGCTCCGGCTGCTCCTTCCAGCTGGCCTGCGCGACCCAAGCGATGGCGACAGTGTGGTCGTGCTTCGCCCCGCCGGGACCGGGGCTGGGCTGCTGCAGGCCCTGCCCAAGAAGCTGCTGGAGAGACTAAAGGGGCTAGACGGAGCTGCAAGCCTATCCGGGCTCAAGTATAGCGATCCTCTGCTCTACGAGGCCACCGTGGCTGTCGAGAAACCGCTTCGCTCTCCACGCGCCATACTGGTTGCCCTGTGGCGCGACGAGCTGAGCGTGCTCCAAAGCACCACTGCCACGCTCCGCCTCCCCTCCACAGGGGGCGCTGAGCCGCTGCTTGTGTGGAGTAGTCCAAGGGCGCCTATGAGAGGGGGCGTGGCGAACGTAACGATCTATGTCTCGAACCGGGGGAGCGTCGCCGCCTACAACGTCTACGTTTACTTAATGCCTCTAGGCCAGGCAGCGTACCCGGTTAGGCCGCTCGCTTACCTCACGGTGCTGCCGCCTAACACGACCAAGAAGATAGTGTTCCAGCTAGTCTTCAACCCGAGCAGCTTCGCGGGCACGAAGACCTACACGTTCAGCGGCATGGTAGCCGTCGTCTACGATGACGCGTTAGGCTACAAGCACATGTTTAATGCAACCATAGCCTCGGTGCTTGAGCCGCCAGTGCGCGTTCTCGCTCGCAGCCTCAAGGCCACGGCGACCGGTGTAGAAGTAACGGTTAGAGGAAGCGTGGCCAACCTGGGGGTCGAGACAGCCGAGAACGTCATAGTTGAGGCTCGCTCCGGGAACGCAACGGCAACCTATATCGTAGGCAGCTTAGACCCTGGCAGCGAGACCCCCTTCAAGCTCACACTCTACAATGTCTCAAAGCCGCGGAGTACAGTAATGGTCACGGTTACCTACATGGATGAGTACGGCTACATCTACCGAGCAGAGTACAACGTCACTCCTGTGCCGCAGCCTCAACCCACGGCACCCGTCAAGCAGCTGGCAGAAAAGCACACGGAAGAACCGCTTAGGTGGACCTATGTCCTCGCCGCTGCCGTCTCCGTGCTCGTGGCTACAGCCTTGCTGAGAAGGCATAGGAGAGGCGAGGCGATTCCAGAAGAGCTGCTTGAGGGCCGCCAGCTCCTCGAGGATGAGGCTAGGAGGGAGGGCGCGGATGGGCCTTCTGGGGGAGCTTCCTGACCTGGCAAGGTACTCTGCCAAGGCGCTGACCGAACGCAGAGTACGCAGCCTCTTGACGGTGCTGGGGATAGCAATAGGCCCCATGGCGCTCGTGGCGATACTGGGTGTCGTGCAGGGCTACTCGAACTATGTTATTCACCAGCTTGAGGGCCTCGGCCAGAACCTTATCGTGCTCGTCCCGGGAAGCAGCTACCAGATGACGGCAGCCGATCTAGACTTCCTTCGCTCCCTGCCGGGGGTTGAAGCAGTGACCCCTTTCTATAGCATGAGGGCCGAGGTTAGACAAGGGGGACGGACGCTTAACGTAGCGGTATATGCCGTTGACATGAATGTATTCTTCCATGCTCTTGGGAAGCTCCGGCTCGAAGTGGGAAGCATTCCGCCGCCCTCGCAATCTGCAAGCGCCGTGATAGGCCACTACATAGCTTATGACCAGAGCGGCCGCCGCTACTATAATGTCGGCGATGTGCTGACGCTTACCTACTATGTATTTAAAGCGGGCAAGCTACATACAAAGAGTGTAAACGTTATTGTGACTGGTGTCCTAAGGGAATTCGGGAACGCGTTCTTCGTGAACCCCGACTTGACGGTATTTCTCCCGCTGAGCGCGGGCCCGAGGCTTCTCGACATGAAGCACTGGAGCGGCATTATAGTCGTTACAAGGAATCCAGCCTACGTGGAGAACCTTACAAAGTACCTTAGGGACGTCTATGGGGATAAGGTGGGCGTTATCTCCCTTATTGAGATATCTAGGGTCGTAGCTTCGGTCACTACTGCTATGAAGTTCGTCACACTCGCGGCCGGGAGTGCCGCCTTCGCTGTAGCGGTCACAGGTGTCGCTGCTACAATGATAACATCGGTAATGGAGAGAACCAGGGAGATCGGGGTGCTCAAAGCTATAGGGTTCACTAACGGCGAGGTAGTGGCTATGATACTGCTAGAAGCATTAATTATGAGCCTGCTAGGCTCAATAGTGGGCATCGCCGCAGGAGTTGCGGCTGCTCATGTGCTGGCAGGTAAGGGCATGGTCATAAAGGGAGCGCAGACCATTGTTATCAAGGCACCACCTGCCGTAACTCCGGGCCTGCTGCTTAACACTCTTGTGATGACCGTGGTAGTTGGTGTAACAGGCAGCGTGTTCCCCGCCTACAAGGCCGCGAAGATACCGCCAGCGGAGGCGCTTCGCTACGAGTAGCCCACACGAGAACACGGAAACATAAGACGGCAGCGTACAAGGAACCGGCTCCTGGGAGCGCCGCCTTGAGCCGGGAGCTTAGAGGTAAGCGCGTAGTGGTATGGCCGGCTTATCTCGACTCAACGTTGAGCCGGGGGGAGGGGCGAAAGATTCCACGGCGGGAGGCCGTGCGTAGGCCTAGGCCGGAGGAGATAGTTGAGGCCGCCAAGAGGCTTGGGCTAAATCCCGTCCTCGAGGAGGCACGTTATCCCAGGAGGTGGTGGGATCAGAAGAAGCGGATAATCGTTGACAGGGCCGGTTCTAAGCTTGAGACCCTGCGTCTAATTGCAAAAGAGCTGAGGAGGCTACGAGACGAGAAACGGCGGCTCCGAGAATAACGGGGGAAAACATTTTCGTGTGTAACGGGCAGCATATCCCTCCCCCGGAGGGGATGTCTTGTGACGATAAACCCTAGCCTGGCCGCCGCCGGCCTAGCCATCACCTTCGGGGTAAACATTGTGGCCGGCTACTGGAGGGCCTACGCTAAGCGCGTCGGGAGCAGGCTTGAGTGGATACTCGCCGTCCACGCGCCGGTGCCCCTCGTTGCCCTCCTCCGGCGGGCTGCTGGGGCAGGGCTGAGCGGACCCGGGCTATACCTGCTGGCCGCGTTCATAGCTGCGTACTTCGCTGGGCAGAGGGTTGGCGGCATGATACACTCCGTGATGGCTAGGAGGCTGGAAGCGCCAGGCAGGTTCCTCCTACGTGACCTGGCCTATGTTCTCCGCAGCGGGAGCCCCAGAGCCATGTAGGTGGGGGTGCCGGCTACTATTGACGCAAGAGCCTCGGCGCATGTCCTGCGACCCGTCCAGGGCGTAAGCACTGCCTTGCTCAAACCCCGTGGCCAGTATCTTCCATGGGTTGGTTTCAGCACCGTTATTGAGGCCGGGCATCCCGGCTGGAGGCATCTCTCCGCGCCAATTATCCTCGCAGGCCTCTGGGAGGCGAGAACTATGTACTCACCAAGGCTTAAGGCGCCGGCAGCCACTAGGCAGTAGAGTGCCAGGGGCCAGGTCTCGGCTGAGGCTATCCCGGGCGGGCAGCGTAGAGGGTCGCCGCCCTTCTCCCACGGCGCGTGTGGAGCATGGTCACTGGCCACTGCGTCCACAGCGCCCTCGAGGAGGGCTTTGAGGAGGCCCATTCTCTCCGCCTCCCCGCGGAGCGGCGGGTTGACGTGACTCAAGCACCCCGGCTGGGGCTCAAGGAGGAGGTGGTGGGGCGTCACGTCCACGGTGAAGCCGTGGCGCTTCGCCGCCTCTATGCTCGAGGGGCAGCTCACGTGCGTAACGTGCACCCTCGCCTCCGGGGCGTAGGCCTCGGCGACGTAGTCCACGGCTGCTGTCTCCCAGTGGCATCCCCTGAGGCTTCTCTGCGAGCCGCCGGGCTCCACGGGGGGCTTCTCGGCCTCGGGGAGCTCTGGGTGAAGCGCCACGAGGACTCCGTGGAGAGAGAGGGCGCGTTCAACCTGGCTGTGGCGGCGCTCGAGGTCGGAGGGGTATAGCTTGAAGCCTGCTACGCAGGGGTGAGCGAGCAGCCTCCCGGGCTCTAGGTGCCGTGGCGGGACAGCGGCGTAAACCCTGTACTCTACTACGGCGCCCCGCTGGAGGGCCTTCAGCTTCTCTGCGAGCGTTGCCGGCGTATTCAGGCGGGGCACAGTGTTGGGCATATCCGCTACAAGGGTTATGCCGGAGGACGCTGCGGCCATGGTGCCACTGCGCTCGTCCTCCTTGTATGCGAGGCCAAGGCCACGTAGATGGACATGTATGTCGACGAGGCCTGGCAGCACAAGGCCGCCTACGGGCCTAGCGTCGAGCACGAGGGCGCTGCTGGGCGGCTCCTCGCGCACCTCGATTATGATGCCATCCCTCGCTACTATGCAGGCCTCCTCTCCCCTCATCCCCGCCGAGGGGTCGTGGAGAAGGCCACAGACCGCTAGCAGTCTAGGAGCCTCCTGGCCACGCGCCAAGGGTATACAGTCCCGTCCCGGCATAGCAGCTTCTCGCCCCCGCCGAGGCCGCACTTCCCGCAGAAGCCGAGGCCACAGCGCACATGGGCCTCGAGGGAGACGTAGAGCCGCTCCGAGGGAAGCACTTCGGCTATGGCGCAGAGCATTGCTGGGGGTCCGGCGGCAAAGACATGGTCGAAGCCGCCGCTGCGCCACAGCTCCGCCGCGGCCTCCACGACTGTCCCGTGGAACCCTATGCTCCCGTCTTCCGAGGCGTAACGCAGCGAGCAGCCCGGGGGAATGAAGCCCTGGAGGGGTGCCGCTTCGGCTGCGCTCCTGACACCGTAGACTAGGATCCCAGTGCCCGTGCTCCACGCGGCTTGCAGCGCCGCAGCAGCCCCCGTGCCCCCGGCTACTAGGAGCCACCTGCCCCGGGGCAGCTGTGCTTCCCTGCCGAGCGGGCCTATGGCGCCTGCCCATCTAGGGGGCTTCTCTACGAGGAGCCGCGTGGTCTCGCCCCGAGTCTTGACTAGAAGCCCTATGCCGCCTGGGGCGGGGAAGGGGGCGAGAGGTATGGATTCAACGCCCGGATACCAGAACATGATGAACCTGCCGGGCCTCGTGGCGGCCCCGATAGCCGAGCTGCCCACGGGCCTGTAGACTAGGAGGCTCACGCCTCCACCGCGCCAGTGGAGTCGGCTCAGCTCAAGGCTACTGTATACCGGGTTGCCTGGCGCCAAGTGGCTTCAACCCTCCATGAGCTGCCTCATTACGTCGTCCTCGTCGAGTATTGTACCACAGTAGATGCACTGGAGCCTTACGGGCCGGCGGGAGAGGACGCGGAACCTCGACACGAGATGCTCTCTTGGCTGTCTCGTTATACAAGTGGGGTTGGGGCAGGAGAGTATGTCGTCTATCCTATCGGGGAGGCTGACCTTCTGCTTCTCGACTACCTTGTAGTCCCTGACTATGTTTATCGTCGCGCTCGGGGCGACCAGAGCTATCTTGTTGACCTCGCTGGGGGACAGCATGCGGCCCTCTATCTTCACTATATCCTTCTTGCCCAGCTTATGGCTCTCAACATTCATCACCACTGCTACCTTGTAGCCCTCCCTGCCGGTTATGCCAAGTATCCTCAGCACTGTGAGCGCCCTGCCTGCAGGGATGTGATCTATGACTGTGCCTTCCCTTATCCGGCGCACGAGGAGGCCATCGTCACTCACTGCTTGAGCACCCCCGCGACCAGCCCTAGGAGAGCCATCCTCACCGGGACTCCGAGCGAGGCCTGGAGAAAGTAGGCCTGGTAGGGGGACGCGTCTATCTCATTATCGAGTTCGTCCACCCTAGGCAGGGGGTGGAGCACCCTGAGCCCCTTCCTGGCATGCTTCTCAAGCATCTTCAGTGTCACACGATAGCTTCCCTTCACCTTCTCGTACTCCCTGGGGTCGGGGAATCTCTCCCGCTGTATCCTTGTAACATACAGCACGTCAACCTCCCCTAGCACATCCTCTAGCCTTTCAATTTCAACGTACTTCACACCCTTCTCATCAAGAACCATTCTCACCTCTTCGCGTACGCGTAGACTCGGCGGGGAAACAAGATAGACCATCGCCGGCCGGTAGAGGCTGAGGCCGAGGATGAAGCTGGAAGCTGCCCTGCCGTATCGTAGGTCGCCGACCACGGCATAGCTGAGGCCGTCGATTGCACCGAATAGTGTCCTTACCGTGTAGAGGTCTAGCATGGCTTGTGTCGGGTGGTGCTGTTTCCCGTCACCTGCGTTTATCACCGGGTGGCCCGCGACCTCTGCCGCGTAGAGCGCCGCGCCCTCGAAACGATGCCTCAACACGATTATATCGGCATAGCTATCGAGCATCCTTACAGTGTCGCCGAGGCTCTCCCCCTTGGCTATGCTTGAAGCCTCCACTGCACCGAAGCCGAGGGTCTCAGCGCCCATGCGTTTCGCAGCTGCCTCGAAGCTTAGCCTCGTCCTGGTCGAAGGCTCAAAGAACGCGAGGGCGACTATCCAGCCCTCGAGGAGCCTCAGCCTCCCCTTCTCCGCGACCAGGCGACGAATGCGATCGGTCTCCTCAAAGAGTACCTCGAGATCCTCGCGGCTGAAGTCAAGGATGGAGACCACGTCCCTGCCTGCCCAGCCCTGCAAAGCCCACCTCTAGGGCCTGACACGGAGGCGGGGGCTAAGACTCTTCCAGTCTACCACCGTAGAGCGTTGAGATTACCCTCTCTACCTCGCGACGATCCAGCAGCCCCATGCCGGCCGCTGCTTGTAGCAGACTCCTCAGCGTGGTGAGGGAGTGGAGCTTGACGCCATGCTCTGCCAGCAGCTCGCGGGCTCCCTGCTCCCTATCCACTATAACAGCCGCGGCCACGGGGCGGCCTCCGTGTTCCCTCACCGCCTCCGCAGCCGCCGCGAGACTCCCTCCGGTCGTGGCGACATCGTCTACGAGCAACACCCTGCCGGTGCATGCTCCCTCAACGGTTCTGCCTAGACCGTGCTGTTTTCTCCGCGGCCTGGCATAGCCCAGGGGCTTCCCCGAGACGTAGGCCAGCATCGCGGCCCAGGGGACGCCCCCTGTGGCTACGCCCACTATCGCGTCAAAGCCACCATACTTGTCCTCCATCCTATACATGAGTTCCGTGAGGCCTGCAGCTACGAGCCGGTAGGCACGGGGGCTCTGGAGGAGGCTCCTGGCATCAAGGTAGACTGGGCTCACTGCGCCGCTGCTCAGCTTGAAGCTCCCGAGCCGGAGCGCGCCGAGGAGAACTGCCTCCCTAGCCAGGATCTCGACTAGGCTTGGGACCTGCATCTCTGCAGCGCCTCCCGCTGCAACCCGAGAACGCGCCGCGCCTCCCCTACAGGGTCTGGGCTACGGGTGATAAGCCTCCCTACTATCTCGTAGTCGGCGCCCGCGCATAGGGCGTCGCCCGGCCTAGCGCCCTGGACCCCGACCCCTGGAGCCAGTATTGTCGCCCAGGGGAGCCTCCTCCGGGCCTCTCGGATTATACTGGGCCTCGTGGCCGGCGCCACGACACCCCAGGGCCTCAGCTCCTCCGCGACTTTAAGTGCCTTGTCCAGAACAGCGTCATAGACTTCGATGCTGCCCGGGTGGCTCATAGCCACCACGAGGACTAGCTTCGTACCAGTGCTGTCCAGGTACTCTTTCAGCTCATCGAGGGCGCCTCTCCGACCGACAAAGCTGTGGGCTATGATGGCGTCAAACAATCCCTCAACACTCCTGGCGGCGAGCTTCATCGTGGAGCCTATGTCGGCTAGCTTCATGTCGCCGACCCACAGCGCCCTGGAGCAGAGGCTGCGCAGCCTCCTAGCACTCCGGACTCCCATGGAGAGGAGGAGAGGCAAACCGAGCTTGAATCCATCGACGATGCTGCAGAGCCCATCTACAAGCCTTGCCGCGTCGTTCTGGGAGTCAAACCAGTCGAGGGCAACCAGCAGCCCCAAGGCCGTGCTACACCGGGGAGACGCGTCCGACATCACACGGAGCCAAGTATTAATACACGGCGACTACCTTCAGCCGTCTTGGCCGCTACATCGTCCAGCCCTGGACCTTACCGGTGAGGAATAAGGTAGGGGTGGGAGTATTTGTGTCGCATATCTTGAGGGGCATGTTCTCCTCCAGGCCCTCCTCCAGGCTTGAGCTAAGGGAGAGGCTGGCCAAGCTCCTAACCCTGGTGGGCTCTACGCCTATCAGCTGCTATAGACTTGGAGCAGTAGAGCTGTGCGTCAAGAAGGAGTATGGGAACCCGACTGGAAGCCACAAGGACAGGATAGCTGTCTACATGCTTAAGGGTGCCATCGAGGAGGCGCTCATAGCCCCCGGCGACTGCGTTGCTGAGATAAGCAGCGGCAACACGGCCACCTCGGTTGCATGGGCCGCGAGCCTCCTCGGACTCCAGGCAGTAGTATTCGTGGAGAAGAGAGCATCTAGGATAAAGAAGGATTTCATAAGGAGCTTCGGCGCAGAGATAGTCGAGATAGGCGATGAGGGCCTCACGCGAGAGTGGGCAGTGGAGGAGGCGGAGAAGAGAGGCTGCCTCCTACTGGACCAGATGAGCAACGAGTACAATATGCTCGCCCACTACGAGACTACGGGCCCGGAGATTCTGAGACAGCTCGGCGCAGAGATAGATGCCTTCGTAATGGGCGTGGGCACGGGCGGCACCGTGAGCGGTGTAGGGAAGAGGCTTAAGGAGGAACTCGGTCACACAATGGTTGTCGCAGTTACGCCTAGGGGCTCCAAGCTGAGCGGAGGCGAGGGCGGCGACGAGATAGAGGGCCTCACAAGCTACTACCTTCCCCCTCTAGTGAGGAGGCACCTAGACGTCATAGACAGGATTGTGGAGGTCTCCCAGGCTGATGCGCTGCGAGGCATAGCGGGGCTGCTGAGAGCTACCGGCACAGCCGCAGGCCCATCCACTGGAGCAGCTTATGCAGCCGTCGCGAGATTCGTAGAAGACGACATCCTTGGACGAGGGGAGCGCGTGGTTATAGTGGCGGCCGACGCCCTCTATCGCTACCCTGAGGTCATGGCTGGGCTACGCTAGGCGCGGAGCTTTTCAACCCCGAATAGCTGCTAGACCTCGCAGCGGGCGCTACATGACGAAATACGTGTTCGTAACTGGCGGGGTCCTCAGCAGCGTAGGAAAGGGAATAACTACAGCTAGCCTCGGTCTCCTCATGAAGGCTCGTAGGTACAATGTTACTGCGATAAAAATAGACCCATACATAAACGTTGACGCAGGCACAATGAACCCATATATGCACGGCGAGGTCTACGTGACCGAGGACGGCGGGGAAACAGACCTAGACCTCGGCCACTACGAGAGGTTCCTCGGCACCTTCCTATCAAAGAGGAACAATATAACGACGGGACAAGTCTACCTCACCGTCATAGAGAGGGAGAGAAGGGGCGAATACCTAGGCCAGACAGTTCAAGTCATACCACACATAACTGACGAGATTAAGTCCAGAATAAGGGAGGTTGCACACAACACCGGCGCTGACATAGTTTTCGTCGAGATCGGGGGCACGGTCGGAGACATAGAGGGGCTTCCCTTCCTCGAGGCTATAAGGCAGATGAGAATGGAGGAAGGCTATGAGAACACAATGTTCGTCCACGTAGCTCTCGTCCCGATACTCAGCACCACGGGCGAGCAGAAGACAAAGCCCGTCCAGCACAGCGTCCAGGAGCTGCGCAGGATAGGCATCCAGCCGGATGCCATAATAGCGAGGAGCCAGAGGCCCCTAGAACCTGAAGCCAAGAGGAAGATAGCGCTCTACGCTAACCTCTCCCCCGATGCCGTGTTCAGCAACCCCGATGTCGAGCTGATCTACGAGGTACCACTGGTGCTTGAGAGCCAAGGAGTCGGCAGCTTCCTCTCCAAGCGCCTCGGCCTAGAGGACAGAAAGCCCGACCTTGACGACTGGAAGGAGTTCATACATAAAGCTAAGGAGGCGTCGAAGCCTCTCCGGATAGCAATGGTGGGAAAATACACTAAGCTGAAGGACAGTTACTTGAGCATAATCGAGGCGATAAGGCACGCCGCAGCCCATCTGGGGATAAAACCCATCCTGAACTGGTACGAGTCAACACTGGTTGAGAGGGATAAGCTTGACCCGAAGAAGCCTGTCGAGGAAAATGATGCTGTAGTCGTTCTACCGGGCTTCGGAGCTAGGGGCGCTGAGGGCAAGATACAAGTCATAAGGCATGTTATTGAGGCCGGGAAGCCCTTCCTCGGAATATGCTATGGTATGCAGCTCGCCGTCGTAGCTATAGCGAGGTATGTAGCTGGCCTGGAGGGCGCCAACAGCACCGAGATAGACCCGAAGACTCCGTACCCGGTGATAGACCTGCTTGAGGAGCAGCGCCATATCTCAAGGCTCGGAGGCACGATGAGGCTTGGCTCCTACCCGATAAAGCTGATTCACAATACGCTTGTTTACAAGCTATACGGCGGCAGGGAGATAGTGTATGAGAGGCACAGGCATCGCTATGAGGTGAACCCCCTCTACCTCGACAAGCTGGTGGCAGCAGGCATGGACGTCTCAGGCTATAGCCTCGAGGGAGGCCGCGTGGAGTTCGTGGAGCTGAGAAACCATCCCTTCTTCGTTGGGAGCCAGCCGCACCCGGAGTTCAGGAGCAGGCCGATGAAGCCAGCACCGCTGTTCCGTGGACTCCTGGAGGAGGCTTCTAGGCGGGCCGTGTAGCGGATTTAACGCACTCCTCTTTACCCCCTGAGCGGTCTCCGCACCTTCTCCTACGGTTGCCCGAGCCTTGTCACCACAGAAACAAGTAATTCTTGACGAAACCGATTTGAAAATGCTTAGAATACTCAGGGATAATGCTAGGATATCCTACGCTAAGCTCGCCCAGCAACTCGGACTAAGCGAGTCCGCGGTCAGGAAGAGGATGACCAAGCTTATAAAAGCCGGCGTCATAAAAAAGTTCACAATAATATATGACACGGGCAACGAGATAAGGGCATTCATACTCGTGCGCACTAGGCCCCCCGTATCGGTGCCTGAGGTCTCAAAGAAGATACTTGAACTAGAGCATGTTGAGGCCGTCTACGAGGTAACCGGCGACTACGATATACTCGTAGTCGTAAGGGGAGAGGCGATACATGACGTCAACAAGAGCATTGACTATATACGCGGCATCCCAGGGGTAGCCGGTACCAATTCAATGATAGTGCTCCGGCAGTGGGTGTAACAAAGAAGCCGTACAGCGGTACTCCAGAGATATAATGGTACCTAACATAAGGCTACAGCATCAAGGCCTTATAGACAAGTGACGCCCAGAGGGGAAGATAGCCGGTGGCCCCCGGAACCCGCCGGGGAGCCTCCCCCATTTCCCTACACACTCCCCCTGGCGGCTTCTGGTCGCAGGACGCCAGGGAAGCCGGGGATAAAGACGTGAAGGAGAGGCGGCCAGCCTTGCCCACGAAAACAGGGCGCAGGTACTGGTTCCTGGGAAAGCCAGGCATATTGCGCATGCTCGCCATACTCTACGAGCACGGCCCCATGCCACTCCATCATATCCCCCGATACGGTATGGGCGTAGGCACTACCTACAGGAGCGCCAGGGAGGCGGCTATGCTCGGCCTCGTACAGCTCTACTACTGTGGGAGCAGCAAGTGCGCCAGACTCACTGACAATGGCAAAAGAATAGCCGAACGCATCGCAGAACTCTTACGCATTCTCGAGGAACTGGATCTTGCGGACCCTCTGCCTCAGTAGCAGGGTAACATTGCTCAGAACAAGCCGGATTTCAAACCTGAAACCCGCGGAGACACCTATAGGCCGGCTCGAGATTCTCAGTTGCTCCTCGGGGGGCTGTGAGGATCTGTCGCCCAAGCTGAGAGGGTGATGCCGTCAGCCTGGCCCTGAGCCCTCCCCACCGCTTTTGGCTCTGCTGCCGCAGTAGGCGTAGACGATTATCTCCGTCGCCTTGGCTCCATACGCCTCCTCGAGAAGTGCTGCGAGCTCGGATCCAAGCCTCTCGTCGTTCTCAAGGTCGAATATCCTGCCCGTATCCATGCAGACAACGTTTATGTGGAAGAGCGAGTCGTCATAGCGCGTCTCGCCTGCAACGTCGAAACTCTTTATGAAGCCTAGTTGCTCGAGGAGCTGTAGGTTGTTATACACCGTGCTAGGGCTTATGCTGGGCATTTTCCTCCTAACAGCCTCCAGTATCTGCATGAAGCTTGGGTGCTCCTTTATGTTCTCAAACACTATACGGGCTATCGTTAGCCGCTGAGCTGTTATCCTGTAACCCCGGCGGCGGAGTTCACTCATGAGCCTAGAGAGCTTCTCCTCCACCTTAGCCTCCTCGGGAAGCTTCATCGCGTACACGCCACCTCGCTCTCCTACCAAGGCTTGGGGAGAGATGGCGCACCTTCTTCCACACGTGAGAAAAGCACACCTGTACCGAGTTCATAAAAGTATCTGTTTCCAGACCATTGCTGGCACGGAGCCTCGGCTAAAGGAACTTCGGTCACCCCGCCCCAGGCAATGGGAGCCCTGGGAACGGTCGCGCTGGGGAGTATTCCTCACGGGCCCCCTTCCCTTAGGCTACTTTAGCCCAGCTATGAACTTCAGTATGTCTGTCCTCGTCACTATGCCTACTAGGTGTCCCGTACTATCCACTACGGGCAGCCTACCTATCCCGTGACGATTCATTAGTTCTATAGCCTTGTTTATGTCGTCCGTCTCTCTTATTGTTATCGGTGGCCTACTCATGTAGTCGGCTACCTTCGCCTCTACCCTGCCCTCGGCGAGGGCTCTCGCAACATCGCTGAGCGTTATCACGCCGACCAGCTTCCCGTCCTCGAGAACCGGCGCACCTCTTATCTGCCTCATTACCAGCTCCCGGGCCAGCTGCCTGAGCCCCATCTCCGGGGTCACGGTAAACGGGTTCTTCACGGCTATCTCGTGCACATGGGCACGGGGCACGCTCACCATGCGGGTTATCTTGACGCTTATCTGGTTGCTCACGGGGTCAAGGTGGATTATTTCGCCCTCAATCCTTATGTTGACAAGAGGTGTTGGGCCTATTTCTATGTGGTCTCCTGGTCTCAGCAGTCTCCTTATTGGGCCTTGGACACGCAATATCGCCCTACCGCCTTCAGGGTTCAATATATCGAGTACCTCTATATTTATTATTGTTATATCTAACTCTTTGCCGTTCTTCTTGAGCTTTACGGGTATCTGAGTTGACGGGCCACGCATTATCTCGTAGGCCTTAAGCGTGGGCATGTAGCCGCCGCTTGGCCCCGTCTTGGACTCCACAAGGCCTAGGCTCTTCAAGCTCAGTATGATGTTTCTAACGGTGCCCTCGTCGCGGTTAATTACGTCTGCTATCTCCTTGCTTTTTATGAGCCTCTTCTTCTGCTCGTATAGCTTTATTAGTGCCTCGAGAACTTCTCTCTGGGACATCGTTAGCTTGTACTGCGCCACCCCTCTCCAGCCCCGAGGGGACTCGGTAACAGTACGAAAGAACCAAATAATAACAGTTGTAGCGAAAAACGGGCCTGTTAGCCCGCCGGCTCCACTAAGAGTACCGCTCCATCCTTGCCCACTACCTTGATCTTCTCGCCCCTCCCTATCGGCTTCTCTGACACGTTTCTAGCCTTCCAGTACTCGCCTTCAACCATGACGAAGCCCTCCTCGCCAGGCTCCATTGGATCCAGAGCTTTCCCTTGCTTACCTATGGGCATTGGCATGTATACTGGGCGGCGCCTCCAGAGCCTTGCGACCTTCACCACCGCTACTGCTATCAACACAGCAACGGGCACCAATACGGCTATCATTATCTCGAGCGCCGCCTTCATTGACTCTCCCACCACATAGACTGGGCGACCGGTGAACGCCACGAGGACCCCTATGAGCATCAGCGCTATTCCGGTGAAGCCTACTACGCCGAAGCCTGGTATGAGGAAGAGTTCCACTAGGAGCAGTATGAGACCTATGAGTATGAGCGCCGCGGCGACTATGCTAGCGCTCACGCCTAGCCCGAAGAGGCCGAGGAGTATGAGCCCTACTCCCAGCGCGGCGAGATGTGGGTGGCCAGCGGCAAGGCCGAGGAGGATTATGAGGAGTCCTATGCTGGAGAGAATACTGCTGACGAGAGGGTCGGAAAGTACGTGGGCAAGATAGAGGCCTGGGGGCATACCATACTTCTCCACGGGAGTGCCAGGCGGAATGATTATCCTTTCACGGCCCCAGGCCCCCGTGACCTCAGTGTTGTTGACCATGTGTATTAGCTCTGTCAGCGTTGGTGCCACATAGTCTACTGCATGGAGGCGGAGTGCCTCCTTGGCTGTGAGCACTAGGTTATTGTAGACGAACTTCCTTGCAAGGGTATAGTTGCGCCCATGCATCTTCATACACATCTCTATCTCCTTGTATACCGGGTTGAGTATCTTGGACTCGTTTATCGGCACATAGTTGCCCGAAGGGCTGAGTGCTACCGGCTGCACCGCCCCTATCAGTGTTCCAGGCTGCATAGCGGCCACATGACTACATTCCAGTATGAGCGTGCCTGCACTCATCGCCCAGTGCTCAACGACATAGCCGACCACAGGTACATGGGCATGCCGCAGCATAACAACTATGTTGAGGGCCGATTCGAGGCTTCCGCCAGGCGTGTTCAGCTCCAGCACTATAAGCGGCGAGCCTTGCTCCTCCGCGTAGCTTATAACTTGCTTAACGTAGTCTACAGTGGAGCCATCTATAACACCACTTATCTTCGCGACAACTATTGGGGCAGGCCCCTGCGCCCTAGCAGTTAGGAGAAGCAGGGGTGGCGCCACTAGCATCGCAACCAGCACGGCGAGGGCTGCGCGACGGGCAAGCATCAAGGGGTCCCGGGATGCTACTCCCCCTAGGGGTGAGGTAGAAGAAAGGCACTCCGAAGAGGCCTAGAAGCGAGATGAGGGTGCGGGAAAACAAGGCGATGAGGATTCCAGCTCCTCCCCGTGCCCTGGCAAAAAGCCGCTTACCCGTAGGAGGGCGAGCTAGATGGTTACGCGGCGGGGTTCGCGCCGGGACGGGAGGAGCTCGAAACCGGTAGGGTGCTCCGGTATTCCCCATAGTTCGCGCTTGAGTAGCTCGCGGACGGCTATCCTTATTGCTTCACTGCGGCTGCTGTAACGGCCCATCTTTACCAGCTCGTCTAGCCCCTCCAGGTAGGTCTCAGGCATCTTCACCGTTACGAGCCTCATGTCCGGGTCTCACCGATGTATAGCCTTAGGTGCTACCAGCACTAGATTTAAAGGGGGTGGGGGTGTGTTACCTCTTCCGCTGCTTCCGGTGCAGCGCTAGGAGCTATACGCGCATCTCGGATGCGGGAAAAGGGGCTACGGGCGGTATGAGGTAGGGCCATAGCCTCGTGTGGAACTATATTTCGTCAGGGAAGAAGGGTGGCTTCTCAGCTAGATCTATGATCGGTATTGCTATCCATCCGGGCCTGGTACCTTTGCCTACCTCTATGTGCTCGCCGCTGTCGTCCACCTTTACTAAAAGGTAGTTGCCTTTGCTCAGCTTGTCGTCACCATCAACATAGTAGTATATCATTGGCAGACCGTAGTACTTGTAATAGTCTCTCAGTACCGCTATTATGCCGTAGACGCGGCCCTTGGAGCCAGGGAATCTGACTATGTAAGCGGGCTGGCCAAGGGTGACTATTGTTGCGGCGATTCTCGCCAGGTCGTTGATGCTGCCCACCCGTACGGGCAGCAGCTTCTCGCTCACCGCTTGCTGCAACGTGGCCGCCCCCGCCGCAGCACCCAAGAAGGCAAGATAATAAGCTCTGAGGAGCGTGGCCGCTCACCACGCAGGCCGGGAGCCAGGCTCCTGGCATCGCTGTGGACAATGCGGAGGCACGGTGAGCCTTGTACTTCATAGTTCTGGTAGGCCCCGCGGGGAGTGGGAAGTCCCATCTAGTGGATGCGCTGGGGGACTGGATGGAGTTCAACGAGGTCAGCGTCGCACGCGTGAACCTTGACCCGGCAGCTGAGTGGATTCCCTATGAACCCGACGTGGATGTAAGGGACTACGTTGACGCCAAGAGCATCATGCAGCGATACAAGCTTGGCCCGAACGGCGCCCTCGTGGCCGCTATAGATATGCTTGTCGAGCACCTGGATAAGCTACGCGAGGACATTGCAGCAACGCAGGCCAACTACGTTCTCATAGACACGCCGGGCCAGATGGAGCTCTTTGCGTTCCGCGACAGCGGCCCCTATGTGATAAGAGAGCTTGCCTCGGGGAGCAGAGCCGTGGCAGTGTTCATTATAGACGCTGTGTTCGCCTCTAGCCCGCGGAGCCTCGCGTCAAGTCTCTTCCTGGCGCTTTCCACACGCCTCCGCCTCGGGCTCCCACAGGTAACAGTCGTATCCAAGGCCGATCTCCTGGACCCGGAGAAAATGGAGGAGGTTGAGGAGCAGCTCAATAGCCCAGATATGCTCTACGGCGCCCTCGTGGGCGGGGGGCTTGACCCCTTGATGGCTGAGGCTGCTGTAAAGACCCTTGAGGCCTTGTCTCCCCCAGAGGCCTCGGCGCCGGCACCGATAAGGTTCGTCTCAGCGGTATCTGGCTATGGGGTTGACGAGCTATACGCCGCTGTGCAACAAGTACTGGCCGGCGGGGAGGACTTCTTCACAGAGGAGCCGAGCCCCCGGCGCTAGGCCTCAGCCCCTCCCATGCCACAGAGGACTTGAAGCGCCTCTTCCTCGACCGGGTGGAGCCTCGGGGCCGTGACCACCAAGCTGTGGGGCGGAGGGGGATACTGCTCGGCAGCGACGCGGCCTGGAGCGCCCGCGACGCACTTCTGGCCCGGCAGCGCAGCCCTGGCTACCGCTACGATGAGCGCATCACGTATAAGTGGCTCCGCTTCACCCTTCCTAGCCAGTTCCGCCTCCAGGTCTAGGAGGAGCTTCACAGCCTCCGGTATGGTCATTGCCTTACCCTGATCGAGTCGAAGGTCTAAGAGCACCAATGTATGCAAGTTCCTCCTCATGTTTTCATGTATGGTCTCAACTGTGCTGTAAGGCCGTAGGCCGGGCTCCGGGTAGACGAGGGTTACAGGCTTCCCGAACCTGTAGAACTGTAACCCGGTAGCATCTATCACCGCCTGGAGCCCAGAGAGCCCCGGGACTAGTTCCGCCTCGATGCCACGGCGCCTGGCTTCAACGAGTATAGCTATGTGGGTTGTGGCTGTAAGGGGGTCGCCGGGTACCAGTATGACTATGTTCCGGTTCCGCGCCTCCTCGATTATCATGTGAGCGTTATCCTCCAGGTGCACCCTCGTCGCTCTGACCACCTCTGCCCTGGGGTTGAGCCTGGCTACAAGCTCCTCGTCTACACCCGGGGCGATGCTTGTGTATGTGTCTATGTAGACCTTGTCGGCAGAGCCTATAGCGTTTATCGCTTTTATACTCAAGTACTCGGATGAGGGTCCCGCGCCGACTATGCGGAGTACCAAGGCCCAGCAGCCTCCCAATGTGCAGGGTAAGACACGGGACCCGGGAGGGAAGAGGGAGGACTAGCCCCCCGGGACCGCGTCTACTCGCCCAGGGGCGGCCTAAGCAAAGGGGACTCCGTTATGAGATAGTAGAGTGTCTCAACATCAGCTACTATGTAGCTGAGCCTCGTGTGCTCGTCGGGCTGGTGGGCCGTCTCCTCGCAGGTCATCCAAACAACTGCTGGGTAGCCTTCGCGGCGTAGGTAGCGCGCGACTGTGCCGCCGCCTATGCCTATTGGGCGCGGCTCCACGCCTCTGGTCTCCTTTATCGCATGACCCAATGCCCTTACCAGCGGGTGCTCGGGCTTGGTAGGCTCGCCTGCCTCGTCCTTGGCGACTATCTCTACGCGTGCCTTGACGCCAAGCGAAGGGGCCGTTGAGCCTAGGTAGCCGCGTATCGCCGCCTCTACTTCATCCAGGCTCATTGAGGGGAGTATCCTCATGTCCCAGTACACGACGTCCACGCCCGGTATGGTGTTTATGTTACTCACGTTCTCCTCCTTCCTAGTGGGCTCAAAGGTGCCGTAGGGGGGCTCGTAGAGGGGATCATAGCCCACGAACCGTGAGTGCAGCATCTCGTCCAGCCCGAGGTTGAGCTTCATACCCACCCTGTGGGCGTTGAGGCCCTGGTGCGGGGTGCTCGCGTGAGCCTGCCTTCCCTCAACCACAACCTTGGCCCAAAGTATGTGCTTCTCTGCCACTATCATCTTGGAGCCGTCCGGGCTCCCCGCATCGGGCACTATGAACCACTCTCTACTGGGAGCGCCAAAGACCTCCTTTTCTATCAAGTAGCGCAGCCCATGGCGACTGCCCGCTTCCTCGTCTGCGACGAAGGCCAGGCCCACAGTAACGAGGGGCTTAACGCCCTCCCTCACGAGGAGCTTGGCCAAAGCCAGTGCAGTAACCACGGCTTGAAGGTCGTCCTCAACGCCTCTGCCGTAGACTACATCGCCCTCAAAGCTGGCCTCGAAGGGAGGCCTCGTCCAGAGGCTTGGGTCACCCTCTGGCACCGTGTCAAGATGAGCCACTATCCAGAGCCTTAGGTCACTGCGCAGGCCCGGTATCGACGCAACTATGTTAGGCCTCACCCCTCCCTCGGCCCTGGGGTCCGGGGAGTCTATCCTACGGTACTCGACGCCGAGGCTGCGGAGCTCCTCCTCCACAGCCTCCGCGCGCCTCAGCTCACCGCTGCCCCCCAGCTCCGGGGCTATCGCTTTCAGCGGGACGAGGAGACGGTAGAGGCGGGCAGCATAGTCGCGTACCAGGCGCTTCTCCTCCTCGCTTAGCACAAGGCGCACTGCCCAACAACCCTCCGGGGGAATAATTTGCAGAAGGGAGCCGGCTTTAGCGGCTCCCCAGTTCCAGTAGCTGGGCCCGGTAGGGAGAGAGGGGGGACTTGCTCACACCCCATGAACTCGTAGCTAAGGCTGTGGCTCCCTACCTCCGCGCCCTCGTTGCCCAGACTCTCGCCGAGCGGGGGATGGGGCAGGAGAGGATTGCGAGACTGCTCGGCGTCTCTCAGGCAATGGTGAACAAGTACCTCCACTGGGAGAGTAAGCCCCTTGAGAGGCTGCAGGAGGCAGGCGTAGACCCCGGCGAGGCCAGGGCAGTAGCGGAGGCACTAGCGGCGAAGCTTGCGAGGGACGACCGGGCAGGCTACATGGCTCTCATGACCAGCTTCCTCAACGCTTTGCTGGCCAGAGGGAGCCTCTGCCGCCTCCACCAAGCCCTCGGGGCACCGAGCAACTGCAGCATCTGCCTCAACCTCTTCCAGGCACCGAGGAACCCGCTGGCCGAGGAGGTGCTCGAGGCCGCTAAGCTGCTAGCCTCAACCACAGGCGCCGGGGAGCTATTGCCACGCGTCGGCTCAAACATAGTCGCTGCCGCTCCAGGCGCGTCAACCACGGCCGAGGTCGTCGGCCTAACAGGCGGCATATTCCCTCACGGGGACGCCGCAGCCATAGTCGGAGCACCAGCCTACGGTGGGAGCAGACACACAGCCTCAGTGCTTCTAGCAGCCATGAGGGCCGGCTCCAAGGCCAGGGCGGCCGTCGTAGCCGCCTACAAGCCCAGGTGCATAAAAGGAGCGAAGAGGCTAGGACTGAAGATAGTCTACACTGGGCCCCACAGCTCGCCTGACGCAATACCCGGGGACGTGGAGGAGGCCGTGAGGAGCCTCCGCGGAGAGGCTGACGCCATAGTAAGCCTCGGAGGCCCCGGCCTTGAGCCAGTCATCTACTTTCTCGGGCACAGCCCGATAGACGTCGTGGAGAAGATGCTCAAAAGCTGCCGGCAAAGGGTAGCATAGCAGACCCTGCACGGCAGCTAAGACGCGCCATGCTGGGATGAGTCCTTATGTCTCCTGATCAGCTTCATCAGCTCAACGTACGCCTTCTCAACACCCGAGTGCGAAAATAACGAAGTACCTCCTATCATAGCCTATCACAATAGCCTTATCGGAGGAATGGAACACCATGGATACACCGTACTTGCCCAGGGCTGCTCTGGGAAACGCGATACCGGTAACCCTGAATGCAGACTTCACACTCTAATGGGGCACGAGAGACACGTTGGCATCGTCAATAGGCATCCTATACGTCTTATAGCATGCTACGATTATGTAACCATCATCAACGCCGTAACCTATCCTTGAGGGAGTCAAGATGAGCAGGAGGATCACCGGAGCAAGCAACATTAAGATGGGCATAGCTATCGCCCTCCAGGTCGATAAACCCTCCATCAATGCTAGAATGATCGCTGCATGATAATGAAGCCTGCAATCATAACAATGATAAACAATGGGTTCACGAACACTATCTTAACAAGTTTGCTGTATGTTACGGCTCATGAATAAACGCCACGCTAACCACCCTAAACGCTCGGAAGTTACGATAGCTGCCGATTAATCCTAGAGTGTGGAAGACAAAAGTTCTCAATGCAGCCCGGGATTGTTACTTCTCAATACACCGCATTAGGATCCTGTCCATAACTACTGGGACAATAATTGCGCCAAGCTGTTTTCTGAGTAGGCTCTTGAGACGCCTACGACTATTGCTGCGTTAACGGCTAACCACGACGGAGAAGGAAAACATACCGGCCTAGAGGATAGTGCTAGCTCCTTGAGCGCGTTGATGACCACCCCTATATCCTTGAGCAGTTCGGCGTAGACAGACTGTCGCAGTGTTATTACGATAAGGAGGAGGCTGCATCGAGAGTTCGGCGGGGAATAGTGGTGGGCCCGCGGGGATTTGAACCCCGGACCTCCGCCGTGTGAGGGCGGCGTCCTAACCAGGCTAGACGACGGGCCCAGCAGGCCCTGGGGCCTCCAGGGTACGGGTCTTGGCCTCCAGGCTGGGGGTTATATTTCTTAGCTGGGTTTCCTCCGAGCCCACGATTACGAGTGCTTAAAATCCCCCTTGGATGCTTTGGCGGCTGGCCTCCTCTGCGTAGGGTGGAGGGGGAGGATTGGCGGCCAAGCTGCCCTGGAAGCTTGTGGTCGAGTGGATAGTGGAGGGCGAGGGCTGCGTAAGGGAGGTTAAGCGAATACTCGCCTATGGTGTGACTAGGTACCAGGAGTATATGATAGCGGAGCTCGCCGGCATAGGCAAGTCCCTGGTGCTTGACGGCAAGGTTCAATCCAGCATAAGCGACGAGCACTGGTACCACGAGGCCCTCGTGCACCCTGTGCTGCTTGCTCACCAGTGCCCCCGCCGCGTCCTGATAGTAGGCGGCGGCGAAGGGGCAACACTGAGGGAGGTGCTGAAGCACCGCTGCGTAGAGGAGGTGATCATGGTTGACATTGACGCTGAACTTGTGGAAGTTGCTAGAAAGCTGCTCCCTGAGTGGCACCGCGGCGCATTTGATGACCCGAGGGCGAAGCTTGTCATCGGGGATGGGCGCCGCTACATAGAGGAGCATGAGTCCAGCTTCGACGCAGTTATACTGGACGTGGTCGACCCTATGGAGGGTGGCCCTGCTGCGCTCCTCTACACCCGCGAGTTCTACGAGGCAGTGTCGAGGAGCCTACGCAGCGGAGGTATAATGGCTACCCAGGCCACATCGCCGACGCTAACCCCCGAGGTCTACGCCTCCATAGCCAAGACGCTGGCAGCAGTGTTCCCCATCACACGTCCTTACATAAGCTACGTTAGGAGTTACAACGGGCTCTGGGGCTTCGTGGCTGCAAGCCTAGAACCAGACCCCGCCAGCATGGAGAAAGACGAGGTGGCGAAACGCATAAAGGAGCGCATAGAGGGCGAGCTAAGATTCTACGACCCGGTGGCCCACGTCTGGATGTTCAGCCTCCCGAAGCCGATAAGAGACGCCCTAGATAGGATGGGGAGAGTTGCCACGGATAGTGAACCCATAACCGTGCCCGTCTAGACGGAGGGCCGTAAAATAAAAGGGCCCCGCCACGCTGCATCACGTTTCAACGGCCAGAGAGCCGGAGAACCCCCTGGGCGCCGGGGTGGCCGAGCGGTCCAAGGCGGTGGGCTCGAGGGCTTCCACTGTTTCCGGCTCTAGACGCGGGAGACCCACTGCCCCGCAAGGGGCGCGCGGGT
>CAZIWH010000002.1:72360-75898 GCA_964542985.1 uncultured Hyperthermus sp. | reverse complement strand
TCCTGGTTACTCCGCTGCATTATGTCTAGCAGGTCTAACTGAGATAGCACCATGAGATCCCTAGTGGGCTTAGTCACGTAGACTGGGCCGCGATACCCGTATTTGAAGAGGTAGGGAACGAGACCCATGTGATCTAAGTGGGCATGCGTGATTACTACCGCGTCTAGCTCCTCTAGCTTGAGCTGAGCCAAGTCAAGGCGAGGGTAGAGTTCGTAGCCGCTTCCGCTGGGATTTATACCGACGTCTAGGAGCACTCGGCTCTCGCTCGTCTCTACGAGTATGGCTGAGCGCCCTACCTCCATGAAGCCCCCGAGGGCCGTTAGGCGTACGTAGCGGTTCTCGAAGACAACGCCACGATGGATCCTCTCACCTATATTGCGGAGCACGCGGAGCCTGTAGCTGCTCTGCGACAACATGTAGGCTATTATGTTGTTTATTGTCCTCATGTCCTCCGGCTTAACGGGAGGCTGGCGGACTACATTAGGCCTCCACCCTGTTTCAGCGAGTATCTTGTTGTAGATAGAGCGCCCACGGCCATAGACCAGGCCAACCTTCCTCGCCTTTATCAACACCTCGCCCAGGACATGGTCAAAGCTAATCTCTGTTATCCCGGCTTCGGGTGGCACAAGCTGTTTTATTATCTCCTCGGTTTCGCGCGGCGGCTTCCTAACAGCGGGATCGGTCCTTATGACTATACGCTTCTTGAGCTTCTTTGCTATGTCACGTGCGATGTCAGGATACTTCGTAAGTATCATCGGGTTCCTTATATATACGGCTATCTCGGGACCCTCGAACTCTATTCTCGTAACCTCTACTCCCTTTGGCGCAAGCTCGGAGGCTATCAGCAGCACTATCTTCCTTACCTCACTACGCTTGTACAAGGCGCCTTCACCTTTACTCATGGCCATGTTTCTTGCAGCCACCGCGCAGAGCCCCGCCCTCATCACGCGGAGCCGCCGGAGGGAGCCCCGCTCCATGAATACGTTTCTCCATTGAGAGGCGTCGCTTCCCGGCCCAGAGGGCCTTCGTACACCATGACATTATGTAACCATAGTCCCATGGCCCTTGGTCTTTTTGATAAAGGGCAGCTCTCGGGGCTCCTCTCCGCGGACTATCGTTCCTTTGGGGACCCCTGCCACAAGGGGTCCCGGCCCGCCGCGGGGCGGGGATAACTTGCGGCTCGCCGGGAGCGCTTTCGGGCTTAGTGGGGTAAAAAACTCTTTTACTGCTGGCTACTGGTGCCCGCTGTGCATTCTTCTCAGCTCAGGTAGGCTGAAGTGGTACCAGTTGGCACCATTGCTATCTATTAACACGACGTCTACTCCGTTGCCCGTGAATGAGTCACGTCTTATGGATGAATAGACGGCCCTGGCTGCTAGGTTTACTGCTTCGTCTTTACTCAGCGTTTCGGTGTACTGGTCCTCGATTACTCCTATTGCTGTCGGGGAGCCGGAGCCTGTTGCGACATACTTTTCCTCTGTTAGGCTTCCGTAGAAGTCAAGGTTGTAGAGCCTTGGTGCTGTGTCGTAACCGCCTAACAGTAGCTGGACTATGTAGGGGAAGAAGCGTGAAGAATGTAGTATCGCCGAGAGGTACTCGGCTGCTGCACGGACGCTGAGCCTCCGTTTGGTGGTATAGTAATGGTATCTTATGTGATTTGAAAGCCAGTCAGCCAGAACCTGGGCATCAGCCACGAGTCCGGCTGTTGTCATGGCCATGTAGTCTGCTATTGGGACTATCTTCCTAGTCTTCTTGTGCGCCACATAGTAGCCGCTTGTTGCCCTACGGTCTGCTGCGAGCACGACGAAGTCACGGAACCTCATTCCCACCGTGGTGGTTCCTTTGAGGGCCTTGGCTGTAACCGCCTCGACATCGCGAGGGAGAAACTGTCTTAGGTTCATCATGCTTCACCCATGGGTTGCTCATAGCGTGTCCACGCGATCTCCGCCTAGCCCGGGATTTCCCAGTGAGCTAGGCGGAGATTTATATTGAATCAGGGGGTGCGTCGCTAAGTGCGTAGGTGTAGCATGCCGGACTTCCTATGGGGCAGGCGCTGCCTTGATTCACCGAATGGAGCTTCCCAGGTTTGTGAGTGTCGGCAGTGGCGCTCTGGCTGACCTAGTAAGGGTGCTGGACCTAGTGGGCTTGGGTAGCGGCTCCAGGATTGCAATTGTGACAGGGCCCCATGTCTGGGAACGTTATGGCAAGAGGCTGCGGGATGTTCTTGAGGATCGTGCTGAACTTATTGTTATTAGGGTTCTTGACTCGAGCATCGACACTGCAGAGTCGGTTGTGGAAGAGCTTAAGGATACTGGTGTTGGCCTCATAGTTGGGTTTGGTGGTGGCAAGTCAATAGATATCGCGAAGTTCGCCGCAAGCCGCCTCGACGTGGCTATGGTTAGCGCTCCCACCAGTCCGTCCCACGATGGCATCGCCTCGCCGTTCACTTCCCTAAGGGGTAGTGGGAGGCCCTATTCGGTTCGGACTGTGACACCCATAGCCTTGGTCGCTGATATAGATATCATCGCGTCCGCGCCACTACGCCTTATCCGTGCCGGTGCTGGTGACCTCATAGCTAAGCTTACTGCTATACGTGATTGGAGGCTTGCTCATCGACTTAAGGGCGAGTACTATGGCGAGTATGCGGCTAAGCTTGCCTTGCTCTCAGCTAAACATGTTATCGAGTATGCTGCGGAGATCGGCAGAGGAAGCAAGGAGGCTGTACGTGTGCTTGTCGAGGCGTTGATTAGTAGTGGTGTTGCTATGTGTATCGCCGGCTCCACTAGACCGGCTAGCGGCTCCGAGCACTTGTTTAGCCATGCTCTTGATGTGCTTATCCCCGGAAGGGCTCTCCACGGAGAGCAAGTGGCTCTCGGGACTGTCATGATGATGTACCTTCACGGCGGCGACTGGAGAAAAGTTAAGCAGACTCTTGAGAAACTCGGCCTGCCCACAAGTGCAAGGGAACTTGGAATCCCAGAGGACGTGGTCATAGAGGCATTAACTATAATGCACAAGCTGCGACCAGAGAGGTACACTATTCTCGGCGAGACAGGGCTGACCAGAGAGGCTGCGGAGAGACTAGCAAGAGTCACCGGGGTCATTTAGGCCCGCTTCCTCTGCGTGATATAGCGGTCTAGCCCATTCCCTTTGAGCTGTTGTGGCGTAAGGGCACCCGAGTCCAGACTGCGTGCTACCTTCTTCGATAGCTTGTCCGCGAGGTACGTTGGCGCTGGCAGCGGGCGACACCCAAGGAGATGAAGCGTTATTGTAAGAGCACAGCGAGGCGCTATATTGGCTCCAGGGCTTACGTATATCCTACTGCCGGTAGCAGTCCTCACTATGTATGCCAATAGCCGTGGTGCGCCATACTTCTCATAGAGCGCCCCTATTATACATGGTTCTCTAGGCTTACAGGAGGGGCTTGGTGCTAGCACTTGGATACCATAGAGCCTTCTCTTAGCTACGCCTATGCTGGGCTTCCCCAGGGCTAGGCCTATGTGCGACGCTATGCCCGTATGCCTGGGATGGGAGGCTC
>CAZIWH010000002.1:0-72350 GCA_964542985.1 uncultured Hyperthermus sp. | reverse complement strand
GGGAGGCTCCGTGGCCGTCCACTATTACTACGTCGTAACTGTATCCCATATCTTCTAGTCTTTGAAGAGCTGTGTAGAGAAGGGGGGCTTCACGAAAGGCAAGTAAGCCTGGGATGTAAGGTAGCTCGGGCTCGCCTAGCGCCACAGCATAGTCTATTAGCCTCAGCTCATCATAGTTAATTAATACCGCTACACCTACGCCGCCATATTTCTTGGAGTATGCCGCATCTAGGCCTATGACTCTACGTGGCTTAGGGCACCCATGGAGGCTGGCGAGCACTAGACTTTCTATCTTTTTCTGCGCCTCTATGAGCCTTTCCACGTCTTGCTTTGTCGCGGCTTGACACCTCACAGTTCCAGCGTTCTGCGTTAGGCTAGCCTTATGGTCTCCTCCTTTGCCTGGGGGCCTTTCTCGGTCTGCGCTATTGTGAGTAGGTCTATGCCGTCGCCGGACATTGCGTCTCTCTCTATGGCTGCCTTTATAGCTGCTATGGCTAGCTCCTTGGCCTTCTGGAGGTCCAGGTCTGCTCTGTAACCGTTTTCAAGCACACCTATGGCTATGGGCGCGCCAGAGCCTATGGCTGCGTAATCGTCTTCTATTAGGCTACCCACTGGATCCATCACGTAGAGCCTCGCGGTGCCATCAAGCTCTATGCCACCGACAAGTATCTCGGAGAAGAACGGGAAGTACTTGTTCGAGTACAATATTGATGCTA
Organism: uncultured Hyperthermus sp.; assembly: GCA_964542985.1. GTDB lineage: Archaea > Thermoproteota > Thermoprotei_A > Sulfolobales > Pyrodictiaceae > QNYQ01. The sequence goes on along the minus strand of CAZIWH010000002.1, from coordinate 71,634 downwards.
AGAGCTTTGCGGCTGCACGTACCGCTATGCGTCTCCCTACGGTTATCTCGTGGTAAGACAGTTCCGCTGCAAGTATCTTTGCTATTGCCTGCATGTCCGCAAATAGCCCGGCGAGAGCGAGCCCGAGATAGTCTGTTATCTTATACACCTTCTTAGCCGAGTGGCTTACTATGAAGCCCCCGTAGCTTATCCTCTTCTCTGCGGCTAGTATTACAAAGTTGCGCCCCTTGATTCCCACTGCTGTCGCGCCGGTGCCGTAGAAGCTCACTGCAATCCCCGGGGGAACCTGGGGCACGCTATCATGGGATTAAATCGTGTTCGCCTCTAGGGAGGGGAATAGTTTCGCCCCGCACACCCCTAGCATTTCTTCAAAGCCAGCCACCCATTACGGGATAGCTGCGGGAGGCGGAGGCGAGCGAGGTTGTCAAGCCTACTCTACTATACTGGGGGAGCGAGCCCGGACCGCTGCCCCCTCTGCGGCTCCAGGAACCTAGCGCTCGACGTGACACGGGGCGAACTTGTATGCAAGAGCTGCGGCTACGTGATAGAAGACACCGTATTTGCCTACACACCGCTAGCCGAGCCGCTACCCAACCCTAGGAACAGGCTTAGCCTGGTCGAATCTAGGAGGATAAGAGAGGAACACATGAGCAGGAGGGACATGGAGCGCCTTACCAGACTGCTAGGCACCCAAGTAGCCAGTCTGTTAGAGGGGCTGAGGGACACACCCTATACTCGCAGGAAGCTCCTGGAGCTACTACGGGCGCCGTGCGTGCGCCGCATGCTTCGCCGCCTCGAGCCCGAGTTACGGGCGCCCGTCATCCAGGGAGTAATGGAATACCTTGAAGAAGGCAGCTATCCATTGTTCTCAGAGCTAGCACTCCTATATGGCTTAGGCTCGAAGGACAAGATTAAGTTGATGAAAAGGTACATTAAGAAGATAATAAGCTGCTTCGGGGGAGAGCTGGGCGTCGAGGCGCTCTCAACCAATGCCACGCCGGAAGCCTGTGGATAAAAACCTAGAGACGCACCCTCTATTGTAGGGTTCAAGGCTGTGCCGGCTGAGGCGACGGTAGAGCCGCCCTGGCTGAAGAGGCAGGTTGAGGCCCAGCTACGCGCGGAGACCGTGGCCAGGCTAAAAAGAACCCATATCTATACAAGTGAAGAGATAGTACGCATCGTTGGAGAACGATACCGCAGACTCCGTCCTCGGCGCCAGGGCAAGGCTGGACGCATCGAATATGAGCATAGACGGCTTGAGACCGTGTTTAACATCGTGTATTCAAGACTCTCTCGTGCAGTAGAGATGCCTCCCCCCGAGAAAATGAGCGAGTTCCATAGGGCTCTCATAGATGCCTTCGTCGGACTCGAGGAGTACCGTGTAGCCCTTGCTAGGGTGAAAAGGTCGCTACGGCTCATACGGGAGTTCTGGAACCAGTATCGCTGGCTGATACTCACTGCTCAGAGCCCCGAGGAGGCGGCAAGGCTCCGGAAGGAAGGAAGCGGACGTATTCTTTCTGTCGTACGACGTCTCCGGCGACAGCTAGAGCTACTAAAGACTGTGAGAGAAGAGCTGCTCCGAACCCACGTTGTAGCCGAGGGGCTCCCCATAGTGGTTGTGGCCGGTATCCCGAGTTCCGGCAAGTCTACACTCGTCTCAAAACTCTCGACAGCAAGGCCCGAGGTAGCTGCCTATCCCTTCACAACTAAAGAGGTAATAGTAGGCAAGGTTGTAGCTAATGATGTCGCCTTCTACATGGTTGATACTCCCGGCGTGCTGGAGAGGCCGCCGGAGCACCAGAACGTGATAGAGAGGAAGGCCCTTGCAGCACTCTCAACCCTTCCCGACATCGTCGTGTTCCTCATAGATCCCTCCCCGGAGAAGGTGCAGGACCTTGACAGCCAAGCACGCCTCCTCAGATACATACTTGACTCAATAGTCTCGCGGAGGGATGTAGGCCTCATAGTGGCTGTTAACAAGGTGGACGAGGTAGGAGATTCTGAGGCAGAGAAAGCGCTGAGATACATCCTGGAGGCCTCTGGGCTGCGCCTTAAAGAATCGGATTCCTGCAGAGCTGCCCTGCTCCTATCAGCCCTCAAGGGCCAAGGCCTGGGCGAACTGGTGGAGACCATAGCCAGATGCCTTAGGCGGAAAATGCCCTGGCTCTTCGTCAGCGCCGGAGACAAGCACCCCGAATACGTAGGAGGAACGGCCTCCCGATCTCACCACCTTCAACGAACTCCATGAAGGCCTCCGGTACAAGCCTGCGCACCACATGGATATTCGTCCATGCATGGCTCGTCAACCTGGCTCCGCCGAGCAAGCTCTCGCCGCAAGCAAGCGCCGCATAGATTATGAGCATGTCTGAGGCATGCCTGTCCAAGGCCATGCCCGTGGAGAGATCCTCAAGGAGCTTCTCAGCTGCCTCCCGACCTACATGCTCCGCCGGCTTGCCCTTGGCGCCTAACGCATCACCGCCGAGCACGCTGTTCTCGCACACAGCCCAAACGACTATCCCGCTACCAGGCCCCAGGTGGGGATCCCTACCCGGTTCATACCACTCCCTCTCTATGCGGACAGGAACCCCCAGCCTACGAAGCTCCTCCTCAGCTGCCCGGGCCTGCCTCTCAGCAACATGCCTGGGAAGCTTAACTGCATGGCTAAGCCCCTCGACCAGCCTCACATCGCCCCTTCGGTCGAGCCTAGCTGCTGCGAAGCCGCGCGGAGGCTTCTCAACAATAAACTCCACGATGCCTCCTCCACGTGGGTAATGGCCACGCCTCTTCAGCACAAGACGGAACACGTACCCCATCCTCTCAAGGAGCCTCGATAGCACAAACCTGACATAGTCTACGGGAGGGCTCCACGGCACATCGGTTCCTCCCCTTATCCACATGCTCACAGGGCCAGGCGCGTAGGCCGCGACGGGCATAGTTGCCTGAAGCACCAGCGTGACGCTACCAGCGGTACCTATGTCGAAGCGAAAGCTGCCTGAGCGGATATCCCCGGGGTAGAACCATAGCTCCGTTGAGCCTAGCTCGGCGCCCCGAACCTTCGCAGAGGCAAGGGCTGCAACAGCCTTCACCGAGACAAGGTGCTGCCGCTGCAGCCCAGGCCTCGGCCTCTTGGCACGAATATTGTAGATGTGTATAGACCTGCCCGTGATAGCAGACAGCGCTAGGCTCGTACGCAGAATCTGGCCGCCACCTTCCCCGAAGCTCCCGTCTATCTCAACCAGGTCGCCCATGATCCTCGTCCCTGGAGGCTATCTTCCTCAGCCTCTCAACACCCCTAATATCCTCTATGTACTCCAACACCTCGGACGGAACTAAGCTTCGCCACCCTTCATCGCCCCTCAGAATCATCTCCCTAATCCTCGTGGCCGAGTAGAGACCACGCTCATAGAGAGGCTGTCCAACGACACGATACCCGTATTCGCTGAACAACCGCTCCACGAGGGGATTCCTTGTAACAACTACGCTGAATCTCGGCAGAAGCATCTCCAAGTACCTAACCCATACGAAGTTCATAGATATATCCATTACCGGCACTATATGCAGGGGGCCAGCTATCCTGCGAGAGACCCGTAGAAGCATCTCAAACCGCTCCCCTGCTGTAAAGGGGTTCCGGAGCGTATGGCTCTCCTGAGCAGACCCTATGACCACCACTACCTCATCCACATCCAGCTTGCTGAACACCCAGTTAAGGGCCCTAACATGCCCCCAGTGGACAGGCTGGAACCGGCCCACAAAGAGGGCACGCTTAACCACCCTACGTCCACCCGGCAGAGGGACGGTGCAATGGATGCAGCTCCCGAAAAAGTAGTTGCAGAGGCCCTAGCCGAGCTCAGAGCCCTCCACAAGCACATCAGTAGCAAAAAGGACCTACTAAGGCACGCGGAGGCCCTAGTGCAGCGCCACCCCTGGCTCCACGTACACCAAGCCCTACGCTACATACTGCTCCTAGGCAGAGAGGAGGCCGAAGAGCTATTCTCAACCAGAGCCAAGGACATAATGAGGACGATAAGGGTGAACACACTCATAACGAGCTCCGACCATGTGGCGCGGAGGCTAAGCGCCAAAGGCTTCCGCGTAAAGAAACACCCCTTTATAGACTATGGCCTCGTCGTAGAGTATGCACCCTTCTCGCCAGGCGCAGCCCAGGAATACCTCCAAGGCCTCTACACGATACAGGGACCAGCCTCAATGATGGCCGTACCCGCAATGGAGCCCGCGAACGGCGACAGAATAGCCGACGCTTGCAGCGGGGCCGGGGTGAAGACGACACAGATAGCACAACACGCACCGGAGTCGAGTATCCTGGCATTTGATGCGAACCGAAGAAAACTAGCAGCCCTTAAGAACAACGCGAGCAGGCTAGCTGTGGACAACATAATCGCCTATCACGAGGACGCCCGCAATCTCTCACACTACGGTCCATTCGATAAGATACTTCTAGACGCGCCATGCAGCGGTGAAGGCCTCATACCCTTCCCAAGGGGCCGCTGGCCGCGCAGCTTCAACGACATAGTAGATAGGGCCAGGCTCCAACTCGAACTAGCACTAGCCGCAGCAAGGGCACTGAGAAGTGGAGGCACACTGCTCTACTCGACGTGCACGATGTCCGTAGAAGAGAACGAGTTCATAGCAGCCAAGCTGATAGAGCACGCTGGGCTGGAGCCACACCCACCACATCTCCCGGGCTCCTCCCCTGGTGTAGAGGAGTACGCCAACCTAGACCTCCGGAGGGCCGTCAAAGCGTGTAGGCGCTACTACCCTCACCGCCACGGCACGGAGGGCTTCACGATATGCCGGCTGAGGAAGCCATAACTCTTTGCAAGAAGGATCTAGTAGAGGAGATGGAGAGAATGCTGGAGAACTGCTACCAGCTGGACGCCGGGAAGCTACTCCGCGACCGTGCACTCCTCTGCAAAGGGGGTAGCGTCTACGCTGCCCGAAGGAGCCTCATAGAGGAACTCTGGAAGACACATCCCTATACAGCTGGTGTGCACATCGCCGTGGCCAGGGGCAGGGTGCTTCAGCCGTCTCTCGGTCTGCTCTCACTCCTCTCCCGCGAAGACATGCAACCGGGGACTCATTACGCTATGATCACGTGGAGGGGGGCAGTGTTCTTCCTCTACGGCCGCGATGTGTTGCCGGGATCCATTGTCCGGGTCAGCATCAAGCAGGGCTGCAGACTCCCCCTCATAGTGTTGGACCCGGATGGACTGCCCCTGGGCTACGGACGGCCCAGACGAAGAAATGGTGAGCTTATAATCCTCAACGTACTTGACGCGGGCTGGTACTTGAGGAGCGGGGTGTAGGAGATGCCCCTCGGTGAGGGCGACTTCGTGCTAGTAGAGTACACACTCAAGGTCAAGGAGACCGGCGAAGTAATAGATACAACCAGTGAAGATGAGGCGAAGAAGACGGGGACCTACGACGCCAGGGAGAGGTATGGCCCAAGACTTGTCATCGTGGGAGAACATAGACTCATAGAAGGCCTCGAGGAGGCAATAGCATCCCTCGACGAAGGAAAGGAGACAGAGATAGAGATACCGCCCGAGAAGGCTTTTGGTAAGAGAAGCCCTGAGAACATTAAGATAATCCCACGCTCCCAGTTCATAAGGGCTGGCATAGCGCCTCAACCAGGGAAGGTAGTAGAGATAAACGGCAAGCTAGCAATAATAAGGAGCGTGAGCGGCGGCAGAGTCATAGTAGACTTTAACCACCCCCTAGCAGGCAAGGTGATAGTAGCCCACGTCAGAGTAGTCAAGGTTCTGAAGAGCCCCGAGGAAAAGCTACTCCACCTCTTCCTTCGCCGCCTACCGCCCTTCATAAAGGAGGATGACGTGAAAGTAGAGTATGATGTAGAAAAGAGGCACGCGAGGTATGTGCTCAACGAGAAGGCGCTACTTGTGCAGGATATGCAGACAGCTAAAAGGATCGTAGTCGCAGAGATACAGAAGTACATGCCTAACGAGGTTCGGAGCCTCGAGTTTGTCGAGAAAGTGGGGCTGGCAAAATCCAGCGAGGAGGCCAAGCAGGAAAGTAATACAGAGGTAAAAGAGAGCGAAAAGACGGAAGCTGTCAAGGAGGGCAGCTAGGTCTAGCTGAACAGCAACCGTTTCAGCGTCTCCTCATATTCCCTCCTAGGGTCGCGCTCCTCTATATCTCCCATTGGCTTGATTTCTCTCCATGCCCTCCCACTGTAGCGGTAGAACTCCGTTTCGGGGTCGAGCCAACACCCCGGCTCCATTCCCGCCTTGACGCAGGTCTCAGCCAGGAAAGTCTCCTCGTCCCACAGATACTCTATGGGCACGTCGGGGAGGAGGAGGCCCTGCATGAACCCCCTCTTAGCAACAAGCCCGTGCCTACCTATGCTGAACGCCTTAACTCTCTTTCCCGGGCTAGGCGGCAGAGGCTCAAGCGGCCCCAAGACAGTGACCTCGAACGTTACGCGAGGAAGCTCGCTCCTCTTCATTGGCGGGAACCTAGGGTCACGGAAGGCTGCCTCAACGGCAACTTCTATAACGGACTCCACGAGCCTCTTCACGGCAACAACATGGCCTATGCAGCCACGGAGCTCCCTCTTATCATACCCATAGTATGTCATTATCGTAACGAAAGCTGCTCCTGGACGGAGTAGCCTTGGTGGCACATCCTCCGGCACCGGCATCAGCCGATTATGCTCAAAGTAATACTCAACGCTGCGCCTCGCTAGCCTTACCAGGTAGGCACCCTCCTTGAAGCTAAGCTCCTCTGGCTTGACCTGCTCAGTCACCAACCCTTCTCCCCAGAGGAACCCTACAGTAGCCCGGGAGGGGTGGATAGGCCCTACCCTTCCCGGGGCAGGCGCTTTGGGCAGCACACAGCTGAAGCTGCGGGAAGCCGAGCACGCCTGCGCAGTCATACTCCACCGCGTGGAGCGTAAACTTGTGTCCCTCAGACAGGTAATCGAGGAGCTGAAGCCTCCCGTGCCCCGTGGTCTTCTCAACGCTCTCTGCCTCGGCGTTCTCCGCAACTATAAGCTGGCTGAGCGTGCCCTGAGGCTCTGCGGCCACAAGGGGAGTACAAGGCGTAGCCCCCACGGCTGGCTACCAGTAATAGCGGCCTATGAGGCTATGTTCCGCCCCTCCCTTAGCCTCAGCAGGATATCGGAGAAGACCGGCCTCCCGGAGCAGCTCCTCACCTGCATACGGCGCATGAGCCCCGAGGACGTTGTCCGAGGAGTTAAGGACGAGGCGAGGAGGCTGGCCCTACTCTACAGTCTCCCAAGGTGGGTTGTGGAGGAGCTTGCTAGGCTCAACCCCCCCGGCGGGGTTGAGAAGCTGCTAGCAAGCCTCCAGGAGCCGGCGCCTCTATGGATACGCTACAATAGGAGGCTGCTCGGTCCCAAAGAGGCTCTGAGGAGGCTCAAGGAGGCCGGCATAGAGGCTAGACATGACCCGCTGCTGGACGACATGGTTGAGGCAGTCTCCGTTGAGCCCGGGGCCCCCGAACGGCTAAGCCCCAGGCTCTTCTACATAGAGGACCGCGCCCCCGCCACCGCAGTGCATATGCTTTCATCGTTCCTGGCGCCCGGCGTGAGGGTTGTAGATCTCTTCAGCGCGCCTGGCAACAAGGTAGCCCACCTGGCTTGGAGGCTTCCCGTAGAGGCGTTCACGCTTGACATCTCGTGGCGCAGGCTCGTCACAGAGAAGAAGCTACACGGGAGCCAAAGCGTAGACGGCCACATGCTCTATGCCGCAGGCGATGCAGCCAGGCCGCCGCTCCGCGGAGGATTCGACGCGGCCATAGTTGACCCCGACTGCACAAGCCTTGGAAGGCTAGCACACAGCCCGGAGACCAGGCTGTTCCTGGAGAGGGTTGGCAGGCTTCTGCTGAAGAGAACGGTGACGCTACAGGAGAAAGGGCTGCGTACAGCAGCCACGCTCGTGAAGCGAGGAGGCCACGTGCTGTACACGACATGTACACTGACGCTTCAAGAGAACGAGGATGTTGTCAGGAAGCTTGTGGAGGAGGAGATCCTCGAGCCCGTGGAGGCCGGGCCACGGGTGGGAGTTCCAGGAGGCGTGCCTGGGAGCCAGAGGTTCTATCCACACATCTCCAGATCCACGGGGGGCTTCGCGGCCGTGCTGCGGCGGCTCTAGCCCTGCTCAACCGGCTCAACAACGACTCTCCTAGCCATGCCACGACCTATCGCTATGACCGATCCGCGTACGCGCACCAAGATGGGGCCCCCATAATCCATTACAACCTCGACTTGGGTGCCAGGGGTTAGACCCATCTCGACGAGCCTTCTCATAGCCCTGGTCCCGGCCTCTATTCTGACAACCCTAGCCTTGACACCAGGTGGCAACTCGTCGAGCGTAAGTACGCCGCGGTAGTAGCGCCTCCAGGGCGGCCCTCGTCCAGGCAATACGCTGCACCCCCGGGGAGACGGACGCCAGCCTTTAGGAAGAGCTTGCCCCCTCAGCCACGAGGCCGGAGCGGCCCCGCTTATAGGCTACCACGGCCAGGACTGCGGCGAGAATGCTCTTCGCCACGGCTTCCACTGGCGGCTCGGGCTCCGCCACTGGTACGCGGAAGACGGTGAGCACGTCCTCTAGCGCCTCTACGACCTCGCGGTAGCGACGGGCAAGGCCGCGGAGATAGCTTAGCTTGGTCTCCGGCACCTCGCGGCCCCTCCTAGCCAAGAGCCTCTTGTACGCCACCACAGGGTCAACATCGAGGAACACCAGCAGGTCCGGGCGGGGAGCATAGCGGTTTACCGTGTAGACCCAGTCAAGGGGCGCCGCGTCGGGGAAAAGGTCGAGGCTCTGGTAGACGAGGCTCGAGACCCAGCTCCTATCGCCCACCACTACATCCGCAACAGGGACGCCACGATGGAGCAGCAGCCTATCCGCCGCAAAGAGGAGTGCGAGCACCTTCTGGTCAAAGACCTCTTCCCCACGCATGAACCTCCTTATGAGCTGGCCTATGGGGCCCCTGCTCGGCTCCTCGACTAGGACGACACGCAGCCCCGTCCTGCGTAGCCCTTCAACAAGAAGCCGCGCATGCGTCGTTGTACCGCTACCATCTATACCCTCTAGCGCCACGTAGACCGGGGCTAAAGCCAGCCACCCGACATGCTGCCGTCTCCACCGAAGCCTGAAAAGCCCGAGGCCACCTTGCCGCCGCCGGTTCCAGGGTGCGCTGGTATGCCGGTCAGGGTTCTGGGCGTGAATGGCTCCGCGCGCCGCTATGGAAACACTTTCAAGCTCCTCAAGGCGGCTATGATTGCTGCCGAGGAGACCGGAGCCGAGACCCGGCTCATTCACCTCTACGACTACCATATAGAGCCGTGCAGAGGCTGCTACTCTGACAACAAGCTAGAGTGCCATTACCCGAAGAAGTGTCCCATATATGAAGGCACCGGGGACCGGTTCCATGAGATAGCCCAGGCCTTCCTCGAGGCCGACGCTGTGGTTATAGCCACTCCGGTCTACTGGTTCATGGCCTCCGGCCAGCTCAAGAACATGTTTGATAGACTAACCGCGCTGGAGAACATGGTTTACCATGTTGGCTACAGCCTCCTCGACGGCAAGGTTGCCGGAATGATAGCTTCAGGCGAGGAGGCCGGCGGCGCAATGGCGTTAGCCTGGATGGCGCTCACACTCAACATGATGGGATTCCACGTGCCCGCCTGGGGCACAGCATACTACCATGGAGAGGACCCCCTTACGAGCCCCCAGGCTGTCGATGACGCTTACAACGTTGGCCGCAACGTCGTGCTCTTCGCACGGATCCTGCGGGGCGAGAGGATAGCCGTTGAGAGGTGGTATGAACCCCTACCGGAGGAGGAGAGGAGGAGGATAGTCGAGGCTGTGAGAAGAGAGGCTGAGGAGGAGAGGGAGAAGGCCCGGAGGGAACGTACATGGCTGTAACGGTCCTAGGCCCCCTCAAGCTCGGAGACCCTGCTGTTATAGTCCATGGCGGCGCCGGCGGCTGGAGGGGCGTATCCAGCTTCGGGGAGGTCTCCGCCGCCGTCAAGAAGGGGGCCGAGGCTGGGCTCGCCACAGCGGAGAGGGGGGCGCTTGAAGCGGTTGTGGAGGCCATTGCGGCGCTCGAGGATAGTGGCGTCCTTAACGCCGGCGTGGGGAGTGTGTTGACGATAGACAAGAGGGTCGAGATGGATGCTGGGGTCATGGACTCAAGTCGCGCCGGCGGCATAGCCGTTGTGACCTACCCTCGGAACCCCGTGAGGCTCGCCTACTGGGTGGCGGTCAACACCCCCCACGTGATAATAGCTGGGCCGGCTGCGGACAGGCTCGCCGAGAAGCTGGGGCTCCCCCGGCACCCAGGGCCCAGCGAGCGCGCGCTAAGGCTCTGGGAGAGGCTCATGGAGCGGATAAGGACGGGGGACGAGGCGCTGCCGGAGCGGATACTGAGCATTGCACGCCTCTACTTCGGCGACACTGTGGGCGCAGCCGTACTGGTCTCCGGGAAGCTTGCAGCTGGCACGAGCACCGGCGGTACCGCGATGAAGCACCCCGGGAGGGTAGGGGACTCCCCGATACCTGGCTGCGGCTTCTACGTGGAGCCCGGGGTTGGTGCCTGCGCGGCCACGGGGATAGGTGAGACGATTATCCTCGGCCGTCCATGCCTCTACGCCTTAGACTTGATGAGGAAAGATGTGCCAGTGGCTGAGGCCGCTGCAGCCGCGGTGGCTAGGCATACGAGGCTCTACGGCGCCGACACGCTGGGGCTCGTGGTGCTGTCCGTCAGCGGCGAAGCCGCTGCAGCGATGAACACTGAAGCTATGCCCGTTGGCTATGCAGGCAGCTTAGCAGAGCCCGTTGGCCTGGTGCTGCGTCGCGGGAGGGCGGAAAAATAAAGAAGCCCGGGCACCGGGGTGCGCTGCCTGGGCGTTTAGAACGCGCATCGGGGAGCACGGAGGGGCAGAAGGATGGAGTACATATATGCGAGCCTCATGCTCCATGCGGCCGGCAAGGAGATAACCGAGGAGGCGCTCAAGAAGGTTCTCGAAGCCGCGGGCATAGAAGTTGACGAGGCCCGTATAAAGGCCGTGGTCGCTGCCCTAAAGAACATCAACATAGACGAGGTGATAAAATCTGCTACCGCTATGCCCGTAGCGCCTGCCGCTGTGCCCGCAGCCGCCGCACAGCCCGCTGCCGAGGAGAAGAAAGAAGAGGAAGAGGAGAAGGAGGAGAAGAAAGAGGAGGTCAGCGAGGAAGAACTCGCCGCCGGCCTCGAGAGCCTCTTCGGCTTCTAAGGTGCCGGCCGTACCTGCGACCGAGAGAGCCCCATGCCGAGTTTTTAGCTGGGCCCCTCTCCCCCGGCTGCTTCACTCCTGCGCCTTCTCTCGCTCAGCTGCCGCAGCAACTCCCTGGAGAATATACTGCAGGCCTCCTCAATAGACCTCCTAGGCGGTGGCGGCTCGCCGCGCTCACGCGTCTCCTCCCTGACCCTCCTCCACACCTCGTAGGCTCTGTGCGCGGCTAGAACCCTGGCCGCCGCGTCCGCGAAGACTGTGCACGGGCGCAGAACCTCCCAGTAGAGGTAGGCCGCCGTGGCGGAGGCTACCTGCGCTCCCCTCTCGTTATAGAAGTCGTAGAGCCCACGAGCTACCGCGTCCAGGTAGAGCAGCGCTGAGGCGAAGGCCGGCAGCCTTGCCGCCTGCTCGGCCCTAGAGAGGCCTCCAAGGATGGTCACAAGCGGTATCTCGAGCCTAACAGCGTACATCAGCACCCAGCGAGGAACGGCGACGCCCGGAGAGAGGTCACGGTACATCCTGACTATAATCGACTTGAACTCAACGTTGAAGTAGGTGACCACGCCGAGGCCTTCGCCGTGCCGCGATACCTCTTCCTCAACCTCGCTGCAGGTCTCCTCAACTCCCCGCTCCTTACAGAGCCACTCCCAGCGCAGCCACCTTGAAGCGAGCCGGGAGGCTGCCGCGGAGTAGGCTACCGCTAGATCCAGATGCTCCTCCGAGGCTATGCTCTCGACTATTCTCTCGATGTCCCTGGAGGGTAGCCGAGAGGAGAGGGTGATTAGTCCACGCACTATGCTCTCAACGCGCCTCTGAGCCTCGTCCACAGTTACGCCCCGCGGAGAGAAATGTACGTGAAAGGAGGGGTTACTTGAGGAACTTCTCCTCCAGCTCCTGGACGTATTTGACGCTCTCCTTGACGTCTACGAAGTACTTCATAGCACGCTTCACGTCCTCGGCCAGCACCTTCGTCCTGCCCTCGCGCTCGGCGAGTATCCTCGCAGGCTCCATCAGTTGTATCGCGTAGCGAAGGCTCTTCTCAGCACCTATACGTGTCAGCTCGTCAAGTGCTTCCTCGCTAAGCGGTATGTCCTCTTCATCAGCCCTTATGCGCAGTATCTCCTTTATCTCCTCGGGCTTGTAGGGCCTTGTCCTTATTATCAGCAACCTATCTATGAGATCCAGCGGCATGCCATGAGGCGACTCGATGTCAGTACCCCTTATCTTGGTTATACCCCTGTTCGTCGCGAGTATCAGTATCGGGACCAGTTCGCTCTCCTCTAGCGCCCTGGTCAGGAAGCTGAACGCCTCTATGTCCAACATGTGTGCATCATCTATGAACAGTACGCCGGGCACAAGCTCGGCTCTGCCGCTCTCTATCAGCTTCTTCACCTCAGCGTCCACGCGCTGCCTTATCTCAGCCGGTATCTCCCTGGAGACGGGTAGCCCGAAGAGCGTGAACACGCTAGCCTGCTGCGCCGCATAGCTCACGTCTAGGTCGTGCAGGCGCAGAGTGTACACTATCTCTTTCTCCTTCTTCACTGGGCCCTCGGGAGTCTTAACGCACCTCGACACCGTTATGTCGTAGTGCTCCTTGTCGCGACATACGCGGCCAACCTTGTATACTTCGCCCGTCTTAGCGTCTATCCATATTACGTCACCGCGGCGGACACGGAGGTTCATGAGCTGCACCGCTATTTCCTCACCTACACGTAGCTTCATCTCGTCGTCGGTAGTCTCGAGCACTAGCTCGGCTTCCCTGGGTAGCTTTAGGTAGGGGTTGAGTGGGTGCCTCACGAAGCCTATCCTTATCTTCTTGACTACGCCCTCGTATACTAGCCTCTTTTCGCGGAACCTCACGCCTATGGCCTTCCTCAGTGCTTGAGTGAGGAGCTCGGTCTTCTTCAACTCAGTGCTGTATATCTCGGCTCCACTCATCGCATAGAAGGGCGTGTCCTCGCCCAGCTCTCTCGCAATACCTACTGCTATCGCCGTCTTTCCTGTCCCGCTCGGGCCCACTAGGAGTACGCCGCGGCCAGCCATCTTGCCCTCCTTGACCATCTGTACCACTATGCCCGCAGCCTCTCTGGCTTCCACTTGGCCGACTAGCCCGTCTCCTATGAACTTCGCGTGGCCCTTCTCGTCGAGGCCTAGCCCCCTTATGTGGCTATGTGCACTCACCCTCTTTAACTTCTTGACGGGCCTTATCTCTTCTATGGCAGCCACTCTTCGTCACCCATGAATTGAGCGAGTCGCGCAGCCGCTTCTACAAAAACATTGCGGAGGCTCGCTGCGGCGAAACGCTCCTCACACCACCCCCACGGCGAGAGGGTGGTCGGACACTGGCGGTCCGCTCACCGCCCTCCAAGGAAGTCCAGGAGCCTGGTCTGTCCCCTCTTCTTGGCCCCGCCGCCTCCGCTGCTCTGGGCCGCGGCCTCCACCGTCTCCCTTGCACGCGTCTCCCCGAGCCCCTTGATGAGCCTGCTGAGCTGATCTGGGCTCAGCTTGGCCACCTCCTCGGGGCTGCGTAGACCGGCCTCGTATAGGAGCCGGGCACGCACCCTCCCTATACCGGGCAGCTTGACGAGGGGCACAAGTTCCCGGGGGACACCATACTTAACCATGATCTCCAGGTCGGCGAGCTGTCCTGCCGCTGGATGGCCCATTATCCCTGCTATCTGGGCAATGGAGTAGGCCAGCCACGCAGCAGTCTCCACGACCGCACGTAGGTCGCCGGGGTCTATCCCGTAGTGCTCCAAGAGGATATCCTCCTGCACGCCGTTTATCCACTCACTGAGCATCTCCGCGGTGTAGAGCGCCTTGGCCGCCACAGCTATGTCGGGCTCAAGATAGTCGCCGCCATAGTGGAAGCCCAGGCCCTCAAGGTACTCCTCGGCCTCAGCCTCCAGGCCCAACGCCTCGCCGCGCGGCGGCCGCAGCAGAACGGCGTCGCTGTTCCAGAGGCTTAGGAACAACACATCCCTAAGCTCGAGGCTGCTTGTCCAGAGCCTCTCCAGACCTCTGCGCATCCTCCAGGCTGTCAACGGGTCTATGTAGAGCTCTGCCACGCGGCGGCCGAGCCTCGTGGCCTCGCCGCCGACCACCATCCCCATCTCCTCTAGCTTCCTAAGCGTAGCCTCTACCTCGCGAGCCGGGCTGCCGTAGAGGTAGGCGTAGAAGGTGTGCTCAAACACCTCTACAACGCCGGGGCCGCTGCCGCAGGCTGCTGCGAGAACCTGGCTGCGGAGTGCTTTCTCGGAGACAAGCTTCGAGACCACAGGCTCCGGGGAGCCCTTCACGTAGCCGTAGTAGCTGTTCCAGAACGCCTCCTCACTCCTAGCCGCTATGACTGCCTCGCCCACCTTGTCGAGACCCGGCCTCCCAGCCCGGCCCGCGAGCTGCTTATACTCCGACACGGTTATCGGCTCACTCCTGCCACCGGAGTAGCGGTAAAGGGAATCCACGACAACCCTCCTTGCGGGTAGATTGACGCCAGCCGCTAGGGTAGGCGTCGCGAAGAGAACCAAGAGCCTCCTCTCCCTGAAGGCCTTCTCCACGGCCTCTCTCTGGTAGCTCGCTAGCCCCGCATGGTGGAAGCCTATCCCGCGGGAGGAGAGTTGCGCCAGCAACGAGTTGAGGCTGCGATGCTCGGGGCGCTCGAGGAGGCCACGGAGAGGAGGAGGATCAAGGCTCGGGAGGAGGCCGGAGACACCTGGCCTGGAGGCCGCCTCGTAGAGCTTCCTGGCGAGGGCCACGGCCTTTCTCCTGCTCTGCACGAACACCAGGGCCTGGCCTCCCTCAGCCACAGCGTCGAGCGCGAGGTCGAGGCTCGTGTTCCCCGTCAGCCTGTCGTACTCATCCTCGCCTCCATCGCTCCAGAGCACGGTGCCGGCCCTCGCAACCCCTTCACGGAGCGGCACTGGCCTCCAGTCCGACTCGACGAGCCTGGCCGAGAGCCATCCCGCTATCTCGCCAGCGTTAGGTATCGTCGCGCTCATCGCTACCACTTGTAGCCCGGGGTTCAGCGTGGTCATCCTCGCTACCGCCAACTCAAGGACGGGGCCACGCGTCTTGTCCCCAATGTAGTGGGCCTCGTCGACAACTAGGAGCGATACACGACGCAGCCACTCGACTCCATGGCGGAGCAGGGAGTCAAGCTTCTCATAGGTCAACAACACCGTGTCAGCGCGGCCAAGCCAGGGCTCAACCCTGTCATAGTCTCCGGTCGAGACCGCGACGCGCATACCTAGGGGCTCCAGGACGCGGCGCCACTCCTCAGCTCTCTCGTAGACAAGGCTACGGAGGGGGGCCACGTAGACGACACGGCCACCTTCCTCCAGCCTAGAGGCGGCAGCCAGGAGGGCTATGAGGCTCTTCCCGCTCCCTGTGGGCGAGGAGACGACGACGCTCCTCCCGTCCAGGATCCCAGCCGTAAGGGCCTTTCTCTGCGGCGGGAACAGCTCCTCTATGCCGAGCGCCTCCAGCACCTTGGCAGGGTAGCCCTCCAGCCTCATGAAGCAGCACCT
This sequence comes from uncultured Hyperthermus sp., assembly GCA_964542985.1. GTDB lineage: Archaea > Thermoproteota > Thermoprotei_A > Sulfolobales > Pyrodictiaceae > QNYQ01. Next base: position 55,830 of record CAZIWH010000002.1, on the reverse strand, counting down.
TGTAAGCAGAGCGGGGGAAGGGAGGGGCTCAGCCGCCGCTGAAGGCTTCACCCCCACGGAGAGGGGTCGGAGGCCTCATCCGGGGTTCTCAGCACCGCCTCCCTCCTCTCCCCGGCGCCGGTAGAGGCGGCTGTGGATAAACCTGCGGTATATCGGGCTCCCCGCCAGCCTGATGCAGAGACCGCGGTCGTGGAGCATTGCGTACAGCTCCCAGTTGCGGAGGGCTGGACACATGTAGCAGCCTACGCGGTAAAAGCCGCGGCTGTACATCGGGTTCAGCGGAACGCCGTGGGAGAGCACGTAGAGCTGCACGGCCGCCCCGCTCCAGGGCTTCAGGGGCGCCGCCGCTATTGAGCCTCCTGGACCGGGCCTCGCCGGCGGCCTGTCGCTCCTAGCCGGCGACTCGGCGTCACGATCTCCTATGAGCACGAGGGTTCTACCCTCGACCAGCTCCTTTATCTTTGACTCTATGGCTCGAACCTTTAGGCCTGTGCACCAGCGGTTGCTGTGGTTGGGCATCGGCGCGCCCCGGCGCAGCGCCTCGTCAACCCCCGCGTAGACCCGGTGGAATTCGACACCGAGCCTCGAGGCCACCTCCTCCACGTAGTGGACGGTGTCTGGGAACTCCGTGCCCGTGTCCCCATAGACGGCCACCACCTTCCGGCGCCCGTAGACCCTTATGGCTAACAGCAGCGCGGCCGTGCTATCCTTCCCGCCGCTCCACGGCACTACCACCCGGTCAAAATCCCCAAGGCTGCGTAGGAACCCCGCTGAGGCCTCTGCAAGCGCCTCTACTACCTCGCGGTTGGCGTCAACGAGACGGCTTAGGGGAACCGATACGGGCTCACCCTCCATTATCCTGGCCCGCGGCCGATAACCCTCGTCGCCCACCTCGAGTAGGGCGCGGACCCTGACCCCGTTGTAGACGTAGTGTAGCCCTCCTTGGAGGCGGAGGACCAGGGGGTTCTCGCCGACCTCGCTTCCCGTGAGCATTGAGACGAGGCGGGCAAAACTCCCTAGCCCGATGAAGTTGTCGAAGCTAAGGTCAACCGTGTAGTCCTCTAACCTCCTGCCTCTCCAGCTCAACAGGTAGCTGTCTTCACCCCACGAGGCTGCTAGGCGTAGCCTGGCCCTAGCCCTCAATGTCTCAACGTAGAGTTGCTCAAGCCTAGCATTCCTCACCCTCGCCTTGGGAACGACATGCGCCGCCGCGTTTGGCGGAAGCTCCGCCTCAAGTACGCGGGCCGCCTCCCTATCCTCCCTGCCCAGCAGGATTATGTAGAACCCCCTGGAGGACACTATGCTTGAAACAGCCTTGAGTATGGCTTCCGCGCCGCGGGCCCCGTGAAGCGTCTTAACCTCGACGCCCCAGCCGCTGTAGAATCGCTGCACCATCGCTCGCAGCGCGTCTGCGTCCCTCTTGCTGCGGACTACGAACGTGAACACCGCGCGACCCTCGCAGCGGCTACCGGAACCCCTCTATGGCTCGGCGTGAGCCGCGTGGCCGCAATTAACCTGGCTGCAGCCGCCATGGCGGCCGCGGGGACGGAGAGAGGTGACGGAGCTATACCCCGTGCTCGATGGCTCCGGCAGGCTCCAGGGCGCTGCTGGCAGCGGCGGTGACGCCTTTAGATACTGTAGCTTCAGAGGCGGCTGCCGCTACTATCTCTGGATGACCCCCTTCGAGGCATGGGATGTAACGGGGCTACTCTCGAGGCGTGGCACGCTTGAACTCGAGGGGCCTGGTGGAAGGGGGTTTGCGCCTCTGGCTTCCTGGGTGGCTTCGCCGCCTTACGTGCATGCTTATGCTGTGAGCAGCCTAGACGATTACGTGGATTATCTCAGGCGGGTTGTTGGGAGAGAGCTGCGTGGACGCAGGGTACTGTTGGGCTTCAGTGGCGGCAAGGACTCGGTCGCTGCTCTCGCGGTGCTGCTGCGTCTCGCCGAGTATGTGCCAATAAAGCTCCACGTCATGTACATTCATATCCCGTTCTTGGAATCTGAAAGGAGTGTCCGCTTCGTGGAGACAGTTGCCCGAAGGCTTAGCATAGAAATAGATATCGTTGAGGCGCCGAGGAGGGAGATGAAGACTCTTATGAAGTGGAGGGGGCTGCCGCGTAGGGGGTACAGATATTGCACGGTCTACAAGGCCAAGCCTATGAGGATACTCAGGAAGGAGGACCCACGACTGGTAGAGGTCATAGGAGACAGACTCACTGAGTCGCCAAAGAGGTTCGCCAGGCTCTCCAAGGCACTCGCCGCCCGCGTACTTCTGGCGGGCAGGAAGTTTAGGCCAACCTACCTCTTCACACTCCTTGACGTGGTTAAGCTTGTCCGCAACCTAGGCCTCGTCCACCCAGATTACCTTGACGGCCTACCCAGGGTTGCCTGCAGCCTCTGTCCCTACAAGAGCCTCTACGAGTTCGCGTGGGATAGGGCACCCCTGGAGGACCCGGAGCTCGTAGAGAAGGTGCTGAAGAAGGAGTGGAGCAAGTGGTACAGCTGGATCCCCTTTGAGACTTTCCTGGAGCAGCGGCTCTGGCGCTTCAGCCACGCCCTAGCCAAGCCTCTTCTCTACCTCAAGCAGCTCCTCCTCGACAAGGGGCCTCTACCGGGTGTCTCGGCCGCCTCCGCGGCAGCTGTCGTGAAGAGGCTCTGGGAGGGCCCCCTACCCGAGGCTCCTGTCCTCCGCTCTCCCTGGCTCGCAGGCGAGCTAGCCCTCCGCGCCGCCCGGAGGCGGCTGGCTATCGCGCTACCCTCGCCGGCGGAGGAAGAGGAGCCTGGTGGCGGTCAGGGTTAGGACTGCGGCGAGGCTGTAGGAGAGCAGTGCAGCCGCAGCCATGGCGCCACCGTATTTTAGGCCACTGTACCCCATGTAGCCCGCCACGATGTACATTAGTGGCGCCGGATGGCCCCACCCGGTGCCTCCCCCGAGACCGCCTATCGTCACGGAGAGGCTCACTTCACCCGCAACAGAGACCGCTACGAAGACTAGGATTGACAACGTCTTGCTGAATACTAGCGGCGCCGTGATGCTACGGTAGATTATGCCGAGGGATGCTCCAAGGTTGGCCGCAGCCTCCTCGGCCTCACGGGGCACCGTGTTGACTACGGCGCGGGCGGCGTAGTAGTAGAGAGGAAGCCTTCTCACAAAGTAGCCCAAGAGCAGCAGGGGGACGGGCCAGGAGAGCAGCAGCTTGGCTATGGACCCGCCGAGGGAGAGGACGACGAGCAGCAACCCGTAGGCCATCGTAACGCCCGGCACCGCAAGCGGCAGCACAGCTGCAGCCTCGACAAGCCCGGAGCAGGGAAGCCTCCTAGCAACATGCCAGGCCATGAGGCCCCCTATAGCCGCTATAGCGGCAGCAGCTACTGCGGCGTAGACGCCGCTGTTAAGCGCCGCCTTGAGCACGTCGGGGAGACCCGCTAGCAGCTTAATGCTCCCCAGGCCAGGCTCTGGGAGAAGCGAGGCGACCCACCTGTCGGAGAACGCGTAGGCGACTGAGAAGAGGCGCATAGCTGCCGAAGGCCCCACCGCGGCTAGGAAAGCGAGGAGCCAGAGGGGCGAGGCACCATGCATGATGGAGCCGCCGGTCTCGTGGCCCTTCTCCCTCACCATCCTGCCCTGCACGATATAGGCCGCCGCGAAGAAGGGCAGAGCTACTAGGAGGAGGAGAACAGCGTAGCCCACGCCCTGGGCAGAGAACAACCCCGACGCGGCCTCGGCGAAATATGTGTAGGCGCGGTACGAGAGGAGACTCCGAGCAAGAGGATCTCCGGAGAACACGAAGGGCCCCGAGACGTCATCCACCACGTAGAGCACTCCGAAGAAGAACGAGGCGGCGACCGCTGGGGCCGCCAGCCTGGCGAGCAGCAGCAACAGCCTTGGCCCACGAGCGCCCATTTGTATAGCAGCCTCGACCTCCTCTCGCGGCACCGAGAACAGGTAGCTCCCGACAATGGCGGCTGCGAAGGGGGTGAACGCGAAGGCCTCGTAGAACGCTACCGCCGCCAACCCCGTCGGGACGAGGACCAGGGGGAAGCCGTGGCGGAGCAGCAGCCTCGGCAGGCCGAACTCGAGGCTGAAGAGCCTCTCCACGACATAGGCCTCGACGAAGGGTATCCCGAGCGCCGCGACTGCCACAAGCCACCAGAGCCTCCTGACACCACTGTAGAGATAGGCCGAGGAAGCAGCCACCAGCCCCGCTACTGTGGCCGCAAGCGAGGAGAACAGCGCAACTAGGAGACTGTTGCCGACGCTCCCTAGACTCGGGCCTCGGATAAACACTACGAGGCTACCATCTATTCTCGTCGAGGAGACCAAGGGCGGATGAGCTGCCGGGTAGAATATGCCAGGCTCCCTGGCCGCAAGCACGAGCGCCGATGCTGCACCAAAACGGAGCAGCCCCACGGCGACGAGGAGCAACGTTGACGCCACTACTGCTGTCGCGGCAATGCCCGCGTAGCGCCAGGCTTCGGCCACGGTTCAGCCTCCCGCGCTAAGCCGCTGTAGTATCTCGTGGTACCTCGCCACAGCTGCGTCCTTCACAGCGTTGTAGAAGAGCTGGCGGTTCTTGGGGCTCTGAAGCTTGGAGTTTACCGCCTCGGCGTACTTCAGCGTGAAGGCCGTTCTCTTCCCCGTCCACGGATCCTTTATCTGAAGAGGCTTGCCTGTCTCGGCTAGCAACTTCTCGGCCTCCTCCTTGCTCATCTTTCCCTCTTCCATCAGCCTCGCTATTCTCGACCCTATCTCTTTTAGAAGCGCGTTGGAGTCTGGGTCGGCTATGGCTGCCTCAAAATAGGTGGTTGCAGCGAGGTCTACGCGCTCTGCGAGCGTACGGTTATAGTTGAAAAGGTTGCCCTTCATCTCGTTGTATATGCGTTCAACCCACTCTATACCCTTCACGGGGCGGACCGGTATGTAGTAGTAGAGTCTCGCCAGCGCCTTCTGCCCCTCGTCGCTGAGGAGCCAGAGGATGAAAGCCTCCATGGCCTTAGGGTGCGGCGCCTTCTTAGCCACAGCAGCCAGGCTGAGGTAGAGGATGCCTTCGTGCCTCGGTATCTCGAACACTGCGTCTTTCCCAACCTTCTCGGCCTCTATGCCGTAGCCTATGTAGGCTGGCGCGACGCCCACCACGCCTTCCGCCGCCTGATCCCGTGCTTTCTCCGAGCTACCCACTATCCTGGCCTCCATGCCTATCACTGTGAGCAGCTCCCAGCCGCGGTCCCAACCGTAGCGCTGCAATATGCCGTGCATCACGGTTCTCGCTGTGCCGCTCATGCTGGGCCTCGGGTAGGAGACCGTCTCTGCGTTCTCGAGGAGGGGCTTGAGGTAGACGGGGTTCATGAGACTGCCCCAGGTCTCGGGCTCCGGAAGCCCATGGGCTTGGAGGAACCTCTTGTTGACTATGTAGCCGTAGACGGCCTGGCCTACTGCGACCCAGCAGTAGCCGCCCCCCGACGCCTCGCCCCTGTAACGAGGGTCGAGGCTTTCAACGACCTCTATGAGCTTCTTCATGTCGAACACTGCTAGGTGGCCGCCGCGACACAAGCCATCGTAGACGATCTTCTCGCCTATGAGGAAGCCGTCAACCCTACCACTCTCGGCGAGGCTCGCCCACTCGGCGTAAGGTACCTTCATGAACTCTATGTCCCTTATACCATAATTCCTAGCGAAGCTCGTGTTTAGGAACGCTTGGCGGAGATCCTTCTGCTCCTCCGGGGAGAGCCTGGTGACTATGACGAGCTTCACGCCCCTCTGGGCCTCGTTGCCCGCGAGCCCAAAGAGGTACAGTGCCGCCAACCCTGCCGCGGCCACAATTATGAGAGCTACTGCAAACGCCATCATTCGACTAGCCAAGAGGGGGCCCCTCCACCTATCTCCACGGGCCTAGTCTGTTTAGGCTCGCAGCCACGCATAGCATCCAGGCCTTAAAACAAGTGTTCCCCGTGAACCCTCGATAAAATGATGCGACAGCCGGCTCCCCCAGCTTATAGCCCGGCGTGATGTGTGGCCGGGTCTAGAGCATATGGGTGCAGGGTAGGCGTGAAGGCTCTTGTGGAGCCGCCGGAGCAGTGGGCTAGGCCGTTCCTCGACTGGGTGCTCTCAAGGCTACGGGATACAGGCTACCGTGGAGCTGTAGGCATGTTCGCATACCCCCATGCAGCTATAGCGGCCGGCCACGTGACCGGCCTGGACTACTTCTATGAATACGCCATCGAGGCCTACTATGACGCACTCGACGCGGCTGAGGAGGAGTGGCCGCTCGCTGAGCCCCGGTGGAGGCCCCTCCTATGGGGGCTGGATGAGGAGGCTGAGGCGCTCGCAGTATTTGAGGAGAAGCTGGCCGACAGCTCAACTGTGCTCTGCGCCGAGCCGATCCTGGCCGCCGCCGGGCTAGGCCTTGGGGCCGGCCGAGGTGTGGGGAGAGGCTGGAGGCAGGCAGGCTATGCAGGCACTGCTGGCAGCTATACGGTGCTGGCCAGGAGAAGGGGGGTGCGCTGCAAGGTCACAGTTCCGGGCTCTGTGTATGCGCTCGCGCTCGCCGGGCTGACCGCCGCCGGGCTCGAGGGCCCCGGGGAGGCAGTAGTTACTGCACCGGATCCGGCTCTACTAAGGAAGACCGTCATGGACACAAGGGTGGCCTACGGCAGGCTCTCTCGGTGGCTCATAGGGCTCGTGGAGAAGTGGGCTGGGGAGAGCCTCGAAGCTGGGGAGTGCGGGGAGCGCTTCCTAAAAATAAGGTACAAGCTCCAGGGGCTGCTCGAGGCGGAGTTCGAGTACCTCTGCTAGCCTCTGGGCGCGGCTGAGACACCGCGGAGCCTCATGGCTGGCAGCACTGCGCCGGGGTAGGGCTTCTCGGTCCACTTGCTTATTGCCTCAACGTTCTCCGCCAGCTCCTTGTAGAGGTTCCCTGCTAGCACTAAGCCGGGCACCCATCCCTTAGGCTCACCGTTCTCATAGAGTATCGCCGGGTTCGCCAGCACACTGTACTCACCGGTCTCGGGATTCGCTGTGTGGGCACCCTGAACCTGATAGATGACGAGCACTCTTCCCTCGTATAGCTCCTCGGGGCCGGCGTCGCCGCCCGGTATCACTATATTAGTGAAGCCTGGGCGCGGCCTGCTGCTGTATCCGCTCCTCACTGCGTTGCCGGTGCTCCTTGTCCCGACGCGGCTGGCCCAGTAGTTGTCGTAGATGAATCCGCGGAGCACACCCTTCTCAACCAGCACCGTGGTCTGCATGGGCACTCCTTCTCCATCGAACCTGCCTGTGCTATCGCCTCCCTTCAGAAGCCCGTCGTCAATTATTGTTATCCTCTCGTCCATGACCTTCCCGCCGGTCTTGCCAACGTAGTAGCTGCGGCCGCGAACCACGTTCTCGCCGTTGAGGGACGAGAGCACCGTGTAGTCGAGGAGCTCCGCTAGCACTTGCGGCTGGTAAACTACTGTGTACCTGCCGGGCTGTAGGCCCTTCACGACCTTGGTTGCCAGCAGCGCCTTCTCCACCGCACGGTTCGCCACAGCTGTGACGTCGGGTACTGCCACCCTACTCGACTCGAACTCGAACACAGCGGGGGTTGTGAGACCATTCTTCTGAACAACGATTGAAACCATTACGGAGGCATAGGTACCCATCTCTACGGCATAGACGCCGTTACTATTAGCTATGGCCTCTTCGAATACCGAGACGCCTATGCTTGCTCTGCTCAGCTGCACCCCCTCCCTGGCAGCAACATGGCCTATGAGCACCTTGGCATCCTCAACTATGGACTCCGGCGAGGCCCTAGCCACGCCGTCCCCATAGACCCCGCTGGGCTCAGGATAGCGCTCCGGAGGCTCCGGGAGACCCGGCCAGTATGGGTCCTCAGGGGAAGCCCTGGCCTGCTTGACTGCAGCCCTCGCAGCGCGCCTCGCAGCCTCGGTATCCAGGCCGGTGGCGTAGGCAAAGCCCACCCTCTTGCCCACAGCGACCCTTATGCCTACACCCGCCTCATCCATAGACTCTAGGCCCTTTATGCGTCCGGCGAGTATAGAGACGCTGTAGCCCCTCCTCCTGGTGACAAATGCCTCGGCCTCTGTGGCTCCCTCCCTCATCGCAGCGCGGACAGCCATGACGGCTAGCTCTATAGGGGATACACGGGGAACCATGTGTATCCACCTCTATTTCAATCACAAGCGTATGCGGTTCAGGTGGAAGTTAGGCTGACCCCCCGACGGTCATCGAGGAGACCCTTACGTGGGGGCCGCCGTCGGAGACGGGTACTACTTGTCCCTTGCCACAGTGCCCGTAGAATAGCTTGAAGTCCTTGGCTACGCGGTCTATCTTTCTCAGCGTGTCTAGTGTGTTACCGGCTATGCTTAGCCCGCGTACCGGTGAGCCTATCTCGCCATTAACTATCTCGTAGGCCTCTTCTATGCCTACCTGGAAGCTACCGTCAAGGTTCGTCTGGCCACCGCCGGTGGAGACGACGTAGTAGCCGAACTTTATGCCCTCAAACACCTCGTCGACGCTGTGCTCGCCCGGGAGCATAACGGTGTTCCTCATCCTTACTAGGGGCTGGTAGCGGTAGGATTCTGCCCTCGCGTTGCCCGTCGGCGGTTCGCCGAGCATCGTTGCGTGCAGCCTGTCCGTCATCACCTGCTTGTGTATACCCTTCTCCACTATAACTGCCCTGGCCGTCTTCACACCCTCGTCGTCAAACCTTATTGTGCCGAAACCGTCCTCTATCCCAGGGTCGTCAACTATAGTCACGAGAGGCGATGCCACCTGCTGACCCTTCTTGCCTCTCAAGACGCTCCCGGCGACAACCAGGTCCGCCTCAGCCAGGTGGCCGAACGCCTCATGCACGAAGACACCCAACGCCTCGGGAGCTAGCACCACGGGGAAGTTGCCTGCCTTAGGTGCCTTAGCGTGTAGCTGGGCGCGCAGCCTGGAGAGCAGCTTATCGGCTACCTCTTGCTGGCTCATCTTCTTCCACAACATGTAGCCGCTTATCGTGCCGTTGTTTATGTGGGCGCTTGCGCGGACGCCCGCCTCCTCGGCGTAGACGGAGACGTAGAGGTAGGCGAGTTCTCTCCTCTCCCCGAGGTAGCGGTCTTCAGTGCTCGCGTAAAGCTTCTCCTCGACAGCCTCCCTGTACACTATAGTCCTGGACTTAGCTCCCTTTGCTAGTAGTTTGTCTAGCTCGACTACATCACCTATTTTCGCATCTATAGATACATCCTCGATACTACGCTTAACCGGTGTCACATGGTAGGCATCCATAGAACCCATTTCAAGGGGCTTGGGCAACTTGCCGTGCACCGCTCTGGCCATACTCAGAGCCCGACGTAGAGCAGAGTCCAGGGCATCAAAGCTAAGCCTAGTGGTGTAGGCGAAGCCTATTGAGCCGTCTATGTAGACCCTCACCGCCGCACCACGGTCTATGCCGTAGGACGTCGTTACCACGCCGTCACGCATCTCTATCGTCGTCGTCCTACGCTCCTCTATCCTTACCTCAACGAAGCCACCGATAAGCCTAGAGGCGCGAGCTACTAGCTTTTCTAATAGATTTCTCATTTCTGCACTCAAGGTATCCACCTCAAACCCAAAATGGTGGACACAATGTGGGAGCAGCTTTCTCCTCAAACTCATAGGCCCAATCTCCCTACGCCGCCGGATATCTAGGGTTTCGGCGCACAAAACTGAGGGAGCTTTGGATAAGTAGGCCGCTCCTTAAGCGAAGCTACGGTCTCCTTGGGAGGAGCAGCATTGGAGTGGCGGCCCGGTAGAGGGTTTACCCGTGAGATAGTACTAGGCACCGAAGAGGAACCCATAGGAGGGCATGAGAGACCCTACGTACTCTATGCTATAATATTGATTAACATAGCGGTCTATGCCGTGACCTCTGCCAGCACAGGCTTCATAAAATCTACGGTGGACTGGATAGCAAAGCTGGGCTTTGTTCCTGCCAAGCTGCTCGTAGACCCTAGCAGCTTCTACACAATATTCACAGCAATGTTCACGCACGCGAACCTATTCCACATATTCTTTAACCTCTACTTCCTCTACATCTTCGGCAGAGCTGTGGAGCGCACTCTTGGCCACTTGAGGTTCCTGCTACTCTACATTGTGAGCGGTATAATGGCTGCCCTCTTCCACACCCTATTTATATATCTTCAGAGCCCGGCAGACCTTGCAGTACCCAGTGTCGGCGCAAGCGGAGCCATTAGCGGTGTGCTAGGCGCATACATGCTACTCTACCCGGGCACCAGGCTTGTCGCCTGCTTCTTCTTGTTCTTCATACCAGTGTGCTTCGAACTACTAGCAGCATACTGGATTCTCTTCTGGTTCGCCTTACAAGTTATGGAGGGCTACTTTGCTCTCAACAGCAGTGTCGCATTCTTCGCCCACGTCGGCGGCTTCTTAACCGGCATAGCAGTACTACCGCTAATAGTCAATGAGGAGAGGATCGCCAAGCTGCGTATAATGAGCCAGGCAAGAAGACTCTTCGACATAATTGTGTTTGGCTACCCTCTCCACCGCCGTGGATTGTCCCCCGGCATCAAGGTCGCCTTTACATTGCTATCAGCGATACTATTAGCTTCAACAGCGTTCGCATATGCGTATACGTACCACGTACAGAGCTATATTGGAAGCTACGTCATAAAATGGAGCGCCGCTGGCGTGACTGGCGTAGATTCTGCTTTCGTATCATTCACAGGCTTCCACGCCCAACCCATCTTAGAGGCAACAGCTGACGCACCTGCAAGGATAGTAGTAGCCTTGCTGGACAAGTATGGGCTCTTCTATCGCCCTGACTTAAGGGACACGAGGATAATCTTAACGCCGCCGCTCCTGGAACCCACAAAGGTATACATTCCACAGACGTTCTACAGCGGCATAATCGTGACTGTTATACCGAAGCGGCTCAGCCTGGTATATAGTGCAGCGGGAGTATTAGTTCAGGCCAGCCTAAATGCCGCAGTCATGCTGCACTCCATTGTGCAGCTAAGCACCAGCGTGCACTTAACCAAGTATTCTAATCCAACACCTCTGCTCAGGGCTATAGCTTTGCTATCACTAATAATAGTGGCCGCGACGCTCTACATAGTACTGTACCGCGACACAGACTACGTTATCACGCCCGAGTAGAGTAGCACACCGGGAAGGGGCCCGTGAGGAGGGCCGTGAACCCCTAGAGAGCCCCGCCGTCGGGGCTATGAGGAGGTGTTTCAAAGCCGAGGCCCCCCGTTACTGTTTTCTCCACTCCTGTGAGGGCACAAGCCCCGGTCTGATGGCCTTGGATAGGCTCAAGGGCATATCGGTTGCTGTGCTCGGTGCTGGAAAGATAGGCTCCATACTTGCTTTAGGCTTTAGGGACTGCGGTGCCAGGGTTGTCGCGACGGCGCGGAGCAGGGAGCACATAGAAAGGCTGCGTATGATGGGCTTCGAGGCTACGAGGGATAACCGGGCCGCTGTGGAGAAGGCTCAGGTTGTGGTTATCTCCGTGAAGCCGTACCAGTACCCCGTGCTTGCCCGAGAGATTGGTGAAGCCGTTAATGGTAAACCAGTCGTCTCAGTTATGGCCGGGGTTACTACGCGCATTCTTCGCTCAACGCTTAGAGGCGCGGAGGTTTACCGCGCAATGCCTAACCTTAACGCGGCTGTGAAGCGCAGCGCCACGGGCCTGGTTGTGCCTGAAGAAGCACGGTTCCGCGACCTAGTGGTCTCCCTGTTCACCTGCGTAGGGAGGGTCTATGAGATACCAGAACAGCTGATAGACGCGTGGACCGCGGTCGCGGGCTCGGGGCCCGCGATGATAGCCGAGCTGATAGATGCGCTATTGCTCGGCGCACTGGCGGTGGGTATACCGAGGGAGCTAGCCTATGATGCAATCCTCCAGACGTTGATAGGGACAGCTGAGCTGCTCCGCGCCAAGCCGGAGCACCCAGCGGTACTTCGTGACGAGGTTACCACGCCGGGTGGCACTACGATAAGGGCTCTTAAGGTTATTGAGGCTAGGGGAATGAAGGCTGCTATAATAGATGCAGTTGAGAAGGCTACGGCTAGGGCTAGGACGCTTGCAAGAGAGATAGAGGAGAGCCTAAGGGAGAACAGGCTCTAGCAGCACCTTGGCCGAAACCGCGGCCGAGCGCAGTCTAGCTAGGCAGTTCCTCGTGCCTCCACTACAGTCGCTCTCCAACACTATGTACGTGGCCCTGGTTTTCGGAGCCTCGGCGAGGCTGCTCCAGTCTAGACTCCCGCAGCCCGGCGGGAGGTGCTCATCAGCTCTGCCATGGTTATCGTGGAGATGGATACATATCTCCCTGCCAGCCGCCTCCTTGAGCGCTGCGCCCGGGGTGTAACCGTTTATCCCCGCATGGCCGAAGTCTAGACACATTCCAATCTTTTCAGAGGCCACCGCCTCCACAAGCCCACGTGTCTCCGAGATATTGTTCCATGGAGGCTCCCGCGACGTGTTCTCCACAGCTATCCTTAAGCCCAGCTCCTCGGCCTCGAGCCTCTCTGCAAGTATAGCGAAGAACCGCTTGTTTATCCACGTCGCCCGACCCGCGCCCAACCTCCTGGCGGAAAATGGATGGAGCACCAGGATCTCAACGCCGTAGCCGTGGGATATCTCCGCGAGCAGTAGCGCCTCCGAGACCGCAGCTTCCACACCACGGCCTAGGTATGGGAGGAAGTAGTCCTCCCAGGGGCCGTGAACGACCGGCACTGAGACGCCGAGGCGCAGTGCCTCCAAGAGAACCAGGCGCAGCCAGTTGGGCAGCGAGGGGTAGTCTACATTACTTCTTTCAAAGCTGGCATAGTTGACCTCTATCTCACTAAACCCCGCCGAGGCGAGAAGATCAACAGCCCTTATGGGGTTAGCTGGGAGGAGCCTTGTGGAGGGGAGAATCTTCGCCAAGGGATAGGAACACCTCTCCTATCTGCTGCCTAAAGGTGGTTGAAAAACAGCTCCCCGACCAAGAGGGGCTAGGCCCTGGTCTTGACGGTGCCAGTGAATGCTCCTATCCTGCTCGATATTCTTGCGAAGCGTGCACCGCGCCACAATTCCGGTATGCTTGCTGCACCTGCGTAGCCTAGTCCTGCTCGGAGGCCCTCGACGAACTCCTCTACGACGCGTCGTAGGGGTCCCTTGTAGGGCACAAGGCCTTCTATGCCCTCCTCAACTTTCTTCGACACCCTGCTGTAGCGGTCTGCCGCGTGCCTGCGTTCGAGTGCACCGCGGCTCGCCATGCCACGGTAAGGCTTGTAGAGTGCACCGCCTATCCTTATGGGCGGGGCCGCTGCCTCATCGGTGCCCGCGAGCAAGTAGCCCGCCATCACCGCGTAGGCTCCAGCCGCCAGCGCCTTCACCGCGTCGCCGCTGCCGCGTATACCACCATCGGCTATGATAGGTGCCTCCTCCGGGCTCACGCCTAGCTGTCTGAGGGCCTCCCTGGCCTGCATTACCGCGTAGAGTGTGGGCGACGCGACGCCCGCTACGCCACTCGTAGTGCAGATGTTGCCCCCGGCTATGCCCATGCGTAGCCCGTCGACTTTCTCGACTACAGTAAACGCGTCTATTACCCCCTCGACTGTGCCCAGGTTGCCTACCACGAGGTCTGCTGTGGTCTCCTTTGCTATCCTCTTCGTCGCTCGAAGGACGTTGTCGTTGTGGAAGTGAGCAACATCTGTTACCAGTACGTCTACATGCTTGCCGAGGAGCCTCGCCCTCTCGATGTCAAATGGCGAGATGGCGGCAGCTACGCGGAGTCTCCCCTCCTCATCGAGCAGCGGCTGGTAGTCGGCAAGCGCCTCATGGACGGTCACTGTGCCCAGGTAGACGCCTGAGACCGTGATTGCTGCTGCATCGGCGCCGCCTCCGAGGATGAGCTTCCTAGCTTCCTCAGCGTTGTCGGCCTCATAGACGTGCCTCGGGGGCTCCATGTGCTTCGCCACGGGGGTGCCGCAGCTGCAGGAGAGGAGGCTTGTGAGCCTCACCCACCCAACAACCTTACCGCCGTCCACGACAGGGGCCTCCCTGATTCCGAGGGAGCGGAGGAGGTCGCGTGCACGACAGCATTCGTCAAGCGAGGCCATGTATATGCTGCTGAGTTCTATCACAGGGTGACTCTTGACCCTCTCTACGTGGCTTAGCTGCTCCTCCCTGCTCATGTTGCGGTGTATCACGGCCATACCTCCTAGGAGAGCTAACGTTACGGCAAGCCTCCATTCAGAGACCGTGTCCATTGGTGCCGCTAGGAGGGGAACGTGGAGGGCTACGTGGCGGCTGGCCTTGCCGGTTATGTCTACTTGCCAGGGCTCCAGCCGGCTCCTACCGGGCAGGAGGACAACGTCGTCGAAGCTAAGAGCGTGGGGGAACTTTCCCACGTCCAAGGCTGGGCTTACCTCTCGAATGGCTCTTTGGGTGCACATAGCCCCTGGGGGCAGGGGGATATAACCTGAGCAGCGTCCAACCCTAGGCCTCAGCCCTGGGGGGAGGCAGCGCGAGGTGCCGCGCGACAAGATACTGGTCATCGGTTTCGGCGGGCAGTACATGCACCTCATAGCTAGGAGGCTGAGGGAGAGAGGCTTCTACGCAGAGATTGTGCCCTACAACCGGTTGACGAGTGAGGTCGTCACGGCCCCCGAGGTTAAGGCGCTTGTGCTCTCCGGGGGGCCTCCGAGCGTCCACAGCCCCGGAGCCCCTAGACTACCACGCTGGGTCCTTGAGACCGGGAAGCCCATGCTAGGCATCTGCTACGGCTTTCAGCTGCTCGCGACGATGCTTGGGGGCAGGGTTGAGACCGGCTGCGGCGAGTACGGGCGCACCGTGGTCGAGGTGATTGAGCCCGGGGATCCTTTGTTCGCAGGCTGGGGGCGCCGAGAAGAGGCGTGGATGAGTCACGGCGACTGTGTAAAGGAGCCCCCTCCGGGGGCGGATGTCTTAGCGATATCGGAGAACGGCTATGTCGCCGCCTTCAGGGCTGAGGGGCCGGGCGGTGCGCCGATCTATGGTGTGCAGTTCCACCCTGAAGTCTCGCATACGCCGAAAGGGAGTCTGCTTCTTGAGAACTTCGCCTCCAGGGTAGCCGAGGCCGAGCCCTGGTGGAGGCCTGAGAACCTCGTTGATAGGATAATAGAGGAACTGCGGAGGAAGATAAGGAGCGGGAAGGTCCTGGTGGCTGTGAGCGGCGGCGTTGACTCCACAGTAACTACTGTGCTCCTCGCCCGCGCCCTTGGTGGTGACCGCGTCGTAGCGCTCCTGGTTGACCACGGGTTGTTCAGAGAGGGCGAGGTCGAGGAGACCACTAGGCTACTGCGCTCCGTCGGCATAGAACCCGTGGTCGTGGATGCACGGGAAAGGTTCCTCCGCGTCCTCCGCGGCGTGAGGGATCCGGAGGAGAAGAGGAGGAGGATAGGCGAGGAGTTCGCTCATGTCTTCACGGAGTTCGTGGAGAAGCATCCGGAGATTAGATACTTGGCGCAGGGCACCCTCTACCCGGACGTCATAGAGTCGGGGGCTGCGCCTGGGGCTGACAGGATAAAGAGCCACCACAACGTCGGCGGACTCCCCGACTGGCTGAGCCTAGAGGTGGTGGAGCCGCTCCGCGACCTCTACAAGGACGAGGTCCGCAGGCTCGCGCTTGCCTTGGGCCTGCCTAGGAAGCTGGCCTACCGGCATCCCTTCCCGGGGCCCGGACTCGCTGTGAGAATTATCGGAGAAGTTACCGAGGAGAAGCTGAGGATAGTCCGCGCAGCCTCAAGGATAGTGGAGGAGGAGATAGAGAGGGCTGGGCTCTACGAGAAGGTGTGGCAAGCCTTCGCGGTTGTCGGTGACGACCGCTGGGTCGGGGTTAAGGGCGACAAGAGAGAGGAGGGCTACATAGTGACGGTCAGGGTTGTGGATAGCGAGGACGGCATGACTGCGGACTGGGTGAGGCTTCCTCACGAGGTTCTCGACCGTATAGCCCGTAGGATAGCGAGAGAGGTTCCCGGCGTCACCATGGTGACCTACGCTATCACAAGTAAGCCTCCGTCAACTATAGAGCCGCAGTAGGCTTGAGGAGGTGTTGCTCCTCGGAGCCCCTTAACACCGCGCTAAGGTGGAGAGGGCGCCCGGAGCTGGCGAGCGAGGAGCCGCTGCCGCCGCTGCCCAGCGGCTGGGTGCTCATCCGCGTCGAGTACGCGCTGTGGTCGGGCGTCGAGGAGGCTGAGAGGCAGGGACTGCTCTGGCCAGAGTACGGTGTAACAATGGGGCATAGCGGCGCCGGAGTAGTGGTGGAGGCGGCTGAGACGGGGCTGCAGGGCTACGTGGCGCCCGCTGCGCTCTGCGGCTGCCTGCCCGGCTACAGCTGCGATGGCTGGCTCGCCTACTACACCGTGTATCCCGCCGGCTGCCTGGAGCCCGCCCCGAGGAGCCCGTTGGCCAGCCTCTCCCTACCTCTCAGCCTGGCCTGCGACACCACCAGATGGCTCTCGGCCCACGGTGCCAGCAAGGTGCTTGTACTAGGCGCTGGCGCCTACGGCGTGGCTACTGCGCTCCTCCTCTCAGACATGGGCATAGACTACACGCTTGTAACCTCTAAGAGGCTCCGCGGCCGTATCAGCCGCATGCTCCACGCCTCCTCCTCGCCGGGCTCCGGCTACGATGCCGTAGTCGTTGCTATCCCTGCGGCGCTGCGGCTACCCAAGGAGACTAGGCTCCTCGTGCTCCATCCCTACGTGGCTGCCAGCCTCCCTGCTCCCGAGCCGGGGCGGGAGCTAGAGGCCTACACGCCTAGAGGCTTGTCTAACGGGTGTTGGAGAAGCTTGCTCACAGGGCGCAGGGAGGTGCTAGGCCAAGTGGTTAGGACTGTGGAGGAGGGGGGCCTAGCGGAGCCGCCCCCCTTCCTAGGAGACCTCGCAGGCTATGTTATCGGGGTTAAAGCAGCTCGTCGAGCGCCTCTCTGAGCCTCGCTATGGCCTCGTCGAAGACCTCTCTCGGCGGGTAGCTGAAGTTGAGCCTCGCTGTGCTCCAGCCGCCGCCGTTGGGGTAGAAGGCGTCACCTGGGACGAAGGCCACACCCTTCTCCACCGCCTTCTTCAGTAGCTCCCGGGTGTTCACCTTCTCGGGGAACCAGACCCAGACGAAGAACCCGCCTATTGGACGTGTCCACTCCACACCCTCGGGCATGTATCTCTCCAACGCCTCGAGGAGCGCATCCCTCTTCGTCTTGTAGAGGCTCCTTATCCTAGGTATGTGCTCGTCTATTATCCCCCTGTTTATAGCCTCGGCAGCTATGTACTGTGTTAGGCTCGGGGTGTGGAGGTCCACAGCCTGCTTCACCAGCTCGAGCTTGTTGACTATAGGCTCCGGAGCCACTATCCAGCCGAGGCGGAGACCCGGTGCAAGTATCTTACTGAAGGAGCTCATGTATATCACCCGGCCCGACTCGTCCAGCGTCTTTATGGGCCTTGCCTCCACCTGCTCAAACGTTATGTAACGGTATGGGTCATCCTCAACTATGAGCAAATCGTATTCCTCGGCTATCTCGAGGAGGTGCTTCCTCCTCTCCTCCGGCATAGTCGTGCCTGCAGGGTTGTTACATGTGGCCACAGTGTAGACTATCTTGGCCCTCCTCCTCTCCTCGGGGGAGAGGCTTCTCATCTTCTCCTCTAGGATGTCGGTCTTAAGGCCCTGCTCGTCTATGGGCACTGTGAGGAACCTGGCCCCGGTTACACGGAACGCTTGTATAGCCCCCAGATAGGCGGGCTCCTCCATAACAACCATGTCGCCCGGGTCTAGAAGCGCGCGGCCTATGAGGTAGAGGCCCTGCTGTGAACCCACCGTGGCTATTACCCCGTCCTCCTCGGCTACCTTTATGCCGTTCCTGCGCGCGAACTCGGCCACTGCATTGAGGAAGTAACCGACGCCACGGGTGGGGCTATACTGGAGCGCCTTGGAGCCATACTCCTTGACTACATAAGAGGCTATCTCGGCTATGGCCTCGTAGGGGAATGTAGCAGGGTCGGGGAGCCCACCGGCGAGACTTATCACGTCACCCTTCTCGGCAAGCTTGAGCAGCTCCCTTATGTCCGAGGCCTTCATTCCTACTGCGAGGCTTGAGTAGAACCTAGTGTAGTCGGGCAGTGCGCTATCCCCTCCAGCGGGGAGAGCAGCCAGGAGCCTGGAGGGATAAGTCTTAGGCCACCCTCCGGCATCGTAGCTGAGGCGAGGGTAGAGAGGCCCTGCCGAGAAGCCTAGAGGAGGCGCTAGAGGAGGCAAGGCTCCTGCTTGAGGCGGTTACACGCGGCGAGTACTGCTGCCTCCGTCACGGCCTACCCTACGTGACACCCTCAATGCTCGCCGAGCAAGTGTTCTGCGAGGCGAGGCTCGATCTTCGCCTCACGACAGGCCTCGAAGAGAGGAAGCCCTCGCCGAGCAGGGCTAGGCTCGTGCTGGAAACATTATTGGAGGCGAGAAGGAAGCTACCACCGCGGAGGGATGAGGTGTTCACTCTCTCCGTGCCCATCGCCACCGTGCTTCAAGGCGTCCCTATTGTGGGAAGGCCTCCGGCCGCCGTGTTCCGCGGCAACTGTGTGGCGGCACTCTATGCAGCAAGGCAGTCGAGGAGGCATAAGCTGTACCCGGGTGACAGAGTGAAGCTCTACACCTACGCCGCCATGCTCAACTCGCTGGGCCTCATGTGCAACGACGCACGGCTAGCTCTCCTCGTGGGCGTGGCGCCGGAGGACATCTACCGGGCCCTAATCATCCTCGGCGATGCTACGCACCCCAGGCCCGTAGCCTCCGGAGGCTTCACGGTTCACGTACTGGCCCATGATCCCGGCGTCGAAGAGGAGACTCTGGCCCCGCTGCTGGCCTATTGGCGCGGCGAGCGTGCCCCTAGACCACGGAGGGGACCCTGGTGCAGCAGCTGCCCGGTAAAGGAGGATTGCTTCACTCTTTTTCCGTAGGCCGGGCACCGATGTTGGCGTCTATTATCCTCTCTAGGAGCATCGCATAAAAGATTGAGTGAAGGCCCAATGTTATAACATTCAGCACCACGTCCACCATCGGCTGGGAGAGCCTCTCCGTGCCAACGAGCTTACACTCGCTGACCATCCTGCCCACCTGGACTAGTGCAAGTATGTAGCCTAGCGGCAGCATCGCCAGGATCCCTAGTAGTGGCGTGAACCTGGAAGAGGCGCAGCTGAGCCCCTTGGCAAGCATGTAAAGCATGTAGACGCCGTACCCCGTAAGGGGCAGAGAAGCCAAGTACAGCATAGTGAACACGTACAACATATCCCCCGGCGACAGCACGCCTACGTTAGCCAAGAGGAATGCCGCCAGCACGGGCGTAGCAGAGTACACCGCTGGGAGAACTATGGAGAGCCTAGGCACAAGGCGAAGTCTCTCAACAACCTCCGGCGGGAGCTTCGCAGGCAACGATTATACACCCTCCAGGCGCTGTAGCATCCCCCGGCGGCGATGTGGTGCGCCTGCGACGACGATAGCCGCGCCCCGCCCACCGGGGGCACGGCGATGCTGAAGAAGAGCCGTGCCGAAGCCGCTCCAAAAATCCTTCTCTCTTCAACCTGTGGCTAGATTTCCTCCTCCCTTATCCCCCATCTAGCTATGCGGAGCACCTTATTGGGATAGACCACTATCCCCTTGTCGGTTATCTCGAAGGGATGGCGCTTCATGCTGTGCTTCGTGCCCCTCATCTTCCAGATTATTAGGCTGCGCTTGAGCTCACCCTCTATCTCGGTTAGGTCTAGCCTGACTATGCCGTCCGCCGCGTGCTCCACGCCGGGGCCGCCGAAGCCCCTCTCCGTCACACTCACCTGGCTGACGAGGAAGCTCGTGGTGCCGAGGCCGCTGAGGACGCGCTTCAGCTGCATTACCACGCTGCGGGCGACGCTGGGCTTCGTCAGATAGAGCGTGGAGACCGAGTCTATGACTACACGCTGGGCACCGGTGTCCCTTATCGCCTCTTTGAGCACATCTATCAGCAGCCCTACATCGGTGGGGTCGCGGACTACGTAACGCTCCCTCTTCGCCGCCTCACCTATGCCACCGGTGAAGGCATCAACTATCGCGAAGACGCCTTCACGCTCGTAGGGGCGGACGTCCCAGCCAAACTGAGCCATATTTATCCTTATCTGGACGGGGTGCTCCTCCAGCGCCACATAGACACCGGGCTCACCCATTTGTAGGCCGTTCCAGAGGTACTGTTGACTCATAATGGTCTTCCCGGTGCCAGGGCCTCCGCTGAGCAGCACGACATTCCTCTTCGGGATGCCACCGTAGAGTATCTCGTCGAAGCCAGGTATACCGGTCTTCACACGCTCTATCTTGAAGGGCACACTACTCACCCAGGTAGATGTGGAACCCTTAGACGGGTTAAATACATGTTACCAGAGCCTGGCGCAACTGCACCACAGAGCAGGAAGCCGCACTCGTTAAGACCTGGGACCCTTGGTTCTCGGCTCCCTGGGAACCGCCCTTGTCTAGCATGCAGGAGCTGCGGGACAAGATAGTCAGCTGGCTCGCCTCCGCGGGCTTCATAGTGGCCCCGATGCAGGGCCCTCTTCCCCAGAACGCTGAGTGGGGCCTGGGGGTCTCAACGCCGCCTCCATTGCAGGTTAAGCTCCGTCTCATAGGCCTCAAGCATGGCATAGTGATTGCAGGAATTGGCGTGAACTTTTCCGACATCCACCGCGAGAAGCTCAAGGAGCTCGAGGACGCCGAGAGGGTAAGCTTCATGGCCGAGCTTACCCGCAGGCTCCTCCTCCTATGCCCCTACTGCAGGCTCGCTGTGCAAGGAGGTATGCTCACCCCGGAACTCATAATAGCAGAGATAGTATACTACGCCGAAACCCTGGCGAAACAGAGGCTCCTAGACGACCTAGCCAGGCTAGTCAACATATTCCTCCTAGTAAACACCGAGCTAATGCACCGCTTCCCCGAGCCCGTGCTTGAGGCGGCGAAGCACGGAGAACCGTCTGGAACAAGCTTCATGTAACCCCTATCTCTACAGGGGGCACATGCTAGCCGGCTTTCTCTACGGGCTGTAGTCCTGGCCGTTCACGGGTCTTTTTGCCCCGGAGCCTGGACGTACGCCACCCGCGTGGCAGCCCTCTAGGGCTCTCCCCTGGAGGCTCCGGAGGCGCTGCCTGGAGGGCTTCCGAGTCTTGGAGCACAGCACTATACAGGCGGCCGTGCTTGTTGGTGCTCTCCTCCTCCTCTCCAAGACGGGGGAGGAAGCTGCCGAGAGGCTTAGGCTGCCAGGTTTCGTGGGCAGCGTGCTAATGGGGTTGCTGCTGAGTGACGCCGTGCTCGGCCTTGTCAAGCCCTCGGAGCTGGCTCCTGCGATAATCCTGTTCATCCTTGGTATCAACTTTACACTGTTCCTTGCCGGTGTGGAGGAGCTATCGGATTCCTCGATGCTCCGGCCTAACCGGAGGGAGATGCTCGTCTCGGCGCTAGTTCTTGCTGCACCAAGCGTTGCTGTTGGGCTTCTTCTCTGGCTCACTGCCAGCATCACAGCCGAGACTGCACTAGCCCTAGGCGTCACCATGGCTATCGTCAGTGCGGGCCCGTTAATGAAGATTCTTCTTGCGAAGGGCGGGCTGGGCCAACGGGAGTACAGCGCACTCAAAGTAGGCTTAACTGCTGAGGTTGCCGGGCTGATTTTCTTCAACACGCTTGTACAGGGTGTTGCTCTCATCAAGTTCGTGGAGACCGTAATCTTTGTGGCAGCTATCTATATGTTTGGACGTCACTACTTCGACGAACTGTTAATGTTCATTGAAAGACACATGGCTGTTAAGGAGGCACCATTCGCTATCGTAGTTTCAATAGTTATAATGGCTGGCTATATTGCTGAAATGATGGGATTCAACGCTGCCGTCACCGCACTGCTTCTCGGAGTCTTCCTCTCAGAATACATGGAGCTAAGGCCCCTCTACCTGGAACGCATAAGAGCCTTCACCTACGGGTTCCTCGAGCCCCTCTTCTTCATAGGCATAGGCATCTACGCGGTGAAGCCAACCCCCATAACGCTGGCCTACACGGCAGCTATACTCGGGGCAGCCGCCATCCCAAAGATCTTGGCCGCGAAGGCTCTAGGCTTCCACGGGAGAGAGACGCTCGTACTGCTGGCCAAAGGCGGTGTTGACGCAGCGCTACTGCTCGCCCTGCTCCAGGCGTACATGATACCCCACAGCCTTTATACGGCAGCCCTACTAGCCATAGTGGTCTCTACAATACTCTCCTCGATATCCTTCCCACTAGAGGCGCGTAAGCCCGATGTAGCTAGAATGAAGCTAACAGACTTAGAACTCGAGATGGACATAGTCCATGCTAACGAACGAGCATCCTACGCGGCCAGGATAGTTGCTGAGAAAGGCGCCGCTGTAGTAGTTGACGAGAAGATGAGGCCTATAGGCTACGTGGTAGCTGAGGACTTCGTGGACGCCGACCCGAGGCTTCTAGACAATATACCGGCACGCTTCTTCCTTAGGACAGAGGTTCCCATAGTGAGGGGCGACACTACCATAGTTGAGCTAATATCCGATCATTCACTGCTCCGCGAACCCATACTAGCCGTGGTCAACATGAAAGGCGAACTAATAGGCACCTTGACCCCAAAGAAGCTGTTAGAGATACTTATCGGACTCAACAGCAAGAAGAAAGAGAAGCACAGGGACATGGGGCTCTGAAGCGCCGGCCCCGCATCACCCTCCCCCGCGGGGAGTCAAACGGTGGGGGTAGACCCCACATGCAGTGGGGGTTCCTCTTCACCGCCCCCTTCTCCCCCAGACGGACATAGGATGGCGGCTCGGCGAAACTCTGAACAGTCATGGCCGGAGCTGCTCCTCGGCTCCTACTTGCCGGGTAGTCCTCACCGCCGTGGCGTAGAGATAAAGGGCAGCCTAGGGGGTTTATCTTGCTCGGTTCAATGCTTCACGCTTCTCCTCTATCTTGCGTAGCTGCCTCTTGTACATCTCGTAGAGTTCCTTGGTGGTCGTGGCATCCTCGGGGCCCTTGTCGGGCCTCCAGCGTATGAACCTCGGGAACCTTATCGAGATGCCGGCGCCCGGCCTGACCCAGCCATAGCAGCAGGTGTGTATCGGGCTTAGCGTCAACTCTGCACCGATTATCTCGGCCACTAGGGCTGGCTCAACCCATACGTCGGGCTTCATTTGGCTGTCTACGCGTGGCGGCTTCGTCTGCCTCATATAGGGCTTGAGCATCTCGTTCAACCTCTCAAGATCCTCGTCCGTGAAGCCGCTACCCACCTTGCAGACGCTCTTGAATGTATCAGTGTCGGGGTCGTAGGCGGCCATGAGCAATGCTCCAAACTTGCCGCCGCGGCGGCCCTTGCCGTAGAACGCTCCTATGACCACAAGGTCCACTGTATCGCTCATCTCCGACTTGTAGTCGCGCTTGTACTTTATCCACAGCCAGCCCCTGGCACCTGCTTGATAGATACTCTTATCGTGCAATGCCTTCGCCATAACTCCTTCGGCGCCGTCCTCTATCGCCTGGAGGAAGAAGCGCTCCAGCTCGTCTGGGTCGCTTGTAGATATTCCCTTGGCTAGTTGGAAGCGTTCGCCCCGCTCTATTATCTCCTCGAGCTTGCTGTGACGATAGGGTAACGGCTTTACAGTCAAGTCCTCGCCTTCAATGTACATGGTGTCGAAGAGGAATACCGCTACCGGTATCTCCTCCATAGCTATGCGAACGTCGTGCTTTCTGCGGCGCCTCATTAGAACCTGGAAGGGTTGCAGCTCTCCGGTCTCCGGGTTTATCGCGACTATCTCTCCCTCTACTATTGCTTCCTTTGCCTTCACCTGCTTCCTAGCCATCTCCACTACATCCGGGTACATGTGTGTTATGTTCTCGAGGCGCCTAGAGAATATCCATACCTTATCATCCTTCTTGTGTATCTGCGCGCGCTCGCCGTCATACTTGTACTCAACCAAGGCGCGGCCGCCAAGCTTCTTCAGTATCTCCACCGGGTCGTTA
This sequence comes from uncultured Hyperthermus sp., assembly GCA_964542985.1. Taxonomy (GTDB): domain Archaea; phylum Thermoproteota; class Thermoprotei_A; order Sulfolobales; family Pyrodictiaceae; genus QNYQ01. Next base: position 31,822 of record CAZIWH010000002.1, on the reverse strand, counting down.
AGCCTCTCAGCCAGCATTGGCCTTATCGGAATGCCCACTTCGGGCTTAATGTTCTTGAGAGCCTCTATGCCCTGAGTAGCCAGTATCTTGGCTATCATGCCGAGATCCGCCCTGAGATTGTAGGCCCTCTCGACCACGGGCTTGAGGGCAGCACTGCCCGCGTAGACTACTGCCAATGCCTCCATTATTGTCGCATCTCCCACGCCGAGCCTCAGCCGTCCCTCAACAAACCTCGCTATGTATTTCGCCTCCTTGGGCGAAGCCTCTGCGAGGAGGCCGGCGAGCAGCTTGAGCTTTATCTCCCGACTCCCCTCGCCCTGCGCCATCGCTATCTTAGCCAGCGTCTCGTAGACCTTCTCCACGGTGAGCCCTGTCTCCGCTGCGGACTTCTTTATGAATGCGAGGAGACCAGGAGCAGAGACACCCTTCTTCATCTTCTCGGTCTTTATTATCTCTATGGCCCTGCCTATATCGCCCACCTTCTTGGCCAGCGACTCTATCTCGTGCTCAGAGACATGGAGCGCTATTGAAGCCGCCTTTATGAGAAGCTTTTCGCCCACTCCGAGTTCGGGTAGCCCCTTCCAGTCGGGCCAGAGCTTGCCTTGAATGAAGTACACGACCTTGTCAACGACATCGGGAGGAGTCTTCTTGAACAGCTCTACGAGGTAGAGCAGCATCTGCGTCCTCGAGGTTACCCTCTCTATCTTCTCAAAGGTCTCAGCCAGCAAGGAGAATTTCATGGGCACGATGCGACAGCCCCAGAGTGGAGAATAGGCGGCGTAGAGGCTCATAAGAGCCGCCGGGCTTATCGCCTACGCCTCCGCATCGTTGTCCTGGCCTCGTAGACCCTTGCTACAAGCGGCGGGCTCGGCAGCGGGCTCTCGAAGGGATCGCGGTGCTCAACTATAAACACTGCAGAGCGGTAGAGGGCCAAGACCTGCTCCCGGCTTATCTCCCCGGCCGCCGCCCTCAGCCTGACGTTCACGGCCTCACAGCCCTCAAGGGTCTCCAGGATTGTTAGGAGCGCCTCCCTGACCTCCAGCCCTGGGGGGGCCTTGACTCCCTCTAGGGGAACGTAATGTAGCCTAGCTCCGCCTGCCTCGAGGGCGGGCTCCCCGGGAGGACAGGGGACTTCGGCATAGACGTCTATCGAGACCACTACTTCGTCTCCATCGGGGATTATTATGAGGCGTCGATGGGTTTCGAACCAGTATTCGCGTACCCCTAGCTCGGCCTCAACTACCTCGGGCTGCTTCGATGCAGGGGGGACGAACAAAATACGTGCACCCCCTGGCGGGCCTCGGCGCCCAGAGACCTTTAGCGGCCCATGCCGCGCTTTTCGGCTATCCAGGGGGTTATCAGCTCGAGGCTACGGCCGCAGAACGGGCAGCGGTAGTGTAGCCTCTTAGCGTCGGCTGCGCAGAAGTAGGCATCGTACTTGTCGCGGCAGTGTGGACACACGTAGACTATGTCTAGCGTCGTGTCAAGCTTGGTGGCACATATTCTGCACTTGACCTGTACCCAGCCGCGGTGGCCAACCGCGTTGATGCCCTTCAGCCCAGCAGTGGACACTAGGCCACCACCCCAGGTGAATGGGCGCAGCAGCCCGCAGACTGGGCTTAAAACAATAGCCTCTCCCGAAGCCTCTAAGCGCCGTGGAGCTGGAGGGGCCGGCGGGCTATGCTGTGAGCGCTCTTCGCCGACGCCCATACAGGTGAGGAGTTGGCTGGGATTGCTGAGTCCGCCGGCCCCCGCGAGGGCTACGGCTAAAATCGTTGAGCCTAAGGCGGTGTCCGTGGCTGACCCTGGACGGGGAGGGTGGCGTAGAGAATGGCGTGGCGCGACATCGTCGGCCCCATAGTCGCCGCTGCTCTCGACGAGGTATTGAGCTGCGTAGAGGAGGGCAGCCCGAAGAAGTGCGCGAGGCTGTTGCTTGCCTCGGCCGACGCGCTGTATGCACCGCTGAAGCCCGTTGACTCGGGACTAGGCGAGGCGAGGAGACTGGCCAGCAGGCTGGCTGGCGTAATCTCCAACGCATTCCTTGTACGCGCGAGGGAGAAGTGGGGAGAGACGGGGCCCGAGTATCACGAGCTGTTGGAGGCGCTAGAGAAGCTGAGGGAGGAGGAGAGCCCTCTGCCCGAGGCGGCAGAGATGCTGGCCAAGGCGGGGCTACAGGGATTCGAGCCGGCCGTCTCGAGGGAGGCCAGGGAGACCATATACAGCGACGTGAAGAACTATGTTGAGCCACCCCAGCCCACCATACCCAGGAGGCGGAGAAGGCAGGTTAGGAGGCCCGACCCGAGGCAGGCGCTGAGAAGGATTCTGAGGGAGCTGGGTAGGAGGGATCCGATACTGGCAAAGCAGATAAACCAGACACTGCTAGGACTTGGAGTCCTCTAAGCCTTTCTTCTCCTCCTCGGCAAGCTTATCGTGTAGAACGGTCGCTATAGCTATCAGAGCCGCCGCCGCCGCATATTCTGTGGACAACGTGACGCCTGGCGCGAAGTCTAGGACAAGATCAGCGAACCTGTAGACGCCCTCCGGTATCCCCTCTCTAGAGCCAAAGAGCAAGTTCACCCTCTTCCCGCTCCTCAATAGCTCATAGAGCTTGCTAGCCGCCTTGGATACCGGCATCCCCTCAGGCTCGAACACTATGATTACCTCGCGGCCCGCCCTGCTCCTCACGAGCTGGTAGAGGTCTTGGAGCCTCACAGGCACCCGGTGGGCCCTCCTGCCGTAGCTCTTCCTTTGAATCTCGTACCTAGACTCTATGCCCTCGAACACGCCGTCGAGGAATGTCTTCAACTGCAACGCGTCCACGAGGCCTATCGGAGCGATCACAAGCTCGCTCACCTCGAAGTTCTGCACCTCCCTGCCGACCCGCACTCCCATGGTTCTGCACGCGTCCAGCGGGCCGAGGTAGGGCATCTGCACTATGCTTAGCCTTCTGAACAGCTTGTAAATCGGATACTTACCGGGTCCCATCTTCTTCCAGAGGCTGTGCCCCTCGAGGAACCCTATCAACGCGAGGTCACTGATTATCTCTACCGCTACCACCTTGTCTGGCATTGTGAGGTTTACTTGCGCACCCGTGGCCTTCCTCACTGCATCGCCGACTATCACGTTTACATCTATGCTCGTGAAGCTGTGCCTCCCCCTCCTGACAGTCCGTACAGCAAAAGTTTCGCCACTCGAGATGAACCTTGGTGCCAACTTCGCTGCCTCCTCAGCTATTTTGCGCGGCTCAGCCTCGGTGCAAGCCTCAGCGACTACAAGCTTCTCCACCTCCGGAACCTTCTCCTCTATGAGTTTCGCCAACTCATGCTTATCTATGCTGGGCTTTACTAGGACTAGACCGCGGAAACCTTTAGGAGACGAGATGACCTCCGCTCCAGGATCAAGCTCCTTTATGTAGCTTGCTGCAACACGCTCCATTCCCAGCACGGTTTTCACAAGAATATAGTTACACGTGCCTTCAGTCAAGCCTACACACACCTCTGCACTTCGGAATCCTGTAGGACAAGCCAGGGCTATCACCGGAGGACAGACCATTGCCTGGCCTCTGGACTTGGGAGAAAGGTGCCTAGGGGCTTGAACCACGGAGCAGCGAGCCGGCCAAAACCCGGAGGAGCGGCGTCGCTTCCCGCCCGGTCTGTGTAGTTATTGGCTTGGCTAGTGTACCTCATACATGAGCGGCGAGACCACTACTGCGGGCTGCGGCTTCCCCTCTGGACCGGGAACGGTCAGTAGCTTAGATTTGTATATCTCAACCTTCCTCAGCGGGTATATCTTCTTGGCCTGCTCGAATATCTCGTTGGCTAGGCTGCCGAAGAGCATTGCGTTTATCAGCTCGTCTAGGGTCATCTCTGCTGCGCGCTTGACTATTATGTCGCCCATTATCTTACGTATTGCCTTCTTCTGGCTTGTCTTGCACCTATAGGTGGTTAGGACTACGCCGGTTATGCGTAGGCCGTAACCATCCTTAGTGGTAACGTTGTATATGCCCTGTATCTTGCTGCTCTTGCGGCGTATGAGGCTCTTCATGTAGTCCCTGGCTAGCTCGTGGCCGCGGAACCTGGTGTAGGCTTTCAGGTTTTCCTCGTCAACATCTATTATCTGGAAGAAGAGATGCACGTGCACCAGGGAGAAGTCGCCGGTTATGTCGTAGAGTGTTGTCTCCATTATCCTGCCTATCAGCTTGCGGGGGTCGTCGGCGGGCGTAGTGCCTAAGGCCACGTTACCGAAGACCTGGGGGGCTATGACCTCGTACCACTTCTTGAGCCTCCACTTGTCCCTTGCGCCTCTAACTCGGCGGCTCATTACCCTCCCTCCCGGCGTCTCCAGGCCCTGCCGCAGTCTGGTTTAAAGCCTTAGCAGTCTCCTCTATCGCCTTGAGCAGTGAATATAGTGTAGAGAGTATCTCATCCACAGTGTTGCGGAGGCTCCCAAGCCTCAGCCCATCGACCTCAACTACGATGACGAGGTTACCGTCCTCTACGTGCTCGCTTATCCTCATCCACGGCGGCGCTCCCTTGTCGTCCGGCCTGAGCGCCGCGGCCGCGGCCTCCGCTGCGCGGCCGAGGCCATGTATCCTTATTGTTGCCCGTAGCCTAGCAGCTCCAGGACTTGGCGCGGACATAGGGGCTCCCCTCCAGGTACTCCAGGCAGCCCTGGCGTAACAGCTCGCGGAGAGCCTCATAGCCAGCAGTCTCCACTACTTTCTCGGCCAGCAGCTTGTCACCGTAGACACCGGCCTGATGTGGCTGCACCACGCCGAGCTGGCTCAGTGCCTTCTCCGCCAGCTGGGGCTGCGGCGGCTCCTCGTTGTAGACCGCGATCTGGAGCCTGCCCAGGCGCCTCTGCTGCGGCTTGCCCCTCCTAGCCTCTTCTATCCAGGCCACAGTCTCGCCCAGGCTGCGGCGGTAGAGGTAGTGGGCCGCCGCCGCCGAGGCTTCCTCAGCGTAGGCTAGGCCTAGGAGGGCGTGGAGTCCTGCCGCCGAGGCTGCGGCGGCCAGCACGTAGGGTGTCTCGCGTAGGTCGGGGAGGGGGCTAGAGGGGCTGTAGTAGGCGAGGCCTATTATCTCGGAGGGCCTCCTGGGTATGCGGCTCTCGTTCTTAAGCAGCTCATAGAGCTTCTCGCCCAGCACTGCGAGCCCCTGTTCAGGGGCGTCGTGCATGTTCTTGCCCAGCAGCTGGGCCAGCCGTGGATCCTCCTCAAGCATCCTACGCGCCGCCTCAATGGAGCCGGTGAGCCCTGGCAGGTAGGGCTGCACTGTAACCGCCATGGCCTCCTCAGTGGCCAGGCTATTCCACCTCATCAGCCTAAGGCTGAAGTGCTCCTCAACCTTGTTCTCCAGCTTCAGCATCTCCACGATACTGTTCTCGACGCCGGGGAACTCACCCCTCTTCCCTCTATCCATGCCACGCCAGAAGCCGGCGGCAACAGCATAGACAGAGAAACCTCCAACGATACTTATCTCAGATAAGACGCCCACCGTGAGTGCCGCTATGCTTGAATCGTTGGACGCTGTGACCGCCAGGGGCAGGAGGCCCTGCGGCCTCTCGCCATACCCTATCAAGGCAGAGGGCTTCTTCACTGTGAGTTCTGTGGCTACCGCAGCCGGGTAGCCTAAGAGGAGAGACGGCTCCTCTATGAGCCGCGGCGGCTCCGGCGAGAAGTAGACAGTAGCCTGTACGCCACTGCTGCTGAGCACGCGGAGCACGATCGCAGCCGCTATGGCCGAGTCGAGGGACGGGAAACACCACACCTCGAGAAAGCCATACTCCTTCGAGGCCGTTGCTATCTGGCTCGCAGACGGCCTGAACAGACTTGCCTCCTTCTCGCTTATGAATCTCGAGAAGGCCTCATCCAGGCTCAACCCGGTCCCCGCCGCCTAGGAGGAAGAGGAGACATGAAAAGCTAGGGGCCTCCCACGCAGCAAGGGAGGCAACGTGGAGAAGCTAGCACTTACCCTCCACGTAGAGGCCGCCGGCTACTATCAGCTTTGCCTGCGCTGGGTCGTACTTCCAGTCCTCGGGAAGCATGCCCTCCATCTTATAGTAACTGGCTAGCCTCCTTATCTTCGACTCCAAGTCTAGGAGGCCCTTCTTGGCGTGTGTATCCTTGGGGTGCTCCTCTAGGTGACGGCGCAGGTTGACAGCCTTCTCTATCAGTCTGAACAAGTCTTCGGGGACCACCATCTTTATGCAATGCTCCTCTAGGACCTGCGTTATCGTCTTGCCTATGACGGGCTTCACCAGGGGTATGCCGAACTGGTCGCGGAGCACTATGCCTATCATGCTAGGGCCGTAGCCCTTCCTTGCCAGGTCTACGATTATCTCCTCTATCTCCTCCGGGTCGTACTGCACCCACTTAGGCACAGTCGGGCTCGCAGGCCTTGTGGAGTGGGAGCGACCCTTCTTCCTCCTCTTTCCTGCCACGACGCGACACCTCCTACCCGGCGAGCAGGAGCCCCTACATGTGGGCCCCTACTCCCGGGGCCCCTCCAAGCACGGTGAAGCCCGCCACACCTGGCCCGCTTAAATGAATTCACGGAGATCCCGGCACAGCTTCCTGGCCGCCGCAGCGCGGTGGGAAAAGCGGTTCTTCTCCTCAACGCTCATCTCAGCGAACGTCCTGTCAGAACCCATAGGTATGAATATGGGGTCAAAGCCGAAGCCACCACTCCCCCGGGGCTCTTCAGCTATCCTGCCCCGTGCGACGCCGGTGTAGAGGCGCACGCCCCAGGGCCCGGCGTAGGCTATGACTGAACGGAACTCCGCGTACCTGTCCACAACGCCCTCCATGAGCTTGAGCACGCCCTTGACGCCTATGGTTGAGTAGACATAGCTGCTGTAGGGCCCAGGGAACCAGGAGAGGGCACGTATGAAGAGTCCCGCGTCCTCCACCGCGACTGGACGCCCCGCCGCCGTATAGGCCAGGGAGGCTGCGGCAGCAGCTATCTTTGCTATGTCGCCTGCCTGCAGCTCGAGCTTCGGCACCGGAATCGTCTCTACCTCCACCCCACAGCCAGCGAGCACCGCGCGCAGCTCCTCAACCTTATGGGGGTTGCCTGTGGCGAATAGGATTCTCATCCCTGGCCCCAGGCGGTGCGCCGCTCCTCACGGTAGCGGCCCATAAGCCTTATCTCATGCACCAGGTTAAGGAGGCGTCCCGCCTCGCCGCGGCCTAGGATAGAGGAGTAGCCGCGCAGGAAGGCCTCGAGGGCCGGCTCAACGTTCTCCGGGTGCTCGGCCTCCAGGCTCCGGAGGAAGAGGTGGAGGTCAACCGCTCGGTCGCGTAGGCTTGCATGGAGGGAGGCGAGGCCGAAGTCTATGAGGAACACCTCCCCCTGGTGGACCAGCACGTTGCTCGTGGTTAGGTCACCGTGGGCGACGCCAGCACCGTGGAGTCTGGCAACGTGGGCACCGAGCTTCTCAACGTAGCTAATCGCGCAACCTGGCTCCCTCTCTATGATGTCAGCGAGCTTCTCGGCGCCGCGGAGCCACTCCATTACTATGACGGCCTCAAGGGGGTCTACGAAATATATTGCCGGTGCAGGCACGCCGGCCCTAAGCGCCGCTGCCACCGCCTTCGCCTCGGTTATGGTTCTCTCGACCCTCAGCCTCGCGTCAAGCAGAGGGTGGCGATACCGCTTGGCTATACGGTGCTTCGCCAGCGCTGGCACTCCGAACCAGTCCACGGGGTAGAGGATGCCCTCGGCTCCCTCGTAGAGCGGGGGCCCGAGCACCCTCAGAGCCAGGGAGTCTCCACCGCGTCCAGCCTCCACCGCTGCCTCACCACCGCCTCCTCAGGGTCAACCGTGATGCCTGCCAGGTAGTTCAACAAGCCAACCCACGCTATCATGGCGCCATTGTCGCCAGCGAAGTGAGGAGGAGGCCACCCTGCAGCGGCACCGTGGAGGGAGGCCATCATCCTCATCTTCTCCTTGAGCACTGGGCTGGCCGCTACACCGCCGGTTAGGAGCACCTCCCTCCTGCGAAGATGGACCAAGGCTCTCTCAGCTACCTCTACTGCTGCGCCGTATGCTGACTCGCGGAGCCCCAGGCAGACCGCGGCCCCGCCACCCCGCCTCCACGCCCTGAGAGCCGCTGTCAGCAAGCCGGAGTAGGAGACGTCCATACCCTTCACCGTGTAGGGCATCTCGGCGGGCTCCCTAGCTTTGAGGGCGCAACGGTCAACGACGTGAAGTCCCTCAACCACATATGGCGGGGCGAGCCCGGCATCACGCGCAAAGGTGTCAAGGAGGTTGCCGAGCGCTATGTCTAGGGTCTCGCCGAACACCCTGTACCTCTTCTTAGCTAGCGCCGCCACCATGGTATTGCCGCCGGAAACATAGAGCACGACAGGAGAGGAGAGTCCGGTGAGCAGACGCCCTATCTCTATATGCGCGACCGCATGGTTCACCGGCACAAGGGGCTTAGAGTAGTAGACAGCTAACCCTCGCGCTATTGTTGCTCCGACGCGGAGCGCAGGCCCCAGCCCCGGCCCCAGAGCAACAGCCACGGCGTCCACAGAGTTCATAGAGACTCCAGCGACCTCCAGGGCTCTCCGCAGCACCTCGGCCGCGACGCGTATGTGGTGCTCAGCCGCCTCACGGGGATGAATGCCCCCCGTCTTGGGGACATAGGTGTCCTTGACGCTTGCAAGAATGTAGGGAGGCCTCGTAGACGCTATGCCCACTCCAAAGGTGTGGGCCGTAGACTCTATCCCTAGGACTATGGCGTCCCTGTTCCAGTCGAGACGCGGGTACAGAATATGGGGGCCGACCGGGGGACTAGGAAACGAACTCGGTGTGGCCACACTTACCACAATGCCACCTCGGCACAGGGTACTTGTGGAATGCCATAAAGCTGCCACAACGCGGGCATATCTTGTTCTTCCTCTTTATGGTCCCCTTCTCGTAGTCGTACTCGTAGAGCCTGTGCACGTATAGCTTAAGGCCCTCCTTCTTGGACATGGCGCCTCACCTCCCGAGGGGCGCGTGATAGGGGTTACTCTTCCTCCTCCTCCTCTTCGGGTATCTTGTTCCTCTCAAGGATATACTTTGGCTCGAACTGGAGCGCACGCTCAGGGGTGTCGTAAACGTGCACCTCAACCTTCGTGCGTCCGACGCCGTATTCGCTCTGCACGCTGCGTATGTAGAGCCTCTTAATGTCTACGCCTAGCGCCTTTGAGAGCTTATACCTGAGCTCCATCCTGCTGGGCGTTGGCTTCCCTACATGGAGCACAATGAAATCTATCTCCCTCCTTTTGATAAGCGAGTTGTACTTGTCACTGACAATGTAGAATTCATAGCCTTCCATGCCCACGTCCAGCAGCTTCGCCTCCTTAGGGCGGAGCAGGTCAACCATGTCTGCAGGTGCCCCTGCCTGCGCCAAGGCCGCGACCCTCCCTAACTAATACCCCAGCCCAGCCGCGCCACGTAACCCGCTTCTATTAACTCTTCGGCCCCTCGGGACACCGCGACATCTCAGAGAGAATGTAGCGGACAAGCCTCTTTAGCTCCGCATTAACCTCTGCTACGATGCTCCCCACGCCGGGGTAACCATAGACTACGACACAGCCCTGCGGACAGCACATAATCGCTGCGAGAGCGAGCAGATCCTCCTCGCCCTCGACACGTATACTCCCGGGCGCTCCGCGCCTCACAGCGTCGCACACAATATGCCAGGCCTCCGGCGATAACGTTGAGGCAGGATTCCTTACAGTCACGTCTTCCTTCCAGGGGCACTCGGTCTCCGAGCGCATCGTAGCACAATCGTATACCATGACCCAGGGCTCTACTCCCAGACCCCTAAGCAGCCTAGACACATAATCACCTACGGCAACCACGTGGCGGTAACGCAGAAGGCGGAGAAGCTCACCGCTGTCGGCTACTATTTTAGAGCCTGGGGGAAGGAGGCGGAGAAGGCCGCGGAGCCTCACGGGAAGGCAAAGATGGGTAGACGCCACTTCCTCTACCTCACCTTTATGGCGTATTTGCCTGACCTCGTTATATCCATCTTCTTGGCTATTAAGGACTTCTCGGGGTCGAGCACGACTATTACTCCTTCCCAGTCCTCGCTGAGATCGGTGGAGCCGCAGACAGGGCACCTCGTAGCCTCCTTGGGCACCAGGCTGCGGCATTTACGACACGCCTTGAAAGGTAGGCTCCTCCTCCTACGCGGCAACTCGATACACCTCCGGCAGGCGAGGCGAGACTACATGGAGGGACGGGAAAGAGGCCCCCGAGTAGAAGTCTAGGCTCAGCTGTGCTGCTTTGCCTTTTCCTTCTCCTTGTGCTTCCACCACTCGGGTTTCCCCAGGTAGGGCTGCTTCATAGTCAGCTGTATCCTTGGCTTGTTGCCCAGCCCGGTCATTGAGACTGAGACGACACGGGCCCTCACGACATCGCCTACCTCTATTATGCGGCGAGTGCGGTCGCCTATGAAGGCGCGGCGTTGAGGGTCGAAGCGTACATGCTCGTCCATCATCTGGCTTATGTGTACCAGTCCCTCAACGGGCCCTAGGCTCACCCAGGCGCCATAATTCTGCGCGTTGACTATAACGCCTTCAACTACCTCCTTGACGCGCGGGTTGAGGGCAATGACCTCGTACTCGGAGTCATGATAGGTGGCGCCGTCGCCGGGGAGTATACGGCCCTCCTCATTGACTTTGACATTGAACACCGCCACTATGACACCCATCTCCGGGTGCACTGTGCCGACATACTTGTCTGCAAGCACGCGGAGGGCAGCTTCCTCCAGCGGCATGCCGAACATCGACGGCGGTATCCGGACTACATCCCTCACCTTATACACCATGTACAAGGCGGCACCCTCTCCTCCCTGCTCCATCATGCTAGACCGGGGCCGGGGCTAGTGCCGGCCCCACGGGAGAGATATAAGAGAACCGTCTAGCGGCTCTACGGCTACGCTTCAAGCATCAAGCCGTGGCGAGAGCGGCGGTAGTATATGTTTGGGAGCCCCTTCTCGCGCAGCCTCCTCCTCAGCCCGTTGTCAGCCGTAGCCACTATGAGGCCTCTGTCCCGCAGCGCGAGCTCAAGTAGAGCGTCGTCGGCGTCCCCTGCTTCTACTTCAACCACCTTGCAGCCCCTCTTCTCCAGGGCCTGGAGGGCGAGCCTGGCCGCCCTCATCCTGTGAAGGCCAGGGCCCTCTGAGGCGAGGCGGCGGAGCTCCTCCACAACCTGGCGGGGAACCACGCACTCGGGCTCGGAGGCTAGCAGCTCAGCGGCCTCGTCAAAAACCGAGACCCCCTCATATAGAAGGAGGAGTATGCTCGTGTCGTAGGCTACGCGTCTTATCCTTTCACTATACCCCATCCGACCAGCCTCCAGCGTCCGACAATCTGCCTCGATATCGCCACCCTGTCGCCCTCCCAGGCCGCCACCGGCCTCCTTAGGGCAACCTCAATGGTGTCCTTGGTAAGGTTCGTCACTATTCCGAGGGTTATGGCTGTACCTACGGTTAGCATCACTATCTCGCGGCGGCGGAGCGGCGGCACCTTGACGAATTCCCTGGCGCCGACCACGCGCTCAAGCATATGGTATTCTATGGTCAGAGTGTTCCTCACGGGGGGTAAGTGCCCAGGCTTGCCGACCACATTGCCAACGAGGTTATCCGCCTTGGCTATCGCTGGGTCGAGCTTCGTTCCCACAGCCACTAGGCCACCGGGTCTGGCCTCCTCGACCTCAAGGTTGCCGAACCTTAGGCTAGTGACCTCAGTTACCAGGGGCTCGTAGCTTACCCTGCCCCTCTTCTCTACGCGCACGCCGGGCACTATCTCTATCTCATCGCCGACGCGCAGTCTCCCCTGTATCAGCGCACCTCCAATCACTCCACCTCTCAACTCCTCAACGGGCGTGCCGGGCTTGTTTACGTCGAAGCTCCTAGCAACGTACATCAATGGCGGCTTCGAGGGATCTCTCTTCGGGGTCGGTATCAAGTACTCCATCGCCATGAGCAGGGCGTCTATGTTTACCTTATGCAGCGCGCTGACGGGTATCACTGGGGCCTTCTCGGCGAAGGTGCCCTTGACGAACTCTTTTATCTCTCTGTAGCTTTCCCGGGCTCTCTCGGGAGTAACCACATCGACCTTGTTCTGCACAAGGACTATCTTGTCAACACCTACTATGCCGAGGGCCATTAGGTGCTCATAGGTCTGTGGCTGGGGGCACCTCTCGTTCGCAGCTATGACCAGGAGAGCACCGTCCATGAGTGCCGCGCCGGAGAGCATGGTTGCCATAAGTATCTCGTGGCCGGGTGCATCCACGTAGGATACCTTGCGTAGAAGCTTCGGCACCGTGCCCGGCGGACACTTCTCCGGGAATGGCTGGTAGGCCTCGGGCTCCTCTGCACCCTCGCAGTACCATATCTCACCCTCGGCGTATCCGAGCTTTATCGTCATGCCTCTCTTTAGCTCCTCGCTATGCTTTGCCGTCCAGACGCCCGTCAACGCTTGAACCAGCGTAGTCTTACCATGGTCAACATGACCCGCTGTACCGATGTTAACCTCGGGCTGGCGCCTCCTCTGCTCCTCAATCTCGTCCATGTCTAACCTCGCCACAGTTTCTCCCCTCTTCCGACGCTACTGCGGGATTACCCAGCTAAAACGGCTCCGGGAGGAGGTGCATATTGGCTGAAAACAAGCCGCGCCTAGGACGAAGAAGGAGGCCGAGTAAGAGGGAAGTAGACATGCGGCGCTACTTCCTAGACTCCCTAGGATAGACTATTACTGTGTTTATCTGGACTATGTCGTGGCTTATCGTGTTGCCCCTCACAGTCTTCCTACGGCGCTCACCCTTCTCCCTAGGATGGAAGCCTGGCGGCCCAGAGAGCAGCGCCTTCTTCTTCACAGGGCCCGGTATTGAGGGTATCATCGGGAAGCCGCTGTTGTCGCTCCCACCCCTTATCTTGAGCCTGTAGCCGGGGAGCCCGACGAGGGCGCCGTCAAAGGTGTCACCTATCTTTAGGCCTATGAGCCGGCTGGCTGCAGGATCACTGAGGGCTATCTGCCAGGCCTTTGCGCGGAAGACCTCGCCTTCAGCTTCCTCCACGCCTGCGGCCTCGCCGAGCCACTCGAGGCTCACGTGGACCTCATCCTCGGGCACGTTCTCGTCGGCAATGACATGGCAGGTGTGCTTGATCTTCTTCTCCTCCTTCCTTATCCTCACTGTTATTATGCCATGCACTGCGCCCAGCTTCTCTATGAGCTTTGGGTTGGCCTTGCAGGTGGGAAGCTTGCGCTGACTCTTCTCCTCCTCACCGTACTCTATTTCGTCGCTCCCCTTGACCTTCACCTTGAGTACGGGGCTGTCCGCCTTAGCCTCCGGATCCGATATCACTATCTTGAACTCGGGCACCTTGCCTACACCTCCGCTGGTTCATCCCCGGGCCCGCTTTAGGGGCCCAGCATCGCCCGCACAGGGGCCAGTAGGGGGCGGGGCCTCGGGGTTCCCGGCTTTAAGAACAGCGGGTGCATGATGCCCCTGGTTATTAGGGGTGCAGGGGGTCAAGGCTCTGAGCGGGTGGCCGCTATGGCGCAGCGGGATAGCGGTAAGAGGCTTAGACAGCCGATAGTAGTCGTCCTGGGCCACGTGGACCATGGTAAGACTACGCTGCTGGACAAGATCCGTGGCACAGTAGTCGCTGCCAAGGAGCCCGGCCTCATAACCCAGCATGTGGGTGCCAGCGTAGTTCCTGCCAGCGTTATAGAGAAGCTTGCCGAGCCGCTGAAAAAGATTATACCTTTCAAACTCATAATACCGGGGCTGCTGTTCATAGACACGCCAGGGCACGAACTCTTCGCGAATCTCCGTAGACGCGGGGGCAGCGTAGCAGACTTCGCTATACTAGTCGTTGATATCAATGAGGGCTTTCAGCCCCAGACCTACGAGTCCATAGAGATATTGAAGCAAAGGAAGGTCCCCTTCATAGTAGCCGCTAACAAGATAGACAAGATACCCGGCTGGAAGCCGCACCCCGACACGCCCTTCATAATATCGTTCCGAAAGCAGAGCCGCCGTGTACAGGAGGAGCTGGAGAGAAGACTCTGGGACAACGTCATAGCGAAGCTCTACGAGACGGGGTTCCAGGCGGAGAGATTCGACAGGGTTAAGGACTTCACGCGGACCGTTACCGTTGTGCCAGTCTCGGCTAAGACCGGTGAGGGCATCGCCGAGCTGCTGGCCGTGCTAGCTGGCCTCGCTCAGCGCTACCTTCAGAAGAGGCTCCGCTTCGCCGAGGGCCCAGCTAGGGGTGTTATCCTCGAGCTACGTGAGCAGCCTGGTGTAGGTACCGCAGCCGACACAATAATATACGATGGCGTGCTGAGGAAGGGCGACATTATAGTTACAGGTGGACTTAACGGCCCCGTGATAACTAAGGTGCGCGCGCTTCTCATGCCGAAGCCTCTCCAAGAGATACGTGTAGCCAAGAGGGAGCTTGAGCCGGTGGACGAGGTCTACGCGGCTGCTGGTGTAAGGATAGTCGCGCCTGGGATAGAGGAGGCTGTTGCAGGCGCACCGCTACTCGTAGCGAGGAACATGGAGGAAGCTAAGAGGCTAGCTGAGCAGGTTAGAAGGGAGATAGAGGCTCTAAGGATACACACCGACAAGGAGGGTGTCGTCGCTAAAGCTGATACGCTTGGCAGCCTGGAGGCCCTCGTGGAAGCGCTGCGCAGGAAGGGTATCCCGATACGATACGCAGACGTGGGCAACGTTGCTAAGAGGGATATCATAGAGGCCGCAGCCAGCAAGGAGATAAACAAGTACTATGGTGTAGTGCTTGCTTTCAACGTTCGCGTACTCCCCGAGGCCGAGGAGGAGGCAAAGAAGCACGGTATCGAGATATTCAGACACAACGTGATATACAGACTGCTCGAGGACTTCGAAGAGTGGCTGCGCCGCATCAAGGAGGAGGAGAAGAGGAAGGAGCTCGAACAGCTAATCAAGCCTGGCAAGATACGCATAATTCCCGGATACGTGTTCCGCCGTGCCAAGCCCGCTATAGTAGGCGTAGAGATTCTCGGTGGCGTAATTAAGCCCGGCTACCCATTGATGAGGGAGGACGGCAAGAGAATTGGAACAATACACCAGATCCAGGACAAGGGTAAGACCGTGCAGGAAGCCAGAGCAGGTATGGCTGTAGCCATCTCGATAAAAGGCCATATCATGGTCGGTCGCCACATAGACGAGGGAGACGTGCTCTACACGGACATACCGGAGAGGCACGCCATACTCTGGCTGACCAAGTATAAGAGCGAGCTCAGTGACGATGAGAAGATGGTATTAAAGGAGATTATCAAGATAAAGAGGAGGCAGCAGCCTACCTACGCCCTCACACTCTAACACCTCTCTTCCTCCATGCCCTGGGAGCGGCCTGGTGGCGCAGGTCTTGGCCCACTACGCCTCACTCTACCGGGAGATTCTTGGTAGGCTCCT
This sequence comes from uncultured Hyperthermus sp., assembly GCA_964542985.1. Taxonomy (GTDB): domain Archaea; phylum Thermoproteota; class Thermoprotei_A; order Sulfolobales; family Pyrodictiaceae; genus QNYQ01. The sequence continues at coordinate 16,358 of CAZIWH010000002.1, read as the reverse complement.
CTCCCGTGCTCCCGCCGCTGCGCCGCCGGGCTCACACGCCGAGCACCGTCTGGCCGAGACCGTGATGGAGGAGGCCGAGAGGCTGCTGGGTGGCACAGGCGCTACATGGGTACGGGTGCGCGGCGAGAGCTGGGGGTACTGCAGGCTCCTCCACCCGCTTCTGGGCGAGCTTGAGGGCTTCTGCGTGGCCGGCTGCAAGGGAGGCGTGGAGGCGCCGGCCCTGGCATGGCCTAGGCCAGGTGCGGTGCTAGTTGTTGAGGCGCCTCGAAGCCTTGAAGACCTCCTTTCCGTCTACATCTCCGCAGTCGAGGCCGGGGCTGTTGGCGTCGTCTTTCTCACAGCTTGCAGGGCTGCCGGGCTTGTTGAGCCCTGCCCCCCGGTCAGAGGTCTCGTGGCGGATGATGCGCCTCCCGCCGTGGTTCTCGAAGGCGTGAGGGCTGGGGAGCTGGCAGGGAGCGTTGTGAGAATCGAGTGCAGCCCCGGGGGTGCTTCTCACGCCCGGCTGATCTACGCCGGTGAGTGGGGCGGGGATACACTGCTGTTCGTTGCTCACCACGACTATCTTCCAGGTCGCCGAGGGTTGCTCGGGGGAGTGGCTGCTGCCTTGGCTCTCGCCGCCGTCCGGGGCGGCGGGTTTGCTAGCCTCGGGTTCAGCGAGGGGGGTTCTCCCTGGGGATGCGGCTGGAGAATGTGGAGTTTCTCGGTGCTCTCCGAGGTCCTCGAATTGCTCCGTGCTGAGCCTCTCGCCGTGGTTGCAGTTGAGCCTCCATGGAGCGGTGCATGGGGTTCGCTTCTCGTGGCGGAGATCCTGGGCTATAGGCATAGTGGAGGCGAAGGTGCTGCCCCACCCGCCTCCATGGAGAGACCATGGCTCTATCTCGGCTCGGTGCCGCAACCTCTCCGGGTGGAGGAGACCGACACTCCTCCTCCACGGCCCAGAGAGACTGGCGGAGGCGGCAGCTTAGTTGTCAGAGTTCTCGCTGCGAGGGCCTCCGGTGTGGCCTCGGAGCGGTTTGCCGCCTTCACAGCCCGCGCGCTCTACAGACTCTACCGTGCTGTGCTGCGCGGCGGCGCTGGCCTTGAGGCTGCTGCGCGCGCGGAGGCGGCGCTCTGCACGCATGTGGGCTCCTGGGGGCCCTGGGGGCTGCGCTTCGGGCGGAGCTGCGTGGCCCCGTCGTGCAGGCTCTACTCCGCTGCAGGAGACGGAGGACTGTACGCCTGGTGGAGGGTTATTGCCCTCCGCGGCGCCACTGGCGGTGAGGCCGCCCGGCTGCTGGACTTTGAGGTAGCCAACCTGCTGGACAAAATGTACGAGGAGCTATTCTAGGGGCTCCTGGTAGAGGAGCTGCTCTGCGACGCTCCTCGCGAGCCCCCATTTCACCATGCCGCCCGTGTAGGATACTAGTTTCCTGGCATACTCGTCGCGCGCCACCTCTATGCCGCGGCGTATGTGCTTCTCCACGCCCTGGGCTGGGAGCCAGACAAGGGCATCAAGGCTTATCGATGGTATCCCCGACTCTCTCGCCACGGTCATCCAGGCTCTTAGGGCGTCGCCGCGGAGTCTGCTCATTATCGCCTGCACCCTCGCGGCCACCATGCCACTTGAGGATGTCAGCAACGCCATCCTCCTGTCTATGGGTACAGGTATCTCTTCGCCACCCCGCGTCTCCAGACCGGCGTGCATATATAAGTAGCGGGCCATCTTTGCCGCAAACACTATCGTCTTCTCCTCGCCACGGGCCCTCAATACTGAGGCTAGACTACGGACAAGGAGTCGGAGGTCCGTGTATTCCTCAGGGCTCTCTAGGAGCCTCTCTAGTACCGGCGCCGCCTTCCTAAGCCTGGCAAGCTTCTGCTCCCTCACCAGGCGGTTACCCCTGCTGCTGTAGAGGAAGCGCCTTATCTCGGCGACAAGCATCTCCACCGTTGTCGGCGTCTCAGTGGAGGCGAAGAAGTCTGCGAACTCCTGCCAATACTTCTCGCCCGGCAGGCTGAGCCGGTAGCTTACCAAAGCGTTGGCGACCACGAGAGCCACCGCTTGTAGGCCATGTCTCCTATAGAGATGGCCAACAGCCGCGTACTGTGGATCACTAGTCTCTACAAAGACGATAGCATCCCGAGGTACTCTCGCCAACACTCGCCCGACCTCATGGACACGTTCCCATACAACACGGCTGGCCTCAGCCGTCAACCGCTCCACGCTCCACACCTAGCATCTCGGGGACCCGAGGCGCCCCAGCAGAGGGGCTGAGGTCCGAACCTGAGCCCCAGCCCCCTAAGGGGGCCTCCGGGGTGTAGGCTGAGAAGCCCGAGGCGCTGAAAAGGAGGCGGGCACCAAGGGAGCCTCTGGCGCGGTGGCTGTGAGGACATACTCCGGCGCGCAGCGCCCCCGTAGGGACGCTATCACCCATATGGCTGGGGGCGCGGTGAGCGGGGTCGGCGTCGCCGAGCCGCCGCGCTTATTTAACCCGTGTGGAAGAGTCACCTGGCAGGGACGTTTATGGCGGCTAAGGCGGCTATAGTGACACATACTGATCTTGACGGTATCGCCTCTGCTGCTATCTATTTGAGGCTCGCTGGGCTTGAGCCCGACGTAGAGGCTACAGTCACTATGACTGAGCCCTACAAGCTCCACAAGGTTCTGTCTGATCCGCCAGATGCGCAGAGAATAGCCATTATGGATCTGGGGCCTAACGCTGACACGTTTGACGATGTTCTGCGCGCTGTTAAACGACTCACCTCCCGGGGAGTTAGGGTTGAATGGTATGACCATCACCGGTGGAGCCTTGAGTGGATACGCGGCCTTGAGGATGCAGGCGTGAAGGTATTCATTGACGTGAGCACGTGCGCAGCGGGTGTCGTAGCCAGATATGCTCCGAAGGTTCTCGACGCTGAGTCCGACGAGTTCATAGAGAGGCTCGTGAGCGCCACCTGCGCTGCTGACCTCTGGCGCTGGGATGACCCATTGGCTCCCCGCCTATACCGTGTCGTGGACCGCTACCGTGGCGCGAAGGGCGACGAGTGGAAGAGAAATATGATACGCGGCTTCTGGGAGGGAAGCCTATGGTGGCCCGACCTCGACGAGGCTCTGAACGAGTACCTTCGGCTAGAGTTCACGGGCTTCAGCTACGCCATCAAGAACACCATAGTTAGGGAGTACAATGGCTGCAGAATAGTGTTCACGTTGAAGAAGCCTGGCCCGCCGAACGCGAGTATACTTGGCAATGCCCTGCTCTACAGGATGAATGCAGACGTGGCAGTAATTGTTAGGAGAAAGAGTCATGGGATGAGCCTACGCTCCCGCGAAGTCAACGTCAGGGAGATAGCCTACCGGCTCGGAGGCGGGGGCCACCCCAGGGCTGCTGGGGCGCCACTGAGGCTGCCGCTCCACTACCGGCTACTCTCACTGATTTACCCCAAGGCCCGCCTTCTCTACGCCGCCCGCCGCCTTGAGAAGGCGTTGAGGGAGCTAGGGGGTTGCCCAAGGTAGCCGGCGTAGACCTCTCTGCGTCGCCGAGGCGTAGAACCGGTGTAGCCGTGCTCACAGCGCAGAGGGGGCGCCATGAGCTAGTGGAGCTGACCACGGTCCATGGAAGTGTTGACGATATAGCATCGCTTATACTCTCTCACGCACCAAGCCTCGTAGTCATCGACGCCCCCGTGACTCCTCCTCCGAGAGGACGCGGCTTCCGCTTAGCCGAGCTAGCTGCCATGCGTCTCGGCGCCCGACTGCTACCGCTCACGCTTCCCTCCATGCAGGCTCTTCTCCGAAGAGGAGTTAGGCTCCGACAGCTCCTTGACGTTGTGGCAGAGGTGGCTGAGACTCATCCACGCAGCGCGTTACGCGTAAGCGGCTGCGGCGCCGCCGAGCTTCTCAAGCTGCTCAACATAGAGGCTCCACCAGGGGCCGGGAAGGATGAAGTAGATGCCCTCCTCGCCGCCGCGGTGGGCGCCGGACTCATGGAGGGCTACGCCATCAGCCTAGGCCCTGACACCTTCCTGCTTCTCCCGCAGCCAGGGCTCTGTAGGCAGAGAAAGAAAGCCTAAAACACCCATACATGGAGGCCTAGGGCTTGGTGAAACCGTTGGCCGGGAAGATACGTGTACGCATAGACCGCGAGCAATGCATTGCTGACATGATATGTGTCAGCCTCTGCCCCGACGTGTTCGAGATGAGCGAAGAGGACGGGAAGAGCCAGATAGTCCCCAAGTGGAGGATCGATCCCAGCAACCCCGCCGAGGGCGAGGTCCCCGAGGACCTCAAGGACTGTGTCGCCTCGGCCGCCGAGGCCTGTCCCGTTAACATAATACACTACGAGGTTGCCTAGCTTAGGCCATTTTCTCGGGGTTTTTCCATATCTGGTATCCACTTAGTGTTGAATACTGCATAGATTTCTCGAGCCCTCTTCTCACCTATCCCCTCCACCTGCATCAGCTCCTTCACCGTAGCATTCGCTATCCTCTTCAGCGTCCCGAAATACGCCAGGAGTCTTCGGGCAAGTACTGGGCCCACAACCCCCTCCGCGACGTAGAGTATCCTCTCATTGATGCTCATAGGCTTCTTCTCCACGCGTAGCCTTAGGAGCCTCTTCTCCCTTGTCTCCCCAAGGCTCTTAGCCTTGGCTGCGAGCCACTCTATCGTGGCTTTCTTATTGTGCGCGGGGATTACGGGTATACCCCAGTCGAGCACAAGCTCATCGAGTACACGGAGTACTGCGGAGATGCGCCAGCGTGTCCGTTTTTCAACGAGCCCGAGCCAGCCCTCAAGAAGAATTACTGGCTTGACGCCGTCGAGGCTAGCCGCCTCCTTGAGCCTCTTGGCTTGATCCCATATCCTGTTATCTCTTATACTATTAGCAAAGTCTATCACAGTCTTTCTCTCAACCAGCAGGGCCTTCGAGGGCTCGGGAGCCATGAGGTAGTAGTCTCCGGCAGCAAGCTCCGCGACAGCTACTGCAAGGCCCTTAGAGCGGAGCGCCTCAACTATATCCTTGTTCTTGGACGCCTCCCTACTGTCAACAACAACGTCGACCGGCGTAAGGAGAGTGGATGAGAGTATCCCCAAGGCTCCCTCCTGCCCTCCGCCTAGCAGCGCGGGGGCTACATTTGCTACCACATACATGGAAGCTAGGCTTCCTGGGTGGTCACGCGTGCCACACGGCTGGGGCTCCTTGCAGATTGCTGTAGCCGCCTACAGCGGCGAGCCGGAGCTGGCTAGGGTCAGGGAAATCCGCGAGTTTGTGAAGGAAGTTTCGAGGCTATGCCCGGGCGCGGTGCTTGTACTCGGCGGCTACCGTGGCCTCATGAGGCCCGTGGCGGATGAGGCCCGTGCCAGGGGGCTTGGGATTGTCTTCGTTATACCTAGCGTCTATGAGGATGACGAGTTTCCGGAGGGCAGTGTGGTGATTCGCACGGGCATGGGTGTGAGGGAGAGGAGCACTATACTGGTTAGGAGCGGCTCTGTTCTAGCCTCGCTTGGCGGTGGCATCGGAACCCTATACGAGGAGCTTATAGCGTGTAGCCTTGGCATCCCAGTCTTCAGGCTTGTTATGGGCGGCGAGGAGTTGCTCACCGAGAGGCTTACCCGCTGCATGCCCGACGGCGTGCTGGATCCCAGGCTTAGCTGCCGGATAGCCTATGTTACCCGGGGCCGCGAGCTGGCACGAAGTGTCTGCGAGGCGGCGGTGAATGGGCCTTGACGTGGATCGCATATGAGAGGCGTATAGCGCGTCTCCGCTCTCTCGCCGAGGAGAAGGGGCTCGACGGCGTAATAGTAGTCGATGAGCCGAGTGTCTTCTACTTCACCGGCTACCGGGGTGCTGGGCTCCTCGCCGTGACAAGGGATTCCGCCTATCTCCTCGTGCCGGTGCTCGAGTACCTGCATGCGCTTCACTTCGTTGAGGAGGAGGGCGCTGACCTAGAGGTGGTCGTGTATAAGCCCTATGGGCTTCCCGGGAGGCTCGTGGTCGAGGAGGCGGGCGTAAGGGTTGAGGAGGGCAGGGGTGGCGATGTCGCTGCCCGCCTCGTAGGGGCTAGTTGTGGGCTAGTTGGCGGCTCTAGGCAGTTCTGGGAGCGCCTGGCCTCAATATGCAAGCAGCTGTCCGACTTGAGTAGAGATGTTTCCGTTATGAGGATGAGGAAGGAGCCCTGGGAGCTTGAGAGAATCGAGGCTGCGACAAGAATAGCGGAGGAGGCACTAAGGGCAGCGATATCTATGCTTGATTATGGTGTAAGCGAGGCGGAGGTTGCGGGAGAGATACTGCGCAGCATACTGGCAGACGGCGGCGAGGGACCTTCATTCTCACCGATAGTAGCGTTCGGGGAGAACACTGTGTACCCTCATGCTGCTCCCTCTACTAGCCGTGTGCTCACCCGCCCCACTCCCGTGCTCATAGATCTTGGCGCAGTATACAAGGGGTACTGCAGCGACATGACTAGAACCCTCTTCTACAACGGCTCGCCTGCAGAGTTCCGCCATGTAGCTGAAGCCGTCTATGAGGCCGTCTCCGCCGCCCTTGATGCCGCAAAGCCGGGCGCTAAGGCTTCGGAGGTAGATGCTGCCGCACGCGGCGTCTTGGAGAAGTATGGACTCGCCAAGTACTTCATTCATAGCACAGGCCATGGCGTCGGAATAGAGGTCCACGAGGCCCCTAGGGTCACGTTCTCAGATGGGACCGTGCTCGAGCCCGGCATGGTGATAACCATAGAGCCTGGCGTCTATATCCCGGGCAAGCTTGGCGTGAGGATAGAAGAACTCGTGGTGATAACCAGCCGCGGGGCGGGGAAGATTACCAGGTTCCCGGCCTGGCTATGGCAGTAGCCTGGGTCTCCACCGCACGGCGCCTAGGGGCATGGAGGTTAGGGTCTTTTGCCTCTAACCGGCGTAGCTGACCTACCCCTCCATGACGGCCATGTACCACCATGGCTCGCCAAGTACATGAAGAGGATGGCTAAGGCTATACTGGAGGTCATCGTCGAACTCTATGGCCCCTCGGAGTTCATTAAGAGGATGAGCGATCCCTTGTGGTTCCAGGCGTTTAACAACACTATAGGCATGGACTGGGATAGCAGCGGCTCAACCACTGTGACCATAGGTATAGTGAAGCAAGTTGTGCGCGAGAACCCTGGCTTAGGGATAGTCGTGGCCGGTGGGAAGGGCCAGGCTTCAAGGAACACACCCCAGGAGCTGCACGAGGCCGCCGACGAGGGCCTCATATCCAGCCGCGCCGCAGAAGAGGCTGAATACGCGTCCAGGCTCGCAGCGAAGACCGACAGCGTCCTGCTCCAGGACGGCTATAATCTCTACCACCATGCAGTACTGGTCTCTGAGGACGGGCTGTGGACGATAGTACAGCAAGGCATGAACCCCGAGACTAGGATGGCGAGGCGGTACCACTGGCTGCGCCCGCTGCCAGTCACACCGACGCTAGAACCGCATAGCGCCATAGCTGCTGCTAGGCACGAGAAGGCTATACCACTTGACCTCACTAGCAGGGCAAGCCTAGAGGCGAGGAGACTGCTACCCGAACTCGTCTCCTCGACGCCGCCGCAGCGGCTGCTCGAAGAGGTTGCTAGGGCACATAGGCTCGCAGCCGGGATAGCTGGGCTCGACACGTGGCTCGGCCGGAGAGGAGCCGAGGAACGGGAGGCCGCGAGGCTGCGCGCCTACTACCGGCCACAGCCGCGGCCCCCGCGCCGAATAGGCGAGGTGCTGAGGCTCCTTCACGACACATCCCCAGGTAATCTTGAGGAGATGCTTCTCTTGAAGGGCGTAGGCCCAGCTGTGGTTAGAAGCCTAGCCCTTGTAGCGGAGCTTGTCTATGGCGTGCCAGTGAGTCATTGCGATCCTGCATCGATACCCATGGATCCGTTCCGCTACGCCTATACCGTTGGAGGAAAAGACGGCGTACCATACCCCTTTAGGAGAGACTACGCTGAGGCGGTCATAGAATTCCTTGAACAACTTGTGCGAGAGGCTAGGCTTGATGAGAAGTCGAGGAGGAGGGCCCTCGCTAAGCTCCAGAGGCTTGCCTCGCTTCTGCCGCGTTAAGCGCTGCCATAAAATACTGCTCTGACTGGCGTGGATACCAGGCTCTCTGAACTTGCCCTTGGCCGAGACTTACTCCTCCTTCGGCTCGAGGAGCACCGCGTTTATCACACCATCCTGGCCGGGCCTGGATGTAACCATAGCCTTGCCTAGCTCGGTCTCTATTATCGTGCCCTTCGTTATTATGTTGGCGCGCGCGTAGTGCGGGTTCGCCGGCGTCTCGAGGACACGAGTTATCCTTACCTTCTTTGCCCTGCCGGTGCGGGGGTCGAAGACGTTGGCGTAGTGTGCCTTCTTGAGCCTTATCTTGTAGTTGCCGCCGCGTACGCGGATGTGCTTCCTCTCCTCCTTAGCGGCTAGCCTCGTATGAGTCGGGTACCTACCCATCCAGTACTTGCGCTTAACCTTCTGGTGGGGCCACTTCCTCCCACCGGTCGGCTTCTTGAGGTCATTGCCGTGGTACACGCCCATACCTTAGACCCCCTGGGCACGGTGGCCTCCACGCGGGTGTGGCTATAAACGCTGCTACCGGAGACGCCCCAGCACCTCCTCCACGGTGGGCAGCCTCTTATAGAGGCTCATGTTGAGCCACGGCACGAGAGCCATTATTACAGCGTTGTAGGTTAGATCTGTGCGGGTCACAACGCCTCCTGTGAGGTAGCCTATGAGGCCAAGCTTCTCCCCTATACCCGCCCGGCCCGTCTTCTCCGCAGCTATGACACCAAGCTCGATCCTCTGGCGTACTTCGGGTATCCACTCGGGCGGGAGCTGAAAGCCCTGACTAATGCCAAGGCTAACCCTGCCCTCACGGCTGACTATGGCTGCAATCTGCAGCTCTATCGGCTCCACAGGTGTCTCGGCTAGGCCTGCTTCAACGCCAACGCCATAGTCGGCGCCGATGCTCCGCAAGGCGTTGAGCGCCCTGGTGACGGCACCCTGGACTATCTCGCCAAAGCCGACTGGTTGGCTCGGAACCCCGCTCTTCACGGCGACGCCACGCACATCGGAGTTGCAGTAGAGGCGGAAGGCCCTACGGACAGCATTCACTTTTACCGGGTTCGTGGAGCCGACTGCAACTATACACGTCTTCTCGTTCTCAGCCACCGCCGCACCCCGGCCAGGGAGTCGCGGAGGCGCTTATAGCGTCTTAGTGTCTTACCTTTTCTCCAGCAGAGCATAGAAGAATCCCGTTACGCCGTGCCTGTGGGGCCACGCCCTCATGGTGCCGGGAAGTAACGGCGACTCGTCGTACGGGCCTCCGAGCGGGATTAGCTCAACACGTTCTGTCTCGAGGAGCCTCTGTAAGAGGTACTCCCCCTCCTCAGGCATGACGCTGCAGACGGTGTAGAGCAGCCTCCCGCCTGGGGGAAGGAGCTTCAGGGCCTCCTGGAGCATCCTCCACTGCCTCTCGGCCAGGCGGGCTAACGCCTCCTCAGTTAGCCGCCACCTGGCCTCCGGATGCTTCGCTATAGCGCCGGTGCTCGAGCATGGCGGGTCTAGCAGAACTCTATCCACCGGGCGGTGAATGAGCCGCGAGGCGTGCAATGCGTTGCCGAGCACGGGCTCTATGGCTGTGTATGTGCCAGTGCGGACCGCTAGCGTGACCAGCCTCTTCATTCTATCCGCGTAGAGTTCCATCGCTACTACTCGGCCCCGGAGCTTCATAAGCTCGGCTAAATGTGTGGTCTTGCCGCCAGGCGCTGCACATAGGTCTACAACTGTCTCCCCCTCGCGTGGCGCGAGGATAATTCCTGCCGCGGCGCTGGCCTCATCCTGCGGCACTGCCTTGCCCTCAAGGAGGGGCTTGAACCGCGAGTAGGGTAGGCTTCCACGGTAACGTATGTGGCCCGGAACCCTGCTCAGCTTAACCTCTGTTGCATACTTCTCAACTTCCCTCACTAGCTCATCCACTGTTGCTTTTAGACTATTAACCCTTAGTCCGAGCCACGGCCTCCGCTCGTTGACCGCCTTGGCGAACTCGTCTATCTCGCTGCCTGGAAGGAGGAGGCGCAGCCTCCTGATAATAATCTCTGGGAGCATTAGGCGCAGCTGCTCTCTAAGCTCCGGAGGGATACCTTGGCTGAGTAGGCTGCGATAGAGCCTCTCCACGGCACTGCCGAGCCCCGTACCGTAGCGGGCGCCTACGAGCCTTGAGAACTCCTTCACGAGGCTATCGGCGAACTCCCGATCCCCGACCTCGTCGGCCACAGCTAGTAGCACCGCTAGCCTGACTGCCTGCCTAGGGAGCGGGGGGAGCCTTGTGTGCTCGAGACCGGCTAGGCTGGCAAGCTGATCCAGAATCCCCTGCATCCTGTAGAGCTTGTAGAGCAGGGCTGTCGTGATCCTGTCCACACGACTGCCAGCCAGTCCATACTTCTCCATAACTTTTCTCTTAGCTACCTGGAAGGGCTTGTATCTCTCAGCAGCCTCCAAGGCCTCGGCCAGCGCTCTTACCTCCCGTCTGCCTAGCCTCAATTACCACCACCAACACCCATTACTTCTTCGAGCCCCTTTACCGCCAGGTACAGTGCATCGTTGTAGGGCGTGTAGATGCCGTAACGAAGAGCCTCGCGGAGCAAGGCACCGTTAATGTAGTCTATCTCGGTCGCGCGGCCCTCCTCGAGGTCGCGCAGCATCTTGGGATAGCAACCGCGGAGGCCCAGCAGCACTTGCACCGCCTCACGGCTACCGCGCCACAGCTTCACACCTGCCTCCGACGCCACCTGCCACGCCTCCTCGGCTACAGCCTCCACCAGCGCTCTCCCATGCCTAGTGGCGCTGAGCTTTCCATAGCTAACCCCAAGCACCGCCGCCGCAGGTTGAGCTGCCGCGTTGACCCCCATATAGTCCCATACGAGGCTCCTAGCATCCCCGTGTAGGTAGAAGCGTATGCCGAGCACCGAGGAGGCTGCACGGAGCGCGTCCACAATCTCACCCTCACCGCTCGTCCTCAGCTCCGCGGCCACATAGGAAGCCGGGGAAGCTCCCCAGGCGCAGCCGTAGAAGGCAAGAGGCCTGCCCCATTCCAGCGCCCTGAGGCTAGGCTGCGGAACCAGCACCACCTCGGCCTCAACCATGGGGAGAGCCTTTTCGGCCACCCAAGCGGGGAGCGTTACTATTGCCGCGTCGCCGTGCAGCCTCCTCTGCTCAGCTAGGAGCAGCACCGCGGCAGGCCTGGCTGTTGCCTCGCCACCGTGCACAGTTATCCGCAGGCCTTCGGCCAGAATCTGCCTAGCCCTTACGGGATCTGCGCAAGCTACTACAACACTGTGCCCCGCAGCTGATAATGCGGACGCAAGAACAGTACCCAGGGCGCCGCAGCCCAGCACCACTATCTTCACATCCACCACCATTGGACGGTATTACTACTCCTCGCCGTTATAAGGAGGGGAGGGCTTCGGAAGCAGTGTTACTGGCACCGTCGCCACAAATTAGGCTCCTCGCGGCCCCCGGGCCCCAGGATACGGGTGACGTGAACCCATGCTCAACAAGCTAGGCAAGGTACTACATACGACGAGGAACGGCTACGTGGTAGCATTGCTTGAGGCTAGGGACCGTCTACCTCCGCTTAACACACCAGTATACGACGAGAAAACGAACAGAGTAGGAGTACTGCTGGATATCATAGGACCAGTCAAGGCCCCTTACGCAGTGGTGAAGCCTGATCGGAGGGGGCTGGAGATACCACCTGGCACTATGCTGTACTACCGACCCCCAAGGCCCCCAAGGAGGAGGCGGGGGGCCCGGCGGGGAGCGAGGGGCCGCGGGGGAGCGTCCCGGGAGAGGAGGAAGAGGAAGCCATGATAACCACACCTAAGTATTGCCCACAGTGCGGCGCACTTCTCGAACTCTATGCTGTGAGGGACGAGGCCGGGAGGCTCGTCTGCCGTCGCTGCGGCACAGTAATATCGGAAGACTATCTAGACACGGGGCCCGAGTGGCGCAGCTTCACCGAAGAGGACAGGATGAGGAGGAGCAGGGTAGGCGCACCTCTCACGAGCACGCTCCACGACTACGGCCTCACCAGCTACGTGCGCCCCAACTGGAAGGACCCGCGGCAGGTCAAGATAGCTAGGATACAGGCGAAGGTGCGCACTCAGAAGGACCGGAAGCTCATAGAGCTTCTGAGGGAGCTTCACTCTGTCTCGGCCAAGCTGGGCCTCCCGCCCCGCGTCATGGAGACTATGGCTTCCATCATACGTAGGGCGCACGGCATGGGAATGATTAAGCGTAATAACGTGTACGAGTATCTCGCCGCAGCGGCGCTCATAGCCGCAAGACTTGAGAGGCATCCGCTTCCATTGAAGGATGTCGAAAGGGTTCTGGGCGTCTCTCAGCAAGCTATATGGCGTGCCTATAACGCTATTATAAGGAAGCTTCGCGTGAAACCTGCCGCGCCCCCGAAGCCCACAATGTTCGTCGCCAGGATAGCTTCCAAGCTTAACCTGGATGCACCAGTAGAGACACTGGCGACCAGATTTACCACGCTACTCGTGGAGACAGGATACGCACAGGGTAAGCCTCCTGCTGCTCTTGCAGGCGCCGCCGTCTACCTTGCATCAATACTCCTCGACGAGAAGAAGAACCAGATGGCCATAGCTAGGACTGTTGGAGTATCAGACGCCACTATAAGAAACAGGTATAGGGACATCGTTGACAACTTCTACATCGAGGTTAGGCTCTGACGCTGCTTTTTATATCTCAAAACTTCTTGTCCCCAGCGGCTCCTCCTCTTATCCCACAGTTGTGTCACCTAAGCTACTCTTTTTCAGTCACGTTTCGGGATAGAATTATAGGGGGCCTTGCTGCCATCCATTAGAGCTGGTACACTGGTCTAGGAACTCCGGGTACTCCCCTCTCGGAGCATGATGGACAACGAGGTAGGGATTCGGGGAGAGAGAAGGTGTGAGCCTTGGCTACGGCTATTGAGCCCTCGCTCGGCCCGAAGAGGAGCGACCTCAGCGAGCTTGAAGCTAAGGCGCTTAAGATAATTCAGCTCCGCGGAGACGAGGGAATATACCAGCATGAGCTGTGGAAAACGCTAGGCCTTGACAGTAGGGAAGGCTCGAGGCTTGCGCTGAGGCTTTTGAAGAAAGGGCTCATAGTCAGAGAGCCTACAATACACAATGGGCGTAGGACGTACAAGCTCTTTATAGCTAAGAGGGCCAAAGAGCAAGCGAAGCTTGTAGTGAAGATAGGGAATGCTATTGAGATACCGTGCTTCTACTGCAAACACCTGGAGAAATGCCACGTGGGGGGATTCTACGACCCGACGCACTGCCCGATACTGCGATCATGGCTTAACAAGAAGATAGCATTGATAAAGCAGTTTAGCAGCTAGCGCGGTGCCAGCTCTAATATAGTGTTCACTATTACCCAGTGCGGCGCATCAGTCTTCACGCCCCGTGGGTCGAAGAGCGTAGGAGCTGCCTTGTATCCCTTGACGACTAGAAGCCCCGCGACGAGCCTTGGGCTGGGCATGTTGATGCGGAGTATGCTACATAGCTTGTCTACTCGGTAGTAGGGCTTCGTTATGCTACACTCCTGGCGGAGCCTCTTAAGGAACTCGACTACCCTGCTTCCTTGTGCAAGCTGGCCTCTGAGCTTCTCCGCCTCCTCAATCATAGCCAGAAGCAGCTTCTCGTCACAGAGTGGGCCGGAGTAGAGCGGCCCTACGGCCAGCAGGGGAGTAGCGCAGAGGGGGCACCGCCCGCCGGGTTTTGCCATGTATCCCGTGAGCCCGCAGCCCGGGCAGTAGTAGCCGTAGGAAAGCTGCTCGAGGCTCGCGTCCGCTTTCCCCGCGCCCCTCACTAACTCCACATATACTCGCACATAGTAGTCGGCGTAGTATGCTAGGAGTACGCGTGCGCTGTACTCGTGGCTAGCTGCTCTCCTTATGATGTAGCCTGCGAGTATCCGGACTGCCTGCTCCTTCTCCCAGGCCGTCCTTGCAGCCACGACGTCGTAGCGGCGACGTAGGGCGCGGGGATGGGTTCCGCTCAGGGGTGCCGTGTCCGTTGCTGTTGCCGCTATGACTCCACGTCCACGTATAGCCTTCACTGCTGCGTCGAGGAAGGATGCGGGGCTGCCGAAGGGGTCTAGATCTATTATCGTTGGCTTCACTCCACGTCTCTTCATGCTGGCTAGTAGCTCGTTCGCGTCCAGGTTGTGGAGAGACGTCCTCTCCCTAGCATTGTTCAATTCTAAGTTTTGTTCTATTAGCTTTACAGCCTTGGGATCAACATCGTTTATCACGGCCCAGGCATCGGCCTCAAGCATGTAGCGTAGGGCGCGCACACCCGTCCCTGCTAGGGGCTCTACAACGACCAGCCTACTTAGCCCCCGTAGCCTCGCGTAAGCCCGCGCAAAGACTACTGCGATATCCCTGTTGAACGCCATTCTGGGATTGTAGAACACGGGGGCCCAAGCTGGCTCGTAGACGCCGTCGGGGCGCTGGTAGCAGCTAAGCCTTGGTACAAGCAGCCTGACTGCCCCTTCCCTTATCTCCTCGTAGCCACATTCTTCCACGGCTCCTTGGGGGGCCATGGCTGAAGCCCCTGCTGGGAGGGGGGAGAATAGATAGGAGAGCCTTATGGGGCAATGTAACTCAAGAATATCTCTGGAGACGGTTACTCCTCATAGCCTAGCTCACGTCGCGCGATGCGGGCTGCTTCAACCATGTTGCGGAGCTTCTGGCGGGCTATCTTCCTCGGTAGCCTCTTGAGGCCACAGTCTGGGTCAATGTATATCTTCTCGGGGGGCAGTACGTCTAGCTTGAGCAGCCTCTTTATGTCCTCAACTATCTCCTTTACCGGCTCTACGCGGGTGCTGTGCACGTCTATGACACCATAGCCCAGCTCCTTGTCGTAGCCATACTCCTTTAGGTATGGCAGTAGCCGGAAGCCACTGTTCTTGAACTCCAGGTCAAGCTGATCTACGGGGAACTCGAGAGCATAGGGCAGTATCTTCTCTATCCTCCCGAAGCATATGTGAACTATCTTCTTGGCCTCTATGCCCTTGAACATTATCTCAAGGGCCTCTTTGAGGAGTTCCGCCTCTTCACGGTAGGGCCTCGTGGAGAGGGCAGGCTCGTCTACTTGTATGAACTTGGCGCCGCGCTTAGCGAACTCCTCTATCTCCTTGCGCAGAACCTTAGCCATCTCGAGCACTGCTTCCCTGCGATCCCCGTAGACCAGGTCGAAGCTCCAGTCTATCATAGTGTAGGGTCCCGTGATTATTGCTTTCACTGGCCTGCCTTGCGCCACGCTGGTAGCATACTCCCAATCCATTACCGCCATCGGCCCGATGTAGTGAAGCTTCTCCACTATTATCGGCTTCCGGAAGTACACGTTATCGAATATTCTCACCCAGTCGCCTCCACGATAGCCTCCCATTCTTTCCGCAAAGTAGACCACCATATCTTCCCTAGCCTGCTCACCATCGCTGAGTATGTCTACACCAGCCCAGATGTAGTCCTCTATGACTGTTTTTATTGCGGGTCTGACAAGCTCATGGAAGGTCTCTTCGTCTATCTCGCCGCGCTTCCTTTTACGGATGGCTTCAGCCGCCTCGGGCATCAATGGATAACTGCCTACAATTGTCGTCGGGAACGCTTTGGGAAGCCTATACTCCATGCCACTTCCCCAGGCGGCTAGGCGTTCACGGCGCCGGGAGGCTAAATTACTGACCTAGCGGGCTACAAGCGCCGCGGGGATGAGCGAGGCCTTAAACACTGAACACTGAGCTGATGAGGGACGCCCTTGGGCGACCCTCCTCTGCTGGCTGCGATGCAAGGTTATTATCTAGCGGCTATGTAGTGGCCACGCCTACCGGGAGAGCTGAAGGCGGGGTGAAGTCTTCGTGCCCGTGGAGATCAGGAGCCCGGAGGGGTTTGAGGCACTGCTGTCGAGACTTAGCTCAATAGAGGAGTGCCGCGTTAAGATAGGCTATCGGAGGAAGGAGACCGAGGAGGGAACTAGGAGGATAAAGGTGTTGAAGGTTAAGGCTAGGACACCCCGTCGTCTCTACACAATAGTCTTCGAGGACATTGATAAGGGCATAGAGTTTGCAAAGAAGATCAAGGACAAGTGTGGCGAGATAAGGGTCCTTGACGCCGAGCTTGAGGACAAGATATAGCGAAATAATAATAACCCTCCCCACCTATTGCCACCTTCGCTCCATGGATCGGGGCACTGGGTGGGCCCGTCGTCTAGCTTGGTAGGATGCGGGGTACACGCAGGGAGGCCCCAATACGGGGCCCGCGTGCCCGACTCGGGACCCCGTGGTCCCGGGTTCAAATCCCGGCGGGCCC
>CAZIWH010000001.1:0-105389 GCA_964542985.1 uncultured Hyperthermus sp. | reverse complement strand
CAGCGTCAATCTCTGGCTTCTCAACCTCCAGTGGTGCGTCGAGCAGCACTATGAAAGCGTTCTCAATCCTCCTAGGCATGCCAGGATGCACAACCTCCTTGTCAAGCACGATGCCTTCTACGAGCTTGCTGTCAAGTAGACTGCCGCCCTTCTTCTTCTCTATCTTTATTCTGTCGAGGCGGACGTCGTAGGTGCCGTCAGCCCTCTTATCGGCGACACGTAGCACGGCCTCAACAGCCATGTCGGTGAGCTTGTCCATAGTGGGGCCGCTGCCGACGTACTTGCTGGTGAGGCTGGTGGCGGCTATCCTCTTGAGTAACTGTCTATCGTTTATGTCAACCTTCATTCCTATCTTGCTGAGTTCCTCTAGGGCAAAGTCGAGAGCCTTCTTGTAGCCCTCGATTATCGTGGTGGGATGTATGTTCTCGTCGAGTAGTGCCTCAGCCTTGTCAAGGAGCATGCCAGCGAGCACTACGGCGCTGGTGGTGCCGTCGCCCACCTCGGCGTCCTGGGCCTTAGCTACCTCAACCATGAGCTTGGCTGCAGGGTGCTGTATCTCCATCTCCTTGAGTATAGTGGCGCCGTCGTTGGTTATGGTTACGTCACCAAAGCTGTCAACAAGCATCTTGTCTAGGCCGCGGGGACCTAGGCTGCTCTTGAGAACCTCTGCCAGGACCTTAGCTGCGAGTATGTTGTTCCTCAGCGCCTCGCGGCCGTAGACGCGCTGGGTGCCCTCCTTGAGCACCAGGATTGGTACACCGAGCGCCATGGGTGTCACCCCTCTGCCTTGGGCATCCTTGTCCAAGTCTACCCGCTTCAGAAGCACTTCTATATAAGCCTTACCTAGATTCCGGCTAGAAGCTGAGCCTCACACCAAGCGAGGAGGGAGAAAGACCAAGCCTCATCAGGGCATAAAGAATCCCTCTACGTATAGCGTAGCGATCCGAGCTACTACTATAGAAGAAGCCGATCTGCTCCCACACCTTCTTGCCTTTATAGAACAGCATGAGCCTAGGCATACTCCGCGCATACCTGGCGGCGACATCCGGAGCCTCGGCCGCGTCGAGCTTGGCTACAGCAAATACGGGCTCGAGAGTATACGCTATATCGTCCAGGAGAGCCGAGAGGTAGCGCCCATCAGGGCTCCCAGAGTCGTAGACAAGCAGAAGCACTAGCCGGCTCCGCCTTAGCAGCTCCTCAACATCTTCAAAACTGCGCAGCTCAAGCACCAACCTGGCTCCCCCTTCTCTCAGCAAGGAGCTGCGACAACAGCTTCTTCTCGCTGTCGCTCAAGTGAAGAACTATGTCGGTAGGCTGTCTCTCGGCCGTAGCGGGTTTAACAACGTCTCCTATAATTACGTAGCCCCTAGCTATGGTTTCCCTTATTTCAAATGGGCTATAGAACTCGGCAAGCTCTCTAAGCTTCTCTTCAAAATCAAGCATCTCCTTAGCCTCACGCTCCGAGAGTTCATAGTTACACACTATGCAGACAAGATCCGGGGTCACAGCCCTGAAACCGCAGCGCGGACAAGCGAGGGGGGTAGGTGTCCCGAAACGCTCCCAGGCGGATCTAAGCATCGGTATAACGTCGCGTCTACCCAGCCTAAGCGCCTCCCGGTAGAGCTTCTGCACGTACTTGGCTGCTATCTGAGGCGCATTAGCCACTATGAACTCCAGTTGATCTTCGGTCAGCTTCTCATACTTCTCCAGTACATAGGCTGAGGCAAGCATGTAGATGTTCCGGGCAGCATTTTCTAGCCTATTAAGCACGGCCTCTCTCGAAGGCCGGGAACTGTACTGTGACACTATGCCCTCCACAACGGGCCTGAGAATCTCAGCGTACTCCTCCCTGCTGAGTCCCAGCAGGTCAAGCCCAAGCCTAGATACAACCTCGTCAAGCACAGAATTAAGTATGGTCTCCGGGTCAGCCCTAGCTCGGCGCCTTGTAGACGTAGACCTACTTGACGTGGTCCGCTTAGACCGCTTACGTGTAGCCCTACGCCTCCGCCTCACCATAGTCCCGCTACCACCGTCTCAGAGTGCTTCGAAGTCTTGAGGCTAGGCCCTCCTCGGCCGCTGCAGCGTGCCAGGGCCAGCACGGCTAGATGGGACGCGGAGGAGGGCACACTCCGGAATGCCCTTCAAGGCACCGGGGCCCTTCCCTAATTAACCCTCAGCGTGTCCTCGGCGACATATGGCGGGGGAGATGTTAGCACTTGCCCCCCGCGACCCGCGTAAGGCGGGGATGAAGATATTACCGCGAAAAGAACCCCCGCCAATGAGTAAAGCATGTCATGTAAGACGAGTTGGAGTTCCTGGGTAGGCTCAACAGCCTAGTAGTAGTCGTCCCTCCAGTCACTGTGCTGCTGTACGTACACTGGGCCGTTGCGGGCTGCATAGCGGCTTATTAGGAAGCTCAATAGTACCTCTAGGTGCCTCCTCTTCCTCCTCTTAGCATTCTTCAGTGCTGCCTCAAGCTCCTCGGGGCTAGGCTTCCTGCCGCGGAACCAGGCCTTCACTAGCCTACGGTGGATGAACTCTAGTAGCTCCTCATACTCGCTCTCTACGTCAACATTGTAGCCGTATTTGTACACTATGGACTCGATCATCTCGCCCAGGTGTTTGTCCAGTATGTACAGCTCCTCCTCCGACGCTGCCAAGGTGGCGCTCCGGGTTAGGTAGCATAGCCCTCAACCGAGTCCTATAACCTCTTCTCCTTGAATGATGCCGCGGGGCGGCTAGGCGGCTACCATTCTCCTCACAGCTCCTCTAATGAGGAGCTCGGGAGCGGTCAAGCTCCTCACAGCCGCCCCCGAGAAGGAATAAAGGAGGAGCAGGTGATGCCTCTTTATCCCCAATTTAGGGGGCTCAGCATGCTCGTGCGTCAGCACGGTATCTTGCTGCTCAGTCCTCGGGGAGTCTTCACAGCCCCTAGAAGGATGTAACGACTGAGGGCCAGTCTATAAGGCCGGGCACCCCCGTCCTGGGGGGTGGAGGCTGTGTACCATGAAGCCGCAGCATATCCGCATAAGCCCAGATAAGTTAGCCGAGAAGGTTGTTGTTGTGGGAGACCCAGCCAGGGCGGAATACCTAGCTAGGAAGTTCCTCCGCGACGCCGAGCTTGTGAACAAGGCTAGAGGGTTCCACATATACACCGGCTACTACGGTGATACGAGGGTTAGTGTGGCTGTCCACGGTATAGGTGCTCCCTCGGCGGCGATAGTGTTTGAGGAGCTCCGCATGCTCGGAGCCAAGGTCATGATAAGGCTTGGTACGGCGGGCGGACTTGTGCCCAGCCTTGAAATAGGCGATGTCGTTGTGGCCACGGGAGCGGCCTACATACATGGGGGCACGATAGGCAGCTATGTGCCGGATGCATGTATGGTTGCCGCACCCTCGCCCAAGCTCACAACCATGCTATACGACAAGGCGAAGGAGATACATGGCAGGGTCGTTCTTGGCCCAGTGTTCAGCAGCGATGCATTCTATGCGGAGGATAAGAATTTCGTAAAGAAATGGCAGAGCCGCGGCATAGTCGCCGTGGAGATGGAGGCCGCCACACTCTTCGCCCTATCGGCTATGAGGGGCTTCCACGCGGCAGCGATACTAGTCATATCTGACAACCTGGCCGTCCCTGGCAAGGAGGAGCTAAAGCACCACGAGGAGCTGGTACAGTACGTGGATAAGGCCGCAAAAGCCGTCTTCGCGACCTTAGCAGACTTCACCCCCTAACCGCTTGTCAGCGCCGCCGTTTTCCGCCGCTGAGGAAGCCTTAGACGGCAGACCCGGCGGAGAGAACCGGGGGTGAAGAGTAGCCGTGGCCTCTGAGGCCCAGCGCTACCGTGGCCTCATGGAGAACCGTGGTTTGCGTGTCACCGAGAGGAGGGGTCGCCAGCTAACACTTGACGGCAAGAGCCTCAATTACCACAACGTGACGGGTGTGCGTGAAGGCGGTTACAAAGTCACTGTGAGACTAGAGCCGGGTCCGACGAGCATACATGTGGTTGTGAATGCCTCGAGCAAAGAGAAGGCGAGAACAGCTGCACGCAGGCTCGAGGAACTCGGCTTCCGCGTAGAGGTTGACGAGGAGAGGGTTAGAGCCAGTACTAGGCGCGCGGGCATACAGAAGCTCAGCAAGGCTATAGACATTGCCGAGGAGGCGACCAGGACGAGATGAGCACCAGCGGTGTTCTCCGCGCGCTCCTCGCAGCCACGACCCCTAGGGTAGAGCCTAACACGCCCCAGCTTTACGTACTCACCGGCACCAGGGCCCCCTGCATTTACTCCTCTTCCAAGCTCTGCGGTTCCGATGGTACATGCGCTGAAACAAGCTGCAGGAGCCCACGCTACTGGGGCGTCTGGCTGCCCGCAGAGCCCTTGCCGAAACGCTACACCCAGCCGCCGTTGGCCGAGAGGATAGCAGAGGCACTACGCCTCCTAGGTGTGCCCCTCTTCACAGACTATATGGATCTATCATCATTGTCCACGTGTAGGCCGAGACTCGGCTGCACATCGGCTAGACTCGGAGCGGCGGCAAGCCACGTCCCTCCACTCTACAAGCCACGCCTCTGTATCCCCCAGCTGCTCTACACCCGGAGGCTGCGCCCAGCCCGGGAGAGGAGGATAGAGGCTTCGTGGCTCGCGGTGGAGCACGCCAACGGGTGGAGGCACCTGCTCTGCCTCACCTCCCGTGGCTGCCTCTTTGCGGCAGCTGGGGCCGAGGTGGAGCCCGTCGAGGGTGACGTTGTAGTCGTGGACTCCAGGGTCTGCAGCAGCGTGTGGGCCACCGTTTCAACTCTGCTCACAGCGGCGTATGGCCTGCTGGGAGAGAAGCCTGAGTGGCGCAACCCTAGTGTGTGGACTCCAAGCCCGCTGCTCCCCCTAGCAGCTGCGGGCGACTGGGAGGCTCTGGAGCTTACTCTATGGAATATGTCGCCGAGGAGACTCGTGGCCCCTATAAGGTTTGGTGACAAAAGGGTGAGGAGGGCAAAGATATGCAGCTCTGACGGCTGCGAAGAGCTTGTGCCCGAATACGATACAGTGAGGCTCATCGTGCGCCCATATGGTGTGATAGTGCTCAGAGTTGAACTCGCCTCGATTCCTCCCTTGCTCAAGCCTCCCTCTCGACGTCGCTAAGCTTCTTGCCTGTCAACGTCTCCACTATGGGCCGGTGAGTGGGTGGAACCTTTTCCACTCTTTCTCGCAGTTTTCTGCACACATAGCAGATATAGGCCGACATCGTAGCCATGTCTATGTTGTCACTGATAAGCTTCTCAGCTATACGTGAGATAATGCCGTAGAGCTCCTTGTCACCGAGGATTATGTCAACGTAGTCGCTGCCCCTTCTTTTCAACAAGTAGTTAGACACGGCGGCGGGCGTTAGCTGGAGTATCTTTGCGGTACGGTATATTGAGAGGCCGTAGTCTCGCACCAGTATAGTGGCTAGCGACGCCCTTATTGAAGGCACGTACTTCTTCACGGCTATCTCGCATGGTGCGGCGAGGAAGTTAGCATCAACGCTTGCTGTCATAGCTCTTCACCACGGGAGCCCATGTCTTTTACGGGTGTTGATACATTAACCCTATTTAATATTGGCGGTTGCCATACTATATGCGTATCCTCACGCCTACGGTGACGCTAGATGTTGTGTTCTACCCGAGCGGTTAATAGCGGTGATTCGCTGCGCTGAACGTAGAAAAACTCCCAGTCGGAAACCCGGCTACGCTGGTACAGGAGAGGGTGGCGAATATGATGGATCCTGTTAGGGTTGAAATAGATCATGAGACCAAGGAAGCAATAAAGGAAGCACTCGAGGACATGGAGAAGCCTGTTGAAATAAACGTGTTCATAGGCCCCAACTGCAAGTACTGTGAAGAGACAATAAAGATAGCTAGGACTCTTGAGGAGCTAGCTCCGAGTAAGAACGGTAGGAAGCTAATAAAGGTGAGCATATATGACAAGGAGAAGGACGCAGACATGTTCAAGAAGCAGGGCGTAGAGAGAATACCCACGCTGACGCTCCTAGATGGCGTCATAAGGTACACAGGGACCCCGAGCGGCGAGGAGATAAGAGGTCTCGTTGAGACCATAATCAGGATATCGCAGGAGGACAGCGGCCTTGACGATACTACTGTGAAGAAGCTCCGCGAAATAACAGAACCTGTCCATGTCGAGGTCATAGTGACGCCTCAGTGCCCCTACTGCCCCTACGCCGCGCTCTTGACAAACATGTTCGCCTATGAGGTCTGGAGGATAGGCCGTAAGAACTTCATAGCGGATACAGTGGAGGCCTACGAGAATCCCGACATAGCCGACAAGTATAACGTAATGTCTGTGCCCGCGATAGCCATAAACGGTGTGCTGGCCTTCGTTGGCGTGCCATATGAGGAGGACTTCATACAGAGGATAATCGATGTAGTGAAGTATAAGAAGAAGGTTGGCCCGGAGATAATAAGCGAGAGCGCGACGGGACTCTAGCACCGGTCAGCCAAATGCCTTTACTTCACCGCCGCTCGAGGCTCCGCGTCGGGAGTACTCATCATCCCGGCGCGCCCGCTACTCTCCGCTGGCTTGGCTGAGAACCTCCTCTATCTTTTCACGCGCTATCTGTGCCACCAGCTTCCCGTCAACCTTGCCGCGAAGCTTCGGCATGACCCTACCCATCACCTTGCTGAGAGCCCTATGTCCACGTGCAAGTATCTCCTCCTTAAGAGCCTCGACAGCCTCCTCGACCAAGCGTTCAACCTCCTCCCTGGAGACCGTTGAGATGCCCAGCTCCTTTATCGCGCTCTCAACGCTCTTACCCGGGTTGCGGGCAAGGTAGGCCAGCAGCTCTCCTAGAGCATCCTTAGCTATCCTCCCCTCAGCCACCGCCGCTAGCGCGGCATCGAGCTGCTCATCGTGGATATTCTCGACAGGGACACTCTCCCTGGCGAGGCTGCGCAGTATATTTGTGAACAAGGATGCTATGAACGAGGGGGGTATCTTGTCTCCGTACTTCTCGGCAAGCCTCTCGAACAAGTCGAGTCGTGGGTCACGGAGCAGCTGTTTGGCGAGCTCGTCGCTCAGCCGGTAGCGGCGCTCTAGCTCCGCGAGCTTCTCCTGTGGCAGAGGCGGCTTGATCCTCCTAGCCTCCTCAAGAAGCTCCTCCGTGACCTCGAGCGGAGGTATATCGGTCTCAGGGTACATCCTCGCAGCCCCCGGCTGCGGTCTCATGAACCTTGTTGTACCGTCCTCGCGTGCAGCCCTAGTCTCCTTCGGCACGCCCTTGAAAGCGTAGAGAGCTCTCTCTATAACAGCCTCTAGGGCCTTTCTTGCATTTCTCTCCTTATCGGCAACCATGACTACCGCGTCAACACCCTTAACCGCGCCCACGGCCTCGTAGACGCGCTCCAGCTCCTCCTCGGTTATACCATAGGCTGGCAGCTCATCGCTGTGGAACAATCCCCCGACTCCGCCCCAGAAGCGAGCGTAGTCAGCCAGCTCCGTGCCGAAGCGGCGTCCCGGCTGAACCTCAACGCCGAGCAGGCCGTGGAAGCCCCTCAGCCTTACAGCCAGCACTACGCCGCCGCTGCGGAGGGCCCGACGTATAACCTTAGACTTAGTCTTCTTGAATGCCTCGGTCACGTCAACTATCTTCGCAGCCTCCTTTACCTCTTCGGGTCTCAGCCCTCTCCGCTTTAGCTCCTCGCGTATCTCGAGTAAACGGTACTGCCTGACAGCCTCGTAGAGAATTATCTTGGGGAGCAGGTCGAGCCTCTGGACCCCCTTGATCTCTGTCTTAACACCTCCTCTTATGGAGACGTTGAGGTCTTGCCTTATTGTGCCTATACCTCTCTTTACCTTGCCGGTGAGTCTCAGCATCTGGCCTATGGTGAGTGCGACCTCATAGGCCTCCTCCGGCGTCTCTATGTCGGGTGCGGTCGAGACCTCTATGAGGGGTATGCCTAGCCTGTCGAGCATGTAGTGGATAAAGCGGCCCTCCTCCTTGAGCTTCCTCGCAGCGTCCTCCTCGACAGCTATGCTCTGTATCCCAATCCTCTTGCCGCTCGGGGTGACCACTGAGCCTCCGAGAGCTACTATGGCTGTGCGCTGGAACCCCGTGGTATTGGAGCCGTCTATGACTATCTTCCTCATAACATATATTTCGTCCACGATAGTTGAGCCGAAGGCTAGCGCCATGGCTAGGCCTATGATGACCGCCTCTCTGCTGATCTCGTGGGGCGGCTCCTCGTCGGCCTCTACCAGGCATGAAGCCTGTCTAGGCGCATGGTAGTGGTAGAGCCTGCCCTTGCGCCACTCGAAGAGGGCGGCGATGTCTACTTCGCCTAGTTCGCTCCTAGTGGGCCTCAGCTGTCTGATAAACTCGTCCTCCGGGCCACCGTGAACCAGCGTGGTTGGGCAGTGGCAGAACAGCTTCCTTGAAGTATCCAGCTGCTGGTGTATCTCAAGCCCAGCCTTGAGGCCTAGTGAGCGGACATCTATCTTTGAGACGTCGACCTTGGGCTTGATCAATGCGGCCACCTCGGGTACAAGTCAAGTGTAATCTTGCTGCTGTACTCTCCTGCGAGGTTCTTGAGGAAGAGGCGCCTAGCCTCGCGGGGATCATCCGTGCGAGCGAGTATCCACGAGAGCTTCACGTACGCCGTCTCGGGTAACATGTCACCGCCCGGCACAACGCCGGCGGCAAGCAGCTTCCGCCCAGTATTGTAGACATTCATGTTAACCCTGCCGAAGAGAGTTTGCGAGGTCATGACCACAACCACCCCCTCCTCTACCGCTCTCCTTATGCTAGGTATGAGATGCTCCCCGACATGGCCTAGTCCGGTTCCCTCAAGCACTATACCCTTGTAGCCCTTATCGACAAGATAGTCAATGATATCAGACTCCATCCCAGGATAGTATTTGATCAGCGCGACCCGGCGCGAGAACCCATTCTCAATCCTAAGCTCTTCCTCGCCTCGGCGCCTCAGGGGCCTACTGAGCACCTCTATTCTCCTCTCAAACGGGTATATCTTTGCGAGGGGCCTGGCGTTTATCGACTGAAAGGCGTCCCTGCGGCTCGTATGCATCTTTCTAACTTTCGTGCCGCGGTGTGCCAGCGCGTAGGTGTCGCCAGTCTCGCCGTGCATGACTACGGTTACCTCGGCGAAGTCGGCCCGGGCAGCAACGAGCACTGCTGATATCAAGTTGAATGCAGCATCGCTGCTAGGCCTATCGCTGCTCCTCTGAGCCCCGACTAGGGCAACAGGAACAGGGAGCCTGCGGAGCGCGAAGGCCAGGGCAGCGGCAGTATAGGCCATGGTGTCGGTGCCGTGCGCCACCACGACGCCAGCGGCACCTCCCTCTATGTGCCTCGCCACTGCTTCAACTATCCTCTCCCAGTACTCTGGCCTCATGTTCTCGCTCAATATGTTCATCAGGACCTCAGCGTCTATGTCGGCTATGAAGCCTATCTCAGGCACAGCCTCTACTAGATCCTCTGCAGTAAGGGCAGGTTTCACGGCGCCGGTCTCGTATTCAATACGGCTCGCGATAGTTCCACCCGTGCCGAGTACTATAACCCTAGGCTTAGGCCCTGGGGGAGGAGACTTCTCCATCAGAGGTACTCTCGCGGGCGCACCGGCGGCGGCCTCACGGAGCACAGCCTCCCTAGTCTTAACAACCTCTACACCGCTACCTTCGTCAACACGTACGCCAACGTTATACCCATTGTCGAGCTTAACAACGATTATAGGGCGTTCGGCGATAGCATATCTAGGCATCAATATGCCTTCAAACACTGAGCCGTCGCTCCTCCTAACACGAATATAATCGCCTATCCGGGCCCCGGCGGCACGCAGCAACCGAGCAGCAACACCACTATAGCCGGGAAGCTCCTCGCCCAAGGAACACCCCTCTCAGAAAACCCTGGTAGGGAACACAGCCCTCACGCCAAAGGCCTAATAAATGGGCCACCCAGGCCACTTGCCACAGTGGGGTGCAGCCGTATGCCCAGCCACGGCTCACTAACAAAGGCCGGTAAGGTTAGAAAGCAGACTCCCAAGATACCAGCAAAGCCCCGCAAGAATCCTGCGCCTAGGCTGAGGAACAGGAAGGAGTACAAGCGCCTACTCATACGCCTCCAGCAGGGCCCTACCCGTCGTAGAAGGTAGCTAATCCTGAAGGCGGACGAGAGGCAACATCCTCCTCCAAGACAGCCTCTCTTTTACCAAACAGAGCAGTAAAAGCAGGCAATATCCTCCTCCGTCATTCCTTCTAGGGATAGACCCGATAGGCCATGTCTCCAGTATCCCTAGAAGGGTATAGGAGGCTCGGAGCCCCTTCTCCCAGAAGATAATAGCTTCAAGTGTTCCTCAAGGGCTGCGGAAAGATCCACAAGTACACGCATGAGGTAGGGCTTCGCTTCGAGAACGAGGCAAATGACGAGGCCTGGTGGAGCATCTTGCAACTCGGGGGGCAGAAGCTTGAGGAGATGCATCATCGCCATACGGCTCTCTAGGAACTCTCTGCAGGGGTGCAGAATCCTCGTTTTCTTTCACCTTTGAGGCCGGGGACTCTCACTCCTCAACGTCAGCCGGGTTTGGGCGTGTAAAAATCCCTGTCTGGTCTCCGAGCCTGGTTTGGGGTTACTCCTTCTTGACGAGGACTATCTCGATGGTGCTGACCCTGCTCTGGCGGCCGTCGGGGCTCTGTATGACCTGGCTGTCAATCTTTATGTCCTTGACGTCAACCTTGCCGGGGAGGAAGCGCTTCCTCACGATCTCGACGGTGTCAACGGCCTTGCTTATGGCACGACCTCTGGCCTTTATTACGACCTCGTTGACGCCCTGGTTCAGTAGGGTCAGGGTAGCCAGCACGTAGTTCATAACAGGCTTCTTGCCGACGAGGACCACGTTGCTCGGAGCTGCGCTTGCCTGCGCCATGCCGACCACCTCAGCCAACTCCGGCTTTGTCGTGAACCCAGACCCCCACACCCGTCTATATAAATGTTATGGCTGGGGTGTTACCGGCTCCCCGCTACTAAAGCGTGCAACGCCTCTGCGAAACAAGAGAGCATGGGTAATTCATCTTCACTCCTGTCATCCCCGCTGCGAGGCTGGTGGCAGATGCAGAACCCCCGGGGCGGCATAGTACCGGTCTACGCTGCTACCTGCCCAAACTGCGGTGGAGCAATAGAAGCTGACAGGCTGGAGAAAGGGTTGGTATGCCGGCACTGCCTAAACGACGACGAGGTAGCAGAGATAGCAGCGATAACAAACTACCATGAGCGAGTGGAGGCGCTTGGCAAGAAGCTCGCGGAGCGTGGGAAGCTACACGGTTACTCCTACCTATACACCAGTGTGCTTGAACTCAAAGAGTTCTCAGAATTCTTCGCAAAGGCCACTGGCAGTAACTTGTGGAGCGCTCAGCTTACCTGGGCTAAAAGGCTGCTGCAAGGGGAAAGCATGGCTATAGTCGCCCCCACGGGGGTTGGTAAGACGACACTGCTTAGTGTCTATGCAGTCTACCGGGCCAGTGAGGGAGCCAAAGTCTACTACCTTCTGCCTACAGAGAATCTTGCGCGCCAAGTGGTTGATAAGCTTGCACAGATAGCCCGCGCTGCAGGCATTGAGGCCAGGATGGCTGCCTACTACTCTAGCATGAGTCGGAGAGTACGTGAAGAGTCTCTTAAGAGAATAGAGGATGGTGACTATGACATACTGGTAACAACGACGAGCTTTCTATCCAGGCGCTGGGGACTGTTGGAGGGCAAGAGGTTTGACGTAGTTATAGTAGACGATGTTGACGCTGTGCTCCGTAACTCTAAGAACGTTGACCGAATCCTCCTACTTCTAGGCTTCGACGAGGAAGCTGTAGCAACAGCATATACACTTGTAAAGAAAAAGATAATGTCGGTTGTGGCTAAGGTGAGCGGCCAACACAACAAGTACATGAAACTCCTAGAGGAGATTAAGGAGGCGGAGGCACTGCTATCAAAGAAGATAGTTGAGGCGGCCCCGGGCCAGCTAATAATAGCCTCCGCGACTGGGAGGGCGTACGGCATAAGGCCAAAGATATTCAGGGAGCTGCTCGGATTTGAGATAGGGAGAGTGCATGACTTCACCAGGAGTATAGTGAACTTCTACAAGGTCACAGAGAGGCTCCTTGGCGAGGCGGTCAAGGTTGTTGAGGAGCTGGGCCCCGGGGGCTTGGTGTTCGTCTCCAAGAGGCTCGGAAGGGAGGTCGCAAAGCAGCTCGTAGAAGAATTGAGGAAGAGGGGTATCCGTGCGGGCTTAGCCCTCTCGGGGCGCCGTGTTCTGGAGCGCTTCGCCGAGGGCGAGCTAGACGTACTGGTCGGCGTGGCCTCGTACTACGGCGTCATCGTGAGGGGTGTGGATCTGCCCCAGAGGGTGCTCTACACGGTGTTCGTAGGCATACCAGGCAACGAGGTGGACGCGGAGAAGGCATTATCCTCCCCGTACCGTATAGCGAGGCTTGCCATAGAGCTAAGCCTTCCCGACGCGGACGAATTAGTGAAGTCCGTCTCAAGGCTTAGCCCAGGCGAGCAGACGGCGCTACGCATAGCGCTCTCGAATGGTGAGCGCCTTGAGGGCCGGCTCGGCGAGATCCTAGAGAAGCTCCTACATACCAGGGGCAGGGTCCTCCGCGAACTGCACCGCCGCCTATGCCCCAGGGGCTCGCTGGTAGCGGGCGGCACGCTGTACCGCTGTAGGGGCTCCAAGCTGGTCGCGATTACGGCGGATGCAGCAACCTATGTCCAGGCCAGCGGCAGGGCAAGCAGAATGTACGGGGGTGGGATGACACACGGTATAAGCATAGTGCTTGAAGAGGATCCTCTGCTCGTCGAGCTGCTCGTTTCGAGGCTGCAGAGGTTCCTAGACAAGCCCGAGTTTAAGCCCTACAGCAGCGAGGAGGTGGCGAGGGAGCTGGAGGAGGCTAGGCGCAGCAGGCTGCCGGGCGGCGCTAAAAAGGTGGACATTGAGACTAGCCTCATAATCGTGGAGTCACCCACCAAGGCTAGGACAATAGCATCGTTCTTCGGCCGCCCTGTTCGCCGTAGGCTCGGCTCAGTGCCGGTCTACGAGACAACGTTCTACAACGAGGTCTCGGGGAAAATACACGTGGCAGTGATAGCGGCGTCTGTGGGCCACATATATGACCTATCCCTAGACGATGAAGGCCTCTACGGCGTCGAGATTGACGGCGCAGATGTGAAGCCGATATACAAGCACATAAAACGCTGCCTCGAGTGCGGCCACCAGTTCTCTTCCTCAAAGAACGTGTGCCCTCGCTGCGGCAGCAGCAATGTGGCCAGCAAGGAGGATGTCATAAACGCGCTCCGACAGCTCGCAGCAGAGAACGAGGTAGTCTACATAGCAACCGATCCCGATATAGAGGGCGAGAAGATAGCCTATGACCTCTACACAGTTCTGGCACCCTATGCACGCATGGTGAAGAGGATAGAGCTGCATGAGATAACCCGCCGGGAGCTAATGAGGGCTCTAGCTAACCCAAGGAGCATAGACAAGAGGATGGTAGAGGCACAGATAGTCCGCAGGATAGAGGACCGTTGGATAGGCTTCGGCCTAAGCCAGCATCTCTGGCAGGTATTCGGCAAGAGGTGGCTTGGCGCGGGCAGAGTCCAGACCCCCGTGCTGGGCTGGATAATAGAGCGCTACAACGAATGGAAAGCAACCAGGGGCTTCAACGTATATGTAAAGCTCGCCGACAAGCTAGTGCTAAAGCTCCACGCCGATACCCGGGGTGTTGCCGAGGAATGGGCCAGGAGGCTGTTAGAGGAGGGCGTAAAGGTAACGGGGGTCGAACTTAGTACCGAGCAGGTCAGTCCCCCGCCTCCTTTCACGACTGAATCACTTATCTACGAAGCCTCGCGCAGGTATGGCTACCCTGCCTACAAAACTATGAGGGTAGCACAAGAGCTATTTGAAGCTGGGCTAATAACCTATCACCGTACTGACTCGACTCATGTATCGCCTACGGGCATGGGTGTGGCCAAGAAATATCTTGAGGAGAAAGGACTCCTAGAGTACTATGCTCCAAAGCAATGGGGACCGCAGGGTCACCACGAGGCAATAAGGCCTACCAGGCCCATAGACGCAGAGACGCTGCGCCGTATGGTAGCTGTGGGCGACCTCAAGCTGCCCATAGCCATGAGAGAACCCCACTACAGGATATACGACTTAATCTTCCGTCGCTTCATAGCTAGCCAAATGAAGCCAGCGAAGCTGGTCAAAGTAACGCTAAGTGTAGTCATGCCCTGGGGCGATGTACGCGGGATAACGTACTACGCTGGGGCCATAGAGTCCAGCTTTGTGCCGATACTCCGCAGGCCGGCGTTCATAAGCCTCAAGCCTAGGCCGGGCGCTACGCTTATCCCAGAGAGGGTGGTTGCCCGCAGGGGCTCCGAAGTGCAGCTCTACACTCACGGCGAAGTAGTTGCGCTCATGAAGGAGAAAGGCATAGGGCGTCCAAGCACCTACGCTAAGACAATAGAATCAATAGTTCGACATGGCTATGTAGTAGAGAGCCGTTACCGGAAGAAGCTCGTGCCAACTAAACTAGGCATAGAGGTATACGACTACTTATCACTGAACTATGGTGATCTTGTATCAGAAGAGAGGACTAAGAAGCTTCTAGCAGAGATAGAGGCGATAACACGTGGCGAGTTAGGTGCACGTGAGGTGATAGCAGAGCTATACCAGGAGCTTGAGGAGCTACTGCCGCCGCCACGGGTTTATAGTATCGGAGAGGCATTGGCTTAACATCTAAAGTGACGGTGCCAGGGGGCTCTGAGCATAGACCGAGAAGCATGGAAGAGGAGCCCGGACCACCTAGGCCTAGATTATCCTCTTGACCCTTATTTCTATGATAGGTATCAGCCTCCTTCCTCTCTCTTTGCTATCAATGTTCACACTTATGAGTTCAACACCATCCTGCATTCTATTCTTTAACGCATTGTAGACGTCAACGGCTTTGCTAACATTGTTTCCTTGCCCTTTTATCACAACCTCGTCATAGCCCTCATTGAACAGCAGTATCGCGGTGAGAACATAGTCTATAACCGGCTTCTTACCTATGATGATGACATTCTCCTCTACGGCCATTAGCCGACCACCCCTCTCCCTGCACAGTGGCCAGTTCCAGGCCCAGACCCCGGGAAGGTGATACTTTAAGCTACGCGTCTTCCACTGCACGTGAAAAGCAGCGTGCGGCAGCCTCTACAGCGTCTTCTAGCACAGTATAGTCGAAGACGCAGAGGCTTGCAGGCATCTGCGCCGGATCAACCAAGCCAGCCCGCCTGCAAAGCTTTAGCAGGCTTCGCCTACCGACGACCTCACCCCACACAGCGTAGCCCCCACTACAGTCGGTGTAGAATAGCAGCCTCCTGCCAGCCTGTATTCTCCTAGCTCCCTCTGGAGGCTTCGCCGGAGGAGCGGAAGCCTTCACCTCAATGACGGCGTTGGCGGCGTAGCTACGTAGAAACGAGCCGAGCACGTGCACAAGTCTTCTAGGGGCACGTACCACTATTCTCCTCGTCTCTTCCTCGTAATCCACGACCTCGAGGCCTGCGTCCCGCATACGCTCTATCACAGTAGCAAGTGCTACATCTTGCCGTGCAACCATTGTGGCTGTGACGTAGATGAATATCCTCCTAGCCATAGCTGCATCCTCACCTACGGCTTGGACTATGAATAGCCCTCAGCCGGGGATAACATCTTCACCCCCAGCCCTGAGGCTCCGCAGCCATGAGGGTCTGATCAGAGCTCTACATCACCGGGCTGCGGTCCTAGTAAGGGATAGGGGGCTCGGAAACACGGACCCTCTTCACGGCCGCATAGGCTCCGTATGTGGCGACTCCTCATCGCCGTACGGTAGCCTTTTTAGAACAATGGGTTATTCATTTGGGCTTTCTGTATTACCGTAGCGGCGTTGAGTAGCAAGTATGGTATTATGCTGCGCGGCACATGTGTAAATCTCGGCGCAGCTCCTTCATAGTAGCCGGTCAAAGGCAGTATCTTAACCTCGTAAATCTCGTTGAACGGCATTTGCTCTAAGAGCTTCTCTGGGTTCTTCATAACCTCGTCCAGCCTCACCGCCACATGGATGAGGCTTCCGTTCTCGTTCTTCAGGAATAGCATGTAGAGTGCATCTCTCATTGGCGGTGTGAATGATGAGGCGAACTCTTCAAGCTTAGCTACCTCGGCTGCCTCGTCTACAAGTGCCCAC
This sequence comes from uncultured Hyperthermus sp., assembly GCA_964542985.1. Classification (GTDB taxonomy): domain Archaea; phylum Thermoproteota; class Thermoprotei_A; order Sulfolobales; family Pyrodictiaceae; genus QNYQ01. The sequence continues at coordinate 89,138 of CAZIWH010000001.1, read as the reverse complement.
CTGGTCTCGCCGGTATCTACATCTACGAAGCTGAACACTCTATAGTAACTTCCGGGCTTGGCCATGTCCTTCAATTTAGCTTCTATTAGGCTCTCGGGGAGGCCTAGTGCGTCTGCTAGCTCCTCTACGGTGAAAGCCATGCCCTTCAAGGTCTCGGCTATCATTTCGTCAAGGTTGCCGAGCCAAGGCCTCTCTGGCGCCTCTTTCACTATGGTTCTAGCGTAGAGTGATGCCCTGGTGTTACTCAACAATAGCTTGATTCTGCCCTGTTTCACATCTTCAAGGATCCTCCATGCAGCGTCTACATCAAAATACTCTTCAAGAGTCTGGCGCAGCGCCTCCTCATAGGCAAGTCCATCGCTAGGCCTTAGCTTCCTTGTGACTCCGAACACGAGCTGTATGTTGTAAGCAGTATCAACTATGTAGGGTGAGCGGGCAGCAGCCTCCTTGGCGCGTTCCATGAACTCCTCACGGCTAAGACTTAGAAGAAACTTTAGTACATCAAGGGGTACTGAGGAGGGCATGGCAAAGCCGTAGTGTGTTGTCTTCACATACACGTTTGTTGTGTAGCGATAAGCCTCCATCATTGCAACGTAGGCCAGTGTGCGGAGGGCTTTTGTAGAGGCTATCGTGGTATAGATAACGTCATCGCCTATGCGTTCGATTATTATCCTATCCGAGGCAGGCCTCGGGTACTTGTACTTCCTAACCTCTCCTATAACCTCTTCAAGCGTAGTCAAGGCATCTCCGGTCAGCTCTACATTGCTTGGGAGTTTGGGCTTCCCCTCATGTATCTCTTCTATAACTCTCTCTATCTCTTCTAGGACAAGCTCGGAGGCTTCAGGGCCGCGGCCCCTCCAGAAGGGTACGCTAGAGACCTCCCTATCGGTCTCAACAACTACTACACGGTTATTGTGCTCGTCAATGCTTACTACCTGCCAGTTCCTGCCACCGAGCCGGAGCACGTGGCCCACGCGTAAGACGTGGAGAACATAGTCGCTGTCAAGCTCGCCTATTGTTTTGCCGTTAGTGGTCTTTACAAGGTAGCTCTTCTTCTCACCCATAGTGGTAAAGAACTCTGAGAAGTTGCGTACCCACCAGCTGAACCTGCTCTCGCCGATGTTGAATCTCCATATCTTGTAGAACTGTGAGCTTATCCCAAGCTTGCCTTTCTCTGTTATCTTTATCATCTTCCTCGAGCGTAGGTATTCGACAAGTCTACTAAACTCCTCGCGGCTCAAGTCATGAAAGTAGTAGACATTTCTCAGTATATCGTAGGCTTCGTCTACGGTATACATGCCTGCTAGCGCCATCCCCAGTAGTGCACGGGCGGCGATGTCTAGCGGTTTATGGGGGAGCCTGGGTGCCTCAACCTTGCCCTCTACGGCTAGCCTCGCCTCGGCAAGCGCCTCTATGAGTTCTATCTCGTCTGTGGCTATTATTACGCCTCTTATCACGCCCTTGAGGCTATGGCCGCTTCTGCCAAGTCTCTGGATGAGGCTTGACACTAGACCTGTGGGTCTAAATAATATGACTTTTTTCACGGAACCTATGTCTATGCCTAGCTCGAGCGTCTTGGTTGCTATTATCATGTTTAGCTTTCCTTCCTTAGCCATTGTTTCTATGCGGTGCCTTTCCTCGGCAGATATCGAGGCATGATGGACGATGACTCCTTGGGCGCCGAGCTTCTCTATCTCGCGGTGCAGGGTCTCCGCGATGTACTTTGAGTTGACGAACACTAATGTGAGGGGCTCCATGTGGCTGAGTAGCTTCTTCGCGGCCTGGCGCCAGAAGCTTGTGCTCGGGGCGCGTATCGAGTCGACGGTTATCCGTATCTCCTTCTTCGCCGTCACGGAGACGACGCTGAGTGGCCTACGCGAGCCGCCGGTGAAAGCCCGTCCAGCAATAAGAGGATCGCCTATTGTGGCTGAGAGCATTATGGTCTGGAAGTCGCCGGCTATCCTACGGAATCGTTCCAGAAGCACTGCTAGTTGTGCACCGCGCTTGTTTGAGACTATCTCGTGTGCTTCGTCTATTATCACCCAGCGTAGGTTACGGTAGTGTTCCCGGAACCTTGTCGCCCAGTCAAGGTCTATCTCTAGACTCTCCGGGGTTGTGACTAGTATGTGAGGAACTTTTCGCAGCCTCCTGGCGCGTTCCGAGTGCGGGACGTCGCCGTGCTTCCTAGCTACTATGAAACCGAGGCGCGACGCCCACCACTCTATTCTCTTGTAGATGTCATTTATGAGTGCGCGCAGGGGTGTAATGTAGAGTAGAGCGACGGGCTTAGCTCCCTCCTCAACCATGCGGGAGAGGACAGGGAGGAGTGCCGCCTCAGTCTTCCCGTAGCCTGTGGGAGCTACTATGACAACATTGTCGCCCTTCATTATAGGGGCAATTGCCCTCTCTTGTATCTCCGTTAGACGCGTCCAGCCACGCTCCTGTACAAGCTCAGCTATCCTTGGGCTGAGCGAGCTGAGCGACGCAGCCTCCTTGGAGGCCAGGGTTGTAGCAGCCATCTCCCCTCAACTCCTCTCTTTATCTCATCTATTGCATTAATGTTGCTGGGGTGAACGTTGTTCGTATTCGCGAAGAGAGGGGCTGGCTGGATGAGTAGTCAGCCTTGTAGCCCAGTTACCCAGCCCTAGCGGTAACCACTTTGCGGGTGCAATAGGGTTTAATATAGTATCCGCCACGTGGATGCTAATGGGAAGGAACGTATGGAGAGAAGGCGTTACACATGCATAGTTTGTGGTAGGAAATTTCCTGAAGGCCAGGGCATAGTTATAAAGAGGGCTGGACTTGAGCTGGCCTTCCACAGCAAGGCATGTCTAGCCAAGTTCTTCCGCCTCTTCGTTGAAAGAATAGATGAGAAAGAGTTCAAGAGAGCAGCTCGTGAAGTCATAAAGGAGTTTGAGGCTCTGAGGGAGCAGCAGCTCAAGCAGAAAATAATCTAGGATTTAAGCATAGATATCAGAGAGTCCATTCCCAGCTCCTTAATCATCCTTGCCGCCTTCTCCTTGGCCTCCTCCGGGGTCTCTGCCGAGACGTTGAAGTAGACTCTTGTGCCCCTCACCCTTACTCGGAACCTCTTCTCTCCGAGAAGCTCGTACTCTTCGACAACTTCAAGCTCGTAGCCGCTAGGCAAGGGGAGGCACCCCCTAAACCCTCTTCCATGACCCGCAGCTAGCCTAATACCAGCGTCCCCTCTTTGGTGCTATTCTGGGGTAAATCCTCGGGGGTGGCTGTGGTGGAAGCTGGGGAGGCTTTGAAGAAGCGTATACTTTCTGTGCTCCGAAGCAAGAATGCGGGGGCCTCCTTTGACGAGATTCGTAGCCTTGTGGATTACGTGGACGTTCGTCGGCTGAGACTTGTGCTGGCTGAGCTTGTGCGCGAGGGTGTTGTCGAGAGGGTGGCTGACTATGAGAGGAGGAGAATGGTCTTCAGGGCGGTGGTCGAGGCTGCTAGGTCTTCTCGATGAAGTCGTGGAGGAAGTTGTGAGTGATTTTGAGGATGCGCTGGTCTCGGGGAGTCTCGAGGAGCGTATAGCGTTCGTCGTAGCAGCTGCGAGGGAGGAGGGGTTGTGGGATGTTGCGGCGGGGGCTGAGCTTCTCGCAGCTTATGTGCATGCGCTACGTATACGTGTTGTAAGCCTCAATAGCAAGAGGGGGCTCGGCAGGGCTAGGGATGAGGTTCTTATGGAGCTTGCTAGGCTTAGGCGTGTCGTCGAGGGCTACTCGGCTAGCTCCCTAGATGCCAGGCGCTGGAAGACTGGTTTGAGCATACGGTAGGTCTCCTTCACGTCCTGTGATATCACCTTGACTCCTGCTATCACTGGCATGAAGTTGGTATCTCCATTCCATCTCGGGACGATGTGTATATGTATGTGCTTATCTATGCCGGCACCAGCGGTTCTCCCCAGGTTTATGCCTATATTGAAGCCGTGGGGCTTCATGACCTCGCGGATAGCCTTGAGAGATATCTGTATTAGGTGGTGCATCTCGAGAGCTTCTTCATCGGTTAGGCTGGTGTAGTCAGCTACATGTCTATAGGGGACAATCATCACGTGGCCGGTGTTGTAGGGGTAGAGGTTCATTATCACGTAGCTGTGTCTCCCGCGGAGCAGTATGAGGGCTTCGTCGTCGCCTCTCCTGGGTGCTTCACAGAAGATGCATTCAACAGCCTCCTTCTCAACCGTCGACTTGATGTAGCTGTACCTCCAGGGCGCATAGATTACGTCCACTTCGTGGCCCCCCTCGCTGCGGCCAGGCCGGGCAGAAGGGTGAGCAGAGGCTTGTCTCCTATAATGAGTGCAGCTGCGTAGGCGGCCGTGAGCAGGGGTATCGCCGGTACACCGTAGGTTGCCCAGACTACTTCATCCGGCTTCAAGCAACCTTTTGCTATGGCTTTGCGGACCTCACGGACTATATCTGGAGGATCCATGTGCAAGTTGAATGTCAGCTTGTACTCGCCGCACAGCGTTAGGGGGTACCACCAGCCAGGATTCTCGGCAAGGTCACGTGCTTTGCGGGGACGGGCCATAAGGGCGTATGCTATGCGGAGCCTCCAGGAGGGCAGCTTGGCTAGCTGCTCTCTCGCAGTAATCAAGTTATATAGTAGATTAATTATCATGTATACAACGAGTGCCGCGACATAGTAGGCTATAACTACGAGTAGACTGGGCAGCAGGCCTCCAAGCGTCGTCGGTGCCGAGAGGAACACGGCCGCGAGCACGACTACGTCGCCCCAGCCGAGCAGCCCGAGAAGAGCCATAGCGGCCGTACCGGCTAGCAGTATGAGATTCGAGACAATATAGGCGGCTATGGGCAGACCCTTGGGCACTGCAGTCCAGGCGTGCGTAACCGCAGCTCCCAGAGCAGCCACAGCGAGCAGCACAGCAGCCTGCCTGTAGCTTATCTCTCGCCTCCTAACATCATGGTATGAGAGCACTAACAGTATGACTAGAACCGCGAGCCTCGCGGCGAGTAGGGCCGACGCCACAAGTACCCCCTCCAGCAGCTTCTCGCTCGCAGCGCCACCGTCTAGGAGCCCCGAGGTGTATAGCGGCATTGGCAGCCTGCAACCCACTAAGTCTTCGGCCTCTACGGTTGCCCTACGAGACCCGTAACCCTGACACAGCCCGCCACGTGATTAGAAGCCGTGTGCGTAGAGCAAGGTGCGGCCCCGGAGCCGAGGTAGAAGCAATTGCTTTTACCGTGGAGGGTTTGAGAAGAGTAACGATTATATGTATAGCTAATAAGATAGATATAGTTACAGAGAAGCTCAAGATCCGGGACGAGATGAGCGGCCTCAGCCACGTAGTCGAGGCGCCTATACTACTCATAGGTGGCTGCAAGATATCATTCCGGTGGAAAAAATCGCGCTTTCTCCTCCTACCTACTGATGTTGAGGCTTGTCCTGCGTGCAGCGAGCTACGCTAGTCCTCTGGATCAGTTATGCCGTAGTCTGTTATCACGAATACGGCCTCGCCTTCAGGGAGGTGTGGCGCATCTATTATCCTCGCTATGCGCTTGTTACCACGGCTCTTCCTAAGCTGAACTCTTATGCCGGGTGCATGGTACAGCACGTGGCCGCCAACAGCCTGCGTTGGGTCGCCGTAGAATACGTCAGGCTTCGCCATGACCTGGTTTGTAATTATCACTGCGAGGTCGTAGATCTCTGCGAGCCTGGAGAGCTGGTGTAGGTGGCGGTTCAGCTTCTGTTGCCTGGCTGCAAGGTTCTCCCTGCCCGGGTACTCTGCGCGGAAGTGACTAGTGACGGAGTCGACTATGACTAGCTTAATGTTCTCCTTCGGGACGAGGTTAAACAGCTCGTCGACGATAGCCATCTGGTGGTCGCTGTTTATAGCTCTAATGTAGTATATGTTGCTCATAACCTCGTCTGGGTCGAGGCCCCAGCGCTTAGACATGGCTTCGATCCTTTCCCAGCGGAAGGTGCCCTCGGTGTCGATGTAGACAGCCTTGGCAACCTTCTCGGGCTCTGAGAGGCCGCCCTTGTCGGTCGGAAGCTGTACATTGACCGCGAGCTGGTGACATATCTGCGTCTTGCCGCTGCCGAACTCGCCGAAGAACTCGGTTATAGTCTTGGTCTCTATGCCGCCACCTAGGAGATCGTCGAGGTTCCTGCTGCCAGTGGTTATTTTCCGCGTGCTGAGCCTCTCCTTCTTAACCTCGAGGGCAGTCTTGAACCTTATGTCGAGAGCCTCGCGTGCCGCCTTGATTATTCTCTGTGCTGTCGTTATCGGTATGCCCGCCGCAGCGCTTAGCTCCTGCGGGGTAGCGACGGCTATGGCCTCAAGGGTGCCGTAGCCAGCCTCTATCAGCTTGTTCGCCGTTGCCGGCCCAACGCCAGGCAGGTCTGTTATTGACTTAATCTCCTTGGTTACCATGGTGTCCGGCCCGTGTGGCTAGGGGCGAGTAACACCCTTATATACCGTACTTGACCTAGCCGAAACTAATGGGACGCCTATCCGGGTAGACCGGTAGTGGATCTCAGGCTGATACGCCTATAAACTAGGCATCATAGTGGGCAGGCCCTCTTGGGGCCAGATATTGAGAGCGCTCCTCATACACGCCAAGAAGTTCTGGTACAAGGCGAAAACAAAGGCAATAAAGGACGCTGAAACCCCCAGGGAGGCTCCCCCCAGCGGCGAAGCGGAGAACGCGCTCATAGCCTTCATAACCGTGGAGGAGGGGGACCAGGAGGCAGCAGAGAAGCTCGTATACAACGCGGCAGTAGACATAGCTTCCGTAGCCGAGAAAGTCGGTGCATCTGAGATAGTGGTTTACCCCTATGCTCACCTCTCAAGCAAGCTTGCAGCCCCCCGCATGGCAGTCAAGATACTGCGCATGCTTGCCGAGAAGTTGCGCGAGGTCTCAGATAAGCCGGTCAAGCGCGCACCCTTTGGCTGGTACAAGGAGTTCTATATACACTGTTACGGTCACCCTCTCTCCGAGCTATCCAGGACCTATGCGGTGAAGGCGGCTGAGAGGCCAAAGATTGAGAAGAAGTACTATGTACTCACACCCGAGGGCGAGGTCTACACTCCAGAGGAGTACCTGCCAAAGGCTAGCGAAGAGTTCAAGAAGATAATAGAGAAGGAGGCCCTAGGCAAGGAGCTCGGCGAGACCGAGACAGCCGTTAACAAGCTCTGCGCGAAGTTCGGCTTCGAATGGGAGCCTATGAGCGACTATGGACACATGAGATACCAGCCCCACGCAGCGATGATGATTGACGCTGTTGCAGCTTACTCCTGGCGCCTGGCCCGTGGTCTCGGGATACCGGTGCTCAGGATAAAGGGAACCAACATGTTTGACCTGGCATCTCCGCCCGTCTACGAGCATGCGGTGCTCTTCGGGGACAGGCTCTATGAGCTATGGTCCGACCGCAAGCACCTAGTGATGCGCTACGCAGCATGCCACCAGCAGTTTGCTATGCTTAAAGACTATGTGTTGAGCTACCGTGACCTGCCCTTGGGGATGTTCGAGGTTGCAGACAGCTATAGATTGGAGCAGAGCGGCGAAGTAACTCTATGTTTCAGGCTACGCAAGTTCTACATGCCCGATCTGCACATCCTCGTTAAGAACCTCGACCAGGCTATGGAAGTTGCCGCTAAGCTCCAGGAGATAATCCACAAGGAGGCTGCGAAGCTTGGGCGTGAATACTACGCAGTATACAACGTGACGGAGGACTTCTGGAACAAGAGTCGCGAGAAAGTGGTTGAACTTGTAAGACGTGATGGGAAGCCAGCCCTTGTGACTGTATATCCGGCAGGCATATACTACTGGGTTGTGAATGTGGAGTACCATATAGTTGATACTGCCGGGCGCCCAAGGGAGATAGCTACATTTCAGTTCGACATAGGCAACGCCAAGCGTTTCGGAATAAAGTATGTAGACGAAGACAACACCGAAAAGTATCCAGTAATAATACATACAGCCTTAATAGGCTCTGTTGAGCGCTACATCTACATGGTGTTCGACACGGCAATAAAAATGGAAGCTGAGGGTAAGAAACCATACATACCGACCTGGCTCTCACCGATACAGGTTAGAATCATACCAATAAACCCCAAGGACGAGAAGCAGCTTAGCTTTGCAGAGGAGGCGGCCGAGCTGCTAGAGGAGCATATGATAAGGGTAGACATAGACGACCGCGACATGAGCCTAGGCCGCAGGATACGCGACGCCGCCCGCGAATGGATACCCTACATAGCAGTCATAGGTGAACGCGAAGTAGAGACAAGGACTCTCAACGTCACTATAAGGAGGACAAATGATCGCATAGCCCTCAGTCCCCGCGAGCTGCTGGAAAAGCTCCTAGAGGAACTCAAGGGGTACCCGAGGTTAGAGTCCACCTTGCCGCGCAGGGTCTCCCAGCGTCCAAGCCTAGTCTACCTAGAGAAGAGCTTCACAGCAAAACAGGGCTCAGTACGCTGAAGGAAGGCTCACCGGGGCTCAAGCTGCCCCTCACTCACCGGGGTTCAGTCCTCACAGCCCGTACAGTAGACCGATGTCGTGCTCCCCCTCTTTAAGAAGAATCAACTGCCCTGCATAGTCATCCACCTCTGCCGAAGAGGGGTGTTGATGCGTTGTGCGGTATAGTAGGAGTAGTCGCTGATCCAGATGTAGTATCTAATGTGACCACGATGCTTGTTGAAGGGCTTCGCCGCCTAGAGTACCGCGGCTATGATAGCGCAGGCTTTGCACTCATCGAATGCACCTCGAGGAGGCTGATAGTGCTTAAGGATCAGGGCCGCATAGAAGACGTGGTCAAGAAGTATGGAGTGCTCAACTACTGTGCCGTCAGCGGGCTTGCCCACACACGATGGGCAACCCATGGTGCTCCTAGTAGCGTAAACGCTCATCCCCACACGGACTGTGAAGGAAAGATAGCTATAGTCCATAACGGCATAATAAAGAACTTTGCGACGCTGAGGGAGTTTCTCGAAGAGCGTGGCCATAGATTCTCGAGTGATACTGATACGGAGGTAATAGCTCATCTATTTGAGGAGTTCCTCTCAAAAGGGCATGCCCCCTTTGAGTCGTTCAAGAAGACTATAGCGATGCTTGAAGGGGCCTATGCAATAGCGCTTCTCTATATAGGTGAGCCTCTACGCATCTACTTCGCTAGGAATGTTAGCCCCCTCATAGTCGGCCTCGGTGAAGGCTTTAACATGGTTTCAAGTGATATACCCTCAATGCTTCCCTATACGAGAAGGGTTATAGTTCTAAGAGATGGAGAATACGGCTATATCGAGCCATATAAGCTCGTGATAGAGAAGAACGGAGCTGCTGTGAGTTGGAAGCAAAGGATAACACTCGTGACTTGGAGCGTTGAGGCAGCCGAAAAGGCAGGGTACCCTCACTTTATGTTGAAAGAAATTATGGAGCAGCCTAGGGTGCTCTACGAGACCTACCAAGGCCTCATGTCTAGTAACGAGGTCGACGAAGCCGCTAGGCTAATTGCAGATGCAGACACAGTATTTGTAACTGGTGCAGGTACAAGCTTCCATGCAGGTCTGCTCTATGCGGCCTATTCTGCCTTGCTGGAGAGGCGTCCCGTTTACGCCTTCATATCAAGTGAGTATCGCCTCTACGAGAGGCTTGCTAACCCCGGCTCGGTTCTCATCGCTATAAGTCAAAGCGGGGAAACTATAGATACTCTTCATGCAGTCCGGGCTTTTAGAAAACACGGTGCAAAGATTGTAGCAGTCTCAAATGTTGTAGCCAGTACAATACCTAGAGAATCTGATAAGGTAATCTACACACGTGCGGGCCCCGAGATAGGCGTGGCGGCGACGAAGACCTTCTTGACGCAGGTTCTAGCTCTGACTCTCCTTGTTTCAAGAACCGCCAGTGCTGCGGGAACGCTGAAGGACAGCGAGGCTAAGGAGATAGCGGAGAAGCTTGAAAGCGCAGGTAGGCTAGCGGCGGCTGGTCTCCGAAGCAGCCTGCGCATGGTTGAACGTGTTGTCCCAGTTCTCAAGGAGAGGCATAGTATGTATGTGCTCAGTCGTGAGATAGGTGTACCGCTAGCTTACGAAGGTGCCTTAAAGATAAAGGAAGTTAGCTATATTCATGCTGAGGCTTATCCAGCGGGGGAGAGTAAGCATGGCCCCATAGCTCTAGTTGAGCCGGGCTTCCCTGTGATATTTATCGCAGCCTCTACTGCTGATGAATACCTGGAGCGCCTCCAGGGGAACATTATGGAAATGAAGGCAAGAGGTGCTTTCACGCTCCTAGTAGCTCCGGCTACACTGCGGGGTGGACTCCAAGGAGTGGATGTAGGCTTCTACGTAGAGGGTTATGATGAGATAATGGCCCCCTATGCGGTAATGCCTGTGCTTCAGCTGCTTGCGTACAAGCTAGCGGTAGCCCTGGGCAGAGATCCGGACAAGCCCCGTAATCTCGCGAAAACAGTGACAGTAGAGTAGAAGCGCGTTGTCGGAGAAACTTCCTCGGGGGTGTGTAAGGTTGAAGGCGATAATCCTTGCAGGTGGGCCTTCCAAGCAGCTCGGTGTAATAATGGGGAATAATATGTTCTCAAGAAGCCTGGTCAAATTGCCGGGTGGTACACTTCTGGACAGACTATTGAAGGAGGCAGCCAAGCTTTATGATGACATATATGTAGTGTCTGATGATCCGGCAGTAGCGTCTTACTGTGGTTCTTTGAGCCGCTGCAAGTATGTGGAGCAGAGGACTAAGGGCATAGAGGGGGCAATATGTGATGGCTTAGCAGCGTTGAAGTCCTCGGGCTACGTAACAATAATATATGGCGATATTTACGCCTCCTCGGGCTTCGTTGAGACGCATGCGGCCAGATTTATTAATATGTATGAGCCGTTAGTTACTGTAACTAAGCCGCTCCTCCTCAGAGGCACTTACCTTCGTCTAGAGGTAGACCCTATAGAGCTTCGCGTTGTTGGTGTTGGTGATGGTCAATACATATTTGCAGGCATAGCAACATTGCCCGTCAGCCTCGTCGAGGAAACAATATGTAGGAATCAGTCTGGCATAGAGAAGCTCTTCGCGCGATTAGTTGAACAGAGCAAGCTTGCGGCTGTGATATGGATTGGCGAATGGCTTGACCTAGATACGCCTTGGGACTACCTCGTTGCTACTAGGTTTGAGCTAGAGAAGATGAGAGGAATGAGAGTAGCGTCTGACGCCTCTATAGGACGCGGCGTGATAATAGAGGGTCCGGCGGTCATAGAGCATGGGGTGAGGATAGACCACTACGCGGTGATAAAGGGTCCTGTCTATATAGGTCCTCGGGTCTTTATAGGTGCACATAGCTTTGTGCGTGGGGGCACAGCTATACATGATGGAGCACTAGTCGGAGCTTATAGTGAGGTCAAACGTAGTGTGCTCTGCGAGAAAGCCTACATATCTTCGCACAGTTACATAGCGGATAGTGTTGTGGGCTGTGGTGCCAAGGTTGCTCCGTACACGGTAACCCTTAACACACCATACGAGGGAGCGACAGGGGAGATACTGATAATGTCGACAAGGCCTCTTGAGGGGCTTAAGGTCGGTGCAGTCATAGAGGCGGGTGCTGAGACTAAGGCGCAAGAGACAATTCCTCCAGCAACCATATACCGCCGTGGAAGTTGAAGCGCTCGAACATGCTTGACTGAGAAAGGCTAAGGGCGGGGCTCAACGCTTTGGCCCCTCAGCATCTCCCAGGTTCTCAGAGCCCGGCCCTCTCTTGTGAAGGGGCCGGGTTTTTAGCCCTCATCGCCCCATGCCTCCTTGTCGCAGAATATGGCCCTATAAAGTGGTGTGGCCTCGGGGCCTTTGCGGAGATGGGAAGGGGTATGGAGGAGCGGAGGCGGAGATTCCTAGGCAGGCATTTGATGGTTAAAGGTGAGTATGTTGATGCTATACTCTCGGGGAGGAAGAAGGCTACAATAAGGCTTGGCAGAGTTAATGTGAAGTATAATGAACTCATAGTTCATGGTGGCGGTAGACCTGTCGCACGGGTTCGTGTAACCAGTGTAGTGTATAAGAAAGTACGTGAGCTTACAGACGAAGATGCCCGGCGGGACGGTTTCAGAAACCGTGCTGAGCTTCTGAAGGCGCTGGAGAGAGCTTATGGAAAAATAGATCTTGACGACGTTGTAACCATAATAGAGTTTGAGGTTGTACAGGATCTTTCCAAGCTCGAGCCCGAAGACCCGTACCTTGGATTACAGCCGGCTGACATAGCTAGACTAGGGCTCCGTTACCTCGGTGACGAGCTGGGAGAAGAAGAGCGTAAGGTTTTACGAGACCTTACTGTAACTAATAGTATACGTTCAACAGCTATCCGCCTCTATGGAGATCTCGGAAGAAGGTGGCGTGTCCGTAGAGTATTGCGCAGGGTGCTCAATGAGCTTGTCCGTCGCGGCCTCATAGGGATTAAGAGGAGTGGAGGCCGTAGCGAAAAGAGACTACGGGATAGGAGGGTGCGTGGGCGTTGACCAAATGGAGGCTACGCTGTACCAACTGTGGTACGGAGTGGTTCCTTGAGGTGAGCTTTGACCTAACTAAATTGAAGAACAAGCGGCTGTATCATTACTGTCGTGTATGTCGTAGAAACACTTTCCACGAGATCCTGGAACGTGTAGAGGCTCAAGAGGAATAGCGCAACTTGAGGGCCGATGAAGACCAATGGGGTGCCGAGCGTTCTTTGCTATGAAGAGACCTGTCTCAGCTGAGGCCTCACGAAGGAGATATATAGGGGTCGGTAAGGAGAATGATCTTCATTGCAATGCTCGAGAGACCGTCGTATCCTCATCCCCTGGCTGCTTACTTAACTCCGAGGGTCTGCTTTGTAAACAACGCGACCAGTCCGGACAGCCCGGATAATATTTTGACGGGGCTGCTTGTGCCTATGATGTCAGCACCAAGGTTTATCATAAGTAGAGCTTGTAGTGCTGTACGGATGCCTCCAGCAGCCTTTATGCCGATTCTTGAGCCGACATCCATTAGTGCTCTGCGTATAGCTAGCACGTCTTCGGGATAAGTAGGTCTTGGTGCAAAGCCGGTGCTTGTCTTTATGTAGTCTATCCCCTCTACAGTGTCTGCTATCATTCGTGTTACCCGGTATATCTCGTTGGGGTCGTCGAGTATCGGTGTCTCTATGATGACTTTGCATGTAATGCCGGTATCTCTGCAGATCTCGCCTACAGCTTTTAACTCATTGATGAACTTGTCCTTGTTTCCGAGCAGAAGCTGTTGAATGTTAGCTACATAATCGACTTCATTAGCACCGTAGGCTATTATATCCTCTAGTTCCTTTATTTTAGCCTCAAGAGCCCCATAGCCGTTAGGAAAGCCCGCTACCGCGCCCAAGCATCTTCTTGTTAAGCTGCGAGCCTCCCTCAGTAGCGTCGGGCTTAGGATGAGGCAGCGCAGGTTAAGTCTTTCAAGCTCATCTACCGCTTTTATGAGGTCCTTCTCGCCAGCAGATGGTTTGAGTACGGCATGGTCTATTCTTTTGGCGAGTTCGTTGGGTGCGAGCAGTTTGAGTATTAATTCTGTAGGCACGGACAAGACTGCTGCCCCCGGGATCCCCCTTAGGGGGTACTACCGTCGGGCGTCGGTTTCTACTATTCGCTCTACTATTCGCGTGGTTATTCTATCCAGTCTCCCGTCTCTATTTTCTCGGGTAGATACTTGTCTGCTAGGAAGCGGAGTCCCTTGCTTGTCAATGCCTCTATCTCGAGTTTGGCCTTCTTCTCCTTGAATATCTTTATCTCTATCTGCCACTTCCTTGTCTGGAACCATTTATAGTTCATGAGTTCGTCGGCTCTTTTTAGGTCCGCTTCTTTCGCCTTGATTATATAGTTGCGCCTCTCCTGCTCGGAGAGGTAGGGTTTCTTCCTACCGTAGCCGAATATGTCGGTCATGCTTACTCCTATGAATCGTGCATTGGGGGTTGCCAGCCGTTCGCTCTCGTAACTAAGCGTTATTGAGCCTATCTTAAATACGCTGTAGATGTACCATCCGTAGGGGTCTGCGTCTGTCAATATGTATACTGGCAGCTTTAGCTCCTCACTGAGCCTGCGTACGAAGCGTCTGGTAGCGCGATCCGGTTGACCGGCGCTCGTGATTAATATCGCCTTGTGGCGTCTCCAGAAGCCTATCCTGTGTAGTTGTTGGAACACAGCGTCCTTCTCAACTACTAGCACGTATTCTGCGTCGATGTCTATGAATTCTATGAGGTCTGGTGTGGGTTCAATAGAGTAGGCGCCATGCCCCATCTTGCTTAGGTCTATGATGTCGCCGCCGCTGCGTATCCTCATGTTGCCTACGACTTTGCCCTTCTCCTTACTGAGTATCAACATTTCTTCTCTGAGCAGCCCCGTGAATACTTCTATGTCTCTGATCACGGCGTCGGATTCGCGTTGTTCATCCCAGGTGTTCTCCTCGTGGCGCCTGCCTCCGGGCTCACTATATACTATGGTGTGCTTGCCTCGGTAGTAGAGGTCACGTATGGTTGGATATTCATCCCGTTCGAGCGCCTCGTAGATTATCCGTGCCATTAGAAGAGTCTGCATAAACTTCTTAGACTCGTTCAAGTCAAAGAAGCTTCGTTTAAGCTTCTCCGGCCCAAGGAGAAGGAGCTTCCTGCTCTCGTCATAGATTGTATTGGCGAGAGTTCGTTTAGGCAGCATTAGGAAAGGTCTCTCGCCTCTCTTTATTTGGTCGTATATTTGCTTGAAGGTCTCGCGGAACACTTCTAGAGCGTGTTGTCTTGCTTTACGGTCTACTTGATCGATATACTCCTCGTAGCTCAATGGTGCTCCCTCTCTACTCACCGGTAGCGGGCGTGAAGCGAATTAGTGTATCCCCGGGGGATGGGCGTTATTCCTCCACAGTGACTTCTAGACCTTTTACCAGTTCCTCGAATTTCTTATCTTCTAAGCCTAGCCGCTTCTTCATAGCTGCCAGCAGCATGTTGCGCACTTCCTCCTCTTTGACGCCGTAGTCTTTGAGTATGACTGCAAGGCTCTTAGCGACTTCGGGTGTGTACTTCATGAATGTTACTATCCTCTTCTTGGCCTCTTCTTCCTTGCGCTTCTTTAGTAGATAGTCTCTGAGCCTCCTAGCGGCCTCGCGGAGCGCATTGCGCAGCTCTCTTTCTATCTCCGGTACGTCTGCTACGCTTTCCTTGCCTACGCCCTTGTAGGGAACCTTTGTGCTTGCGATATGTGTGAGCACTGCTATCGGTGCAGGAAAGTTTACTAGGTATGCTTTCCAGTCAAAATTCTTAGGATCTACGACCTTCCATGCTACGTCAGCCTTCTCGTCGTAGAGTAGTGGTATCTTATTGGCATATCGTAGTAGTATAGGTTCGTTCGAGGGGGGTATGTTCCCTCCATAAGCTATTCCGACCTCAACTATGAATGGGTGTCCCTCATAGGCCTTGGGACGTCTCGTGACTGCGGTCACGAACTCGGGTTTGAGAATGGCCCTCAAGCCGGCTTCTATTATGCTTGGGCCGAAGGGTGAGAGTGCATCAGCGCTTGGCGGCCTGAAACGTGGGTATTCGCGGAGTTTGCGTGCGAGGTACTCCAGCTGGCGGTCGTCCAGCTTATGAGGATCAAGGTTCTTGTCTATCTTCGCAAACTCGAGGAAGGATTCGGCAGTCTTCTTGCCCACGCCTTGGAAGGCCTCTATCATGAACTCTAGCATGTTCTTGGCTTGAGTCTTCTTTATCAACTGCTTTAGCAGCTCTATGTCCACGCCGTGTGGGTGTGGTTTAACCTCGCGTGGTATTGGCGGTAGCTTCTCTATCTGCCTAGTATATACAACAATGTTTCCGTCAGGATCGATGAACACTATGTTCGCGTAGGGGGCAGCTATAGCTGTTCGCTGTATGTATGTATGTACTCTTTGCCTGGCGCGTGGCCAGTCCCCCTCTATGATGACGCTTACCCTTGTGCCGTGCCAGCCGCTTGGGTTCGGGAACTCGGCACGTGTGAGCACTATCGGGCGATTATGTTCGATATCAATCTTTATCCGGTAGTAGTAGATTTTGTTAGAGTTTATTGGCGAGGTGTAGACTTCAACGGGCTGTCCCGTCTTTATCTGGCCGTAGAGTATGGCCATCTTTGCTCCTAGGCCGAAGCGGCCTCTAGCTTGTCTAAGCCTGTACTTTGAGCTGTAGAGCACTTGGCCGAATGCATATGGCACGTGTTGGGGTTGAATTCCTATCCCGTTGTCCTCCACTGTCACCTTATAGTATGGTTTATTGGGCGAAAACTTCTCTATGATAACTGTTACTTCGGGTAGGATACCGTGTACGTCTGTAGCGTCAAGGGCGTTCTCAACTAGTTCGCGAACAGTCTGGTATAGCGCCCTCGAGGGACTACCGAAGCCAGCGACCTCCCTATACTCGTAGAAGAACTGCGATGGTGTCATGCTACGGAAGCTTTCCCTACGTTGCTGCACTTGTTGACGGCGAGGCACCTTTGGGCCCCGGGTAGCTGAAGCCTCTAGCCTCTTATCCACATAAAAACATAGTTCGAAATTACTTCGCCCTATATATGTATTTCTTGTTTGCAACTTGTGTCACAACCCTCTGCCAGCTCTAACGACGCGAGGAATCAGGAGAGATGAGAGGGAGCGAGCCATGAGGGCCATATCCCCCATCGTATCAGCGGTTATACTGTTAATGGCGGCACTAGCTGCAGGTGCAATAATATACCAGTACTTCATGGGAACAATACGCACGGTAACCGACAAACCCATGTTCTACGCCTACGATGCCCAGTACCTCCCAGACCTTGGCGTAATATACGTCACCGCAGACAATAACGGCAACTACCCGGTTAACGTAACTGCTGCCCAGATAGACTGCAGCAGCGGCGTACAAGCAAAGGTGCTTCTTGGCGTAGTTATAGACGCGGGCTCCACGGAGACTATAAGGATAAAACCGCCGGCAACGTGTCAGCCCGTTGTAGTAATACTTAGCTACACATATGCAGGCAAGAACTACACCACGGATCCTATAAGGGTTAGCTAGAGATAGCGGAGTGAGGGGGTGATATACTTGGCTCCAAGCCTAAAGTATTTTTTACAAAGGAAAAGGCTGCAGGAGGATCCCCTCCTCTATTCGCTTGTGGAGCCCGTAACTTGCTCGATGAGCCTCGGGCGCCGCCTCTTGGAATATAGTATAGGCGGTGGCGTCGCAACAGTAGTGCTTGCAGTGAAAGGCGGTGCACCGTATTACTGCGTAGAGGAGCACTACCCGGGCGATACAACGTGCCGCAAAGCAGTGCTTGATGCCGGCATAGAGCTCGCCTCAAGGGCTCTTGCTGATGGACGCAGCCCCGCTGAGTTGCAAAGCGCAGCGTTTGTCCTCACCGAATGCGGTGGCGCCGATATGAGCGACATAGTGCTGTATACGGCGGAAAAAATAGCAAAAGGATATGGTCCGCTCTACCCGCTAGCAATTGACCCCGAAGTTGAAGAGATAGCCCTAGACGGTCCAGAGTATGTCGCAAAGATAGTTCATCGGAGGATAGGCCCCATTTGGGCTTTAACAAATGTGGTACTAGGTGCAGAGTCTGCTGACGCTATGATACAGTTCCTCGCCAAGAGGGGTGGCCGCGAGCTAAGCCTGGCCAGGCCCTACACTGAAGCCCTTCTACCAGAAGGCCATCGGCTTGCCGCTACGCTGCACCGCGAGGTGACAAGACACGGCTCCTCGTTAGTTATAAGAAAGCATAGGGGGAGACCCATTAGGCTTGTAAGCCTGGTCAAAAATGGCGTGCTATCGCCGCTCCTGGCAGCGTACCTGTGGACTCTAGTAGAGTACCGTAAGCCTATACTTATAGCGGGTCCCACGGCCTCAGGTAAGACCACGTTGCTCCAGGCGCTGCTGGACTTGGTGCCCTCCTGGAGCCGCATCGTGACGGTTGAGGACACGCCAGAGCTTAACCTTAGCAGCCATCCCAACTGGGACAGCCTGGTAACGAGGCCAGTGTACGGCCTAGAAGAAGGCGAAGATATAACACTCTACAAGCTCGTCCGTTTCGCTCTACGTCGTCGACCAGACTACCTCGTTGTCGGAGAGATACGTGGAGAAGAGGCCCGGGTATTCGCGTATGCTGCGAGCAGCGGCCACGCAGCCCTTACGACGATGCATGCAGAGACCGCAGAGATCGCCGTCAGGAGGCTCCGGCACCCACCCTTCTCCGTGGACGACCAGCTAATAGCCTCGATAAAGAGTATCGTTGTGGTCAAGAGGTTTGGGCTTCTCGGTGGCGCCAGAAGGGTGACCGAAGCAGCTGAGCCACTCTACGACGACGCTTCTGGCAAAGTTAGGGTCTCAAGAATATTCGCATGGCTACCCGGTAACGGCATCTTCCTCCCAGATAGTGTGGACATGGTAGTAGAGCAGAGCAGCGTACTAGAGGAGATTATGCTTGAAGAGGGGCTGTCTCGTAGTCAGCTCTCAAAGGAGTTGATGCATAAGGCTAGAATAGTGGCCTCCGAGTCTGAGGCAAGTTTCCCTCACGCAGTTGCAAGGTACTACGCAACCAAGTATCTGGACTCACTCGGAGGTGGAGCCTGAGATGAATATGAATAAGCTATGTAGACGATCAGCGAACATAACGCTGGAGCTACCCTTCCTTATGCTAATAATATTAGGGCATAGTATAGGCTCGCTGGCTCCTCATCACGCCCTAATGGTGCTAGACGAGGATAGCCCTCTAGACTCAAGCCGGAGGCTGGCGCGCTGCTACAGGCTCCTCCGAGGCAAGTACTTCGACGATCTGCACGCCTTAGAGGAGGCGGCCCTCAGTGTAGGGGGCAAGAGGCTCGGTAACTTGATGAGAAGCTACACTATATCCTACGGCGTTAGGGCCAACAAGGCAGCCATAGTCGGAGAGCTTGTAGAAAAGGCTGTCGAGCTGTTCAAAGAAGAACTCTCAAGTAAGCTCAGCACGGTCAACGAGACAATAAAGTTGTCTTTACTAATGCTTTCAATGAATATAATGATAATATCGTTTGCTGCGCTTGTAGCCTCAAATACCGGCGCAATACTAGGAGCAAGCATCCTGGCAGTAATCATAGCACTAGCAACACCCTTCTTTGCACGCGTCAACAAGATAACACTATTAGCAGTCAAGAACAGCAACACGGTAACAATCCTAAATGCAGCATATATAGCGTCACTTGCTACAACCCTAGCACTGCGCCCGCCTCTACTCTACCTTCCATTAGCTGTAGCTGTTGCAGCAGATGTTGCCTCCAACATCGTGCTTATCAAGAGCTTCCGGAGCGTCGAGGAGACCAGACTAGCGGCTAGAAGCCTCAGTGACAGCTTTGCCACCGGTGCACGGGAGATAAGAGTTAGGGGTAAAGCACTAGCCCTCACCGTGAGAGCCGGAGAAAGGATGGCCTCACGCATAGGTGTCGAGGGCTCTCCGCTGGAAAAATTGACTTCTAAGACGATAGCCTCCCTAGTTAGCGCGGGAGGCGAGGCGGTGAAGAAGCTAAAGCTGGTAGAATCAATAATCGAGAGCCTGGAGGAGGCTTACCGCAGGATACTCTCCACGCACCTAGCTGCATCAACTATGCTGGTAATGATACTCATAGTGTCGGCGATCTCGCTGAAAGTAGTCTCAACACTCTTCGTTAGCCCAGCCAGCGTGGGAGGAGGACCACTTCCTGTCTTGGGTGGAGGCAATATGAAGACCGTAGCGCCGCTCTATTTGGCGGCAACGTCGGTAGCAGTAATTGTAATGGGCATATCGTACTCGTACACGTTGACTGGGCTACTAGCCACGAACCCTGCTCCGATACTCGCGCTCCTCGTGGCGAAGAAAATTCTACTTGCCCCCTAGAACCTTTCTAATAGTTTGGGCGTAGGGCGGCGTGATTATACCCTTCTCGCTTATAATTGCAGTCACTAGTTCGGGTGGTGTGATATCGAAGGCGGGGTTGTATACTGGGACGCTGGGAATCGTTATAGTTAGCTTACCTAGAATGGTACGCACTTCATCCGGGCTTCTCTCTTCTATCGGTATGCCATCGCCCTGCAGTGAGAGGTCGAAGGTCGAGGAGGGCGCGGCAACATAGAAGGGTACGCCATGCCTATGAGCCATGGTAGCTATCATATAGGTCCCTATCTTGTTGGCAACGTAGCCGTCGGCAGTGATCCTATCAGCGCCGACAACTACCTTGTCTACGAGACCTCGGTACATAACATAGCCAACCATGTTATCCGTTATAAGCTTAACCTCGATGCCCTCCCTCATAAGTTCCCAGACAGTGAGCCTAGCGCCCTGCAGCAGTGGCCTGGTCTCGGTAGCTATCACGCGGATACGCTTCCCCTCCTCCACGGCAGCACGCATGACACCCTCCGCGGTGCCATAGCCGGCCGTAGCTAGAGCGCCAGCGTTGCAGTGGGTCAGGATAGTGTCACCGTCCTCGATGAGCTTCGCTCCAATACGTCCAAGGCGAATATTGGTCTCAACATCCTCTACGTGAATCCTCTTAGCCTCCTCGACGACAGCGCGCACAACAGCATCGCGCCCCTTCGCAGCAGCCTCCCTTGCTCGCTCCATTACACGGTGCAGCGCCCAGAAGAGGTTGAACGCAGTCGGCCTCGTAGATGCAAGCACCCTTCTGGCTTCCTCAAGCTCAGCCATAAGGTCCTCGAGCCTCTCGGCATGCGAATATACCGCAGCCAGCGCTAGACCATACGCGGCCGCGACACCGATAGCCGGCGCGCCACGTATCTCCATGTCAACTATAGCCTTAGCTACCCTTCTGTAGTCCCTAGTCTCTCTATACACCTCCTCCCAGGGAATAAGCCTGGTATCAAGCCAACGGAACCTAGGCCCCTCGCCATCCTCAACCCACTCGAGAGGACGTATACGCAGCTTCTCAACGATGCCCATGTCCACCAAGACACGCACCGAGAAGCAGGATGCCCGAGGAGGGATAAAAGGGGAAAACCCTCCCCTAAGAAGGTCACCACCCTCCAGGAGGCCACCATGACAAGGCCAGCGGAGGCGCTAGAGAAGCTCTACGAAGCCTATACGGCGAAAGAGGGCGGGGAAACCTTCGCCAAGCTTATGAGAGAGCTTCTGAGAGAGAACCCGGACATATGGGTACTCTTCGAGGTATACCTGGATCTGCGCAAACGCGGACGACTGCCAGCCCCAGGGCCGAGGCCCAACAGTCTGCTTCTAAGAAAGAGCAAGAAGGATCCCCGGTTCACAAAGTACATACTAGTGCTCGAAGAGAGTAGGCAAATCAACATAGAGCAGCTCTACTCCTTCGTAGAGGAGGCCCGGAAGAACGGCTGGGACCCCCTCCTCGCGATAGTGGATCGCTACGGCGACATAACATACTACAGCGTGGCTCCATTCACGCCGAAGCCGCGAGAGGAGGCGGCGAGCAATGGCGAGGATAAAGCTTGAACCGCTCAGAGGCTTCCGCGACATACTCGAGCCGGAATCAAGGATACTTAGCAGGCTTGCCGAGATATTCGCCGAGCTGGCTAGAAAACATGGATACGAGGAGGTAAAACCGCCAACACTTGAGAGATTTGAAATCTTTGCTATAAAAGCCGGAGAAGAGATAAGGCGCTCGATGTACGTGTTCATGGACAAAGCGGGTAGAGAGGTAGCCCTACGCCCCGAGGCTACGGCAAGCATAGCGAGAATCTATCTCAAACACCTCCGTGGACGCCCCAAGCCAATCCGCCTCTACTATATCGTAAACTGTTTCCGCTACGAGGAGCCCCAGCGGGCTCGCTACCGCGAATTCTGGCAGGCAGGAGTAGAACTCTTGGGGGCGCCTGGAATAGAAGCAGACTTTGAAGTTATAAAGTTACTCATAGCATTCTATCGCGCAATAGGCTTCCTAGAAGACATAGTGCTAAAAATAGGTACGACAAGGCTCTACAGGATACTCTTCGCGAAACATAGTGTCCCCGAAGATCTGCAGGATCATATACTACACCTAATGGACAAATCACTCTATGACCAAGCTCTCGAAGAGCTAAAAACGAGGAACTATAAGCAACTAGAAACACTCCTAAGACAACTATGGAGCCACAGGAACGAGCCTGAGAAGGTGAGAGAAATACTGCTAGAGAGCGGTCACCAAGACGTGGCAGCGGCCGTGGACGAGCTAACCCGGCTCATAAGCATGCTCAGCAGCTATGAGCCCACTCTACGAATAGAGCCGGACCTTGCATTTGCACGCGGCCTAGCCTACTACACAGGCGTGATATTCGAGGTTAAGGTACCAGGTTTCCCTGTAAGCATCGCTGGCGGAGGAAGATACGATAAGCTAATCAGCATCTATGGAGACGAAGACGTCCCCGGAACAGGATTCGCCATAGGCCTCGACAGGACGCTAGCAGCGCTCATGGATAAGAAAAAGCTATCAGTAACGGCAAGCGAGGAAAAGAAGGCCATAATAATAGTGCTGAGCGAGAACCTGCTCCCCTATGCGGCGAAAGTCCAAGACCTATTACCCAGCAACTTCAAAGCTCCAGTCACAGTCACAAAGAAGCTGCAAAAAGCACTGGCACGTGCAGCAAAGCAAGGCATAGACCACGCTATAATTATAGGCGAAAAGGAAGCTAAAAATAACAAAGTCGTAGTAAAGAACATGAAGATACGCGAGCAGCAAGAGATACCACTAGACAAGCTCCCAGAGCAATTGCGCCCCTAAACCCGCTCCAAATATCAAACACTACCCTCAGCGACCGCTGCCCCCGGGAGAGAAGAGGAAGAGCAAAGAGGTGCCGCCGTCAACATGCCGCAAAGAGACAAGAAGCGCGAGACCATAAAACTAGATCCCGAGGACTTAGAGAAGCTAACAAGGAAAGACATCGAGGAGATAGGACGCAAGGTAGCCGACAGTCTGAAGCTCTATATACCAAAGAGCTACAACAGGTTACTGCGCAAGCTAAGCAAGGCGATAGCCAGGGCAGTGCTCTCTCGGCACCGGCGGCTCGTCGTAATAACAGGCTCAGATCCCGTAAAGGTAGGCGCTCTTGTGGCGCGCACCATTCTATTCTATGAGAGGGTCTACAGGAGGCTCAAGGGAAAGGAGGAGCTCCCCCTGTTATACATGTTCCACGACGAGTTCAAGGACGCCAAGGTCAGAAAAGAGGTTGTCAAGAGAGTAATTAAGTCGCAGGCAAACATGATAACGCACACCATAGCGCGCTACGAGGAGAGCGACCGCTACCTCGGTACAACAGCCAAGCTGCTCGTGCTAGACCTGGTCAACGACTTGAAGCCAAACGACGTAGGTAGGCTGACGGGCATAGTTGAGGGTGGTGGACTCATCATATTCACCGTGCCCCCGTGGGAGAAATGGGATACGTGGATGACTATATTCAAGCGGAATCTCGTCGTACCTGGCTACGACAAGCCTCGCCACATATTTATCAAGTGGTTCAAGAGGAAGCTTATGGAACACAAGGGCATATTCATATACGACACTGATGCGGAGGAGCTTCTAAAGGCAGACGACTACCCTCTACAACAGGCGAGTGAGAGAAAGATAGAGATACCTCTGAAGACAAGGTTCCCTCGCGAACTCTACGAGCTAGCGTTGACGCAGGACCAAGTAACCGTACTTAAGACACTAGAAAAGCTGATAGATAAGCCCCCGAAGAACAGGAAAAAGGCAATAGTGATAACATCTGATCGCGGGAGAGGCAAGTCGGGTGCAGTAGGCATAGCATCAATAGGCTTTGCCACGGCGATAAAGAAGCCCGGTCGCGTGAGGATAATAGTAACAGCACCCAACCTCCTCAATGTCCAGTCATTCTTCCAGCTAGCAGTGAAGGCGGCGGACACTCTCAGCCTAAAAACTAGAACTGTCAAGCGCGGAGACAAGATAATGGAGCTCCATGGGGAGAGATTCAGCATAGAATACTGGGAGCCCCTCTACGTGCCCAAGCTCAAAGCAGATATAGTAATAGTTGATGAGGCAGCCGGAATGCATGTGCCACTGCTCCTCCAGATATGGAGGAGGCACCAGAAGTTAGTCTTTGCAACCACTATACATGGCTACGAGGGCGCGGGTCGCGGATTCTCGGTCCGCTTCCTCCCTGTACTCAAGAGGGACCCAAAGACGGATCTAACACTTGTCGAGATGCATGAACCCATACGCTATGCTATAAACGATCCGATAGAGAGGTGGCTCTTCGACGCGCTGCTCCTAGATGCGGAGCCCGCGGATCTGTCCAGGGAAGACATTGAGGATATAGAGGAGGGCAACCTGGTCTACGTGAAGTACGACCCGGAGTACTTGTTCAGCCCGCGTGGGGAGAAGGAGCTACGCCAGCTCTTCGGCATCTACGTCCTAGCTCACTACAGGAATGAGCCAGACGACCTAGCTATACTCGCAGATGCGCCGCACCACATCATAAGGGCGGTGAAGACGGCACGTGGCGGGAAGATAGTGGCAGCGTTGCAGATAGCCAACGAGGGCGGACTTGACGACGAGATGATAGAAGATCTCCTACGAGGCGGCAAGACTCCGGGCAACATAATCCCCGACCGCCTGCTCAAGCATGCCAGGATACGCGAGTTCGGCCGTGCTCGTGGACTCAGGATAGTGAGGATAGCAACGCACCCAGACGTCCAGGGTCGCGGGATAGGGAGCTTCGCCTTGAAGAACCTCTACGATGAGGCGAAGGAGAGAGGCCTTGACTGGGTTGGCAGCGGATTCGGGGTCAACGAGCAGCTGCTCCGCTTCTGGCTCAAGAACGGCTACCTGCCTGTCCACATGTCGCCCGACCGCAATCCCGTCAGCGGCGAGTACACCCTACTAGTCATAAATCCTATAAAAGAAAAGATGAAACATGTAGTTAGCCTAGTGAATCGCGAGTTCAAGAGAAAGCTCCTTGCAAGTCTGCACGACCCCTACCGCGGCTTCGAGACAGAGGTTGCAGCTCTCATACTGAAGACGGGGGCGCCGATAGACGAGGAGCGTTATCCTCGCCTCACGCCAGTCCAGGTGGACCGGCTCTGGATATATGCCTACGGTCCCATGACCTACGAGGCTGTCGCCGACATATTCCGCGAGCTCATAGAGTCCTACTGGACTATGTACCCTAAGACCAGAGGGCTAAGCTTATCCAAGCGTGAAGAGTACATAGCGATAGCGAAGATACTGCAGGCCCGCAGCTGGGACCAGGTAGCTGAAGAGCTGAGGACAAGACCGCACGCGGTAATGGTCGCCCTAAAGGAGCTGGCAAGGAAGATCCTCCGCCACTACTACGGTCTCGACTCCGAGAGCAGCGTAGGCCTCGAGGCCGATGATCTCCTTGAGAGAGAGCAGCCATATGTGCTGCCTCTACCCTGGCGCAGGAAGGGGCTGAAGCAGCGCGAGGTGTCCCCAAGGGGGCCCGAGAAAGTCGAAGAGGAAACCGAGCAGCTGGAGGGCTCAGAAGGTGGCGATGAGGGCACCCCGGCTCCTAGGACGGAGGACGAGAACCCTCCAGCCGTAGGGCAGGAGCCGGGAGATGCGGGCAGCAGCTAGCTCGGCATCCTCTATGCTCGGGTAAAAACCGTAGACGAGCGGGCCCCAGCTGCTTTGCCCCACGCCCCGCGCACCAGACCCCCTAAGCGCTTTTGCAGCCTCCTCGGCCTCGGGGCAGCAGAACGCTCCTCCCTGGCTCCCCGAGAACGCCTCAGCAGCCTTCCTCTCAAGAAGCTCAACGCCCTTAACGAAGAGTTCGAAGTCACCCTCCGCAGCGCCGGGGGCAAGCATGTCGAGGACGACCGGGTAGGCGCGGCGGCACTCATCCCCAGAGGGAAGCGACCGCACCACAGACTCAATAGCCTCGACCTCACCGGGGCCCTCCTCAACTCTCCAATCCGTGCGTGGGATCACCGCGACTATACCCCAACGCTCTGGCACGCTTCCCCAGAGCATGGGCCTGGCAACGCCGTCCCGGGATCCTGCGTCCACCACTAGTCCGCCGTAGAGAAAGACCCCGGTGCCGACACCCGAGAACCTTGACCTGGAGGCGGCGTGCACAGCAGTCTCAACACTGAGCCCAGCGAGGGCCGCGACAGCAGAATAGATCGCCAGGGCCAGCTGCGTCGTCGAGCCGAGACCCACGTGCCTAGGCAAGCAGCGATGCAGCCTAACGTAGATCCCCGACGGGAGCTTGAACCTAGACACAGCCTCCTCTAGGAAGGCCTGGGCCCGCTCAGAGTCGCAGCCCTCGGCTACTGGCTTCGAGCCGGTTCTCGCGGCTTCGAGCAGCACGCCCACCGGCTCATGAGCCCCCTCAACAGCTAGCCCAACTCCTCCGAGTAGTCGG
The DNA here is from genome assembly GCA_964542985.1 of uncultured Hyperthermus sp. GTDB lineage: Archaea > Thermoproteota > Thermoprotei_A > Sulfolobales > Pyrodictiaceae > QNYQ01. The sequence continues at coordinate 62,804 of CAZIWH010000001.1, read as the reverse complement.
TTCCCCAGGGCGCAGAGCCTGTAGAAGCCCAGGTGCAGCCTAGCCCCGGTCTCTATGACCACTCTGCGGCCCAATACCGGTCCCACGGCGCAGCTTGTGCACGCCGAGCCATATAGATGTAATCCTAGCGGCTATTGCAAGCTTTCTCCGCTTCTCGGGCCAAGGCTCTATGGAACTCCTTAGCCAGGCCTTGGTCCCGGCTGCAACTCTTCCGCCAAACTCCATGCCTATGAGGCTCAGCTCCTCGGCCCCGCAGAGGACTACGAGACCAACTGCTCTGTCGCCGTCGGTGAACCCGGTCGGTGGAAGGAGCAGAGCCTGGGAGCCAGGCAGCATGCACTGGGCCTGCGCTGCAAATCTCTCTAGCAGCCCGGTGAACCTCCTAACAGATGCCACGTTATCTCCATGAGCATATAGCACCAGGAGACTTCCTCTCCTAGCAGCCTCCTCAAGGGCACCCCATGGTCCATCAAGATCGGTTACCACCACATCTGGCACAACCCCTGCCTCCAGCAAAAGCGCGGTAGCGCCATCAGCGGCAACCACGACACATCCGCGCGGAACATGCCATCTCCTGTTAAGAAGCTCCTCCGAGCTCCCGGCCACGCAGACACGGCGACCACGCAGGAGGCTGCACACCGTAGAAGGGACCACAAGGCGGCTCTCAAGCAGAGCCTCCAGAGCCAAGCTTTGAAGAACCCTAGCCGCCCGGCAATCACCCCTACGGCTGTAGCCCATGAGGGCAGCGGCTGCCTCGGCGACCTCGGCGGCCCAGATGCTGCTCAAGGGATACATACTCGAGACAGTCGCCACGATAGCGTCACCCCTGAGGGTCTTTACCACGCCCCTAGGCCTGAGACCTGGCCCCAACGGCGCGCTGTACGTGAAGATATACCCGGGCACGAAGCTCCACGTCTATGCTCAGGAAGCGGTCGAGGCCTGCCTAGTAGCAGCATGCCGTCCTGAGACCTTCCTCGACGCCGTGGAGCACCGGCTCGCCACAACACCCGCCAAGACGCTCCACACACCATGCCCCCACGCGGAGGGCACACGTATAGAGGCAATCATATCTGCGCGCCGCCGCATGGGCAGCGCCCTAGTCCTCGTCCTAGAGCCCCTTCGCGTGGAGGAGAGCTGCTGCCCGGGCTACACGAGGGCCCTAGGCTGTACAGTTGAGGCACTGATAGCCTACACCCGCGTACTCTACTGGTCAAGGCTACGCCGCTGCAAGGAGGCCGCGGCACAGCTAGAAGCGTTGGCGCTGGCGCTCAACTGTGTGGCACACGTCGCCCCTAACAGCTTACTAGAGAGGCTCAATAAGCTGGCGCGTCGTGCAGCAGCGGTGGCCGCTACTGCCGGCTGCCCCGCCCCCTCCTCATGGACTCTTGTGGGTTAGCGCTGTAGCCCAGATGCTGCAGACCCAGCCGCGCAAGGTTGGAGAGGAGAAGTGCCTCTACGGCAGAAGCCTTCGAGGCCTCCTTCTTAGCAAGCGAGTCGACGAGGTCTATCATCCAGGGCAGCCCCGAGGCACCAGTCTCCCTGGCGAGCCAGGATAGGAACCCCACGGCCTCCTCACGGCCGCCGGGGCAGCATAGCTCAACCCTAACTGCGGCGGGCAGCCCTCTCGGCGGCTTATAGAGGGCCTCAAAGCAGCCCCTGGCATGCAGCAGCCGCGAAGAATGCTCAGCAACGATCGCCTCCCCCCTCTGGAGCGTGAACGAGGCCAGTACGCGGTCAGAAAACTCGAATCCAAGCCTCGACGCTAGGCTAGCCGAGTAGCTCCTCTTCAACACGCCCGCCACGCAGACCCCGGCGTCAACTAGGTCAAGGAGCCTGCGGCTAGCCCCCTCAACCTCCCTCCACACAGGGCTCCGCCCCGACCGGGGCACAAGCTCCCCGTCGAGAAGCACAGCCCTTGCTCCGCGAGCGGAGGCTACAGCCTCGAGCCTTTCCCTTAGCCGCGCAAACCCGGCTACATAGTCCTGGTCAAGCTCGCCGAGCCTCTCCGCTAGGAGCCACGACTTAACTCTCTTAGAGAAGCCCCCTTCGCCGGCCGAGACTATGGCCACGGCGACAAGGCTCAAAGCATAGCCTAGGAGATACACGGGGGTCTTCGGGAACGCAGAGTCAACGGCCACAACTCTCCCTTCAAAGTCGCCGCGGTTCCCGAGCCTCACAAGCAGGCCAGAGGCTTCTACTCTCTCCCTGAGCCCGTGAGGCTCTGGAGCTTCACGGGCAAGCTTCCTAACAGCCTCAAGGACATCGCTGAACTCTATGACGCGTACCAAGCAGAGGTCCCCAACTCAATCAAGACGGGACGTTAGCAATAAAGAGCAGCTTTATCCGCGTAGCGGCGCACGGCGGGTGGGAGTTATTGTGGAGGAGCAGGGCAAGAGCCCCTACATAGATCCCTGGGGCACGGCTGTCAGACTGGAGTACGAGAAGCTCTTCGAGTACTTCGGCGTCAAACCTTTCCGCGAGCTCCTGCCCCGCGTGGAGAAGGTGTTCAAGCGGCCGCTCCATCTCATGAGGCGGGGCGTGATATTCGGCCACAGAGACTTTGACAAGATACTCGACGCATATGAGCGTGGCGAGAGGGTCGCGTTAGTCACTGGTTTCATGCCTAGTGGTCGCTTCCACTTTGGCCACAAGATGGTTGCGGACCAGATAATCTACTACCAGAGGCTGGGCTTCGAGGTCTTCGTAGTCATAGCTGACGCCGAGGCATATGCGGTGCGCCGCCTGGACAGGAGGAAGGTCATAGAGATAGGGCTATACGAGTATGTTGCCAATCTCATTGCACTCGGTCTCGAGAAGAACAAGCACACCCACATATACTTCCAGACTAACTATGATCCGCACTACTACAGGCTCATACAGATGTTCTCTAGGAAAGTAACAATGGCTGAGATGGAGGCTATATACGGGAAGCTGGAACCCTCTAAGGTTGTTGCGGCGCTCACTCAGGCCGCCGACATACTACATCCACAGCTTGACCACTTCGGCGGCTTCAAGCATGTCGTAGTACCTGTCGGCGCCGACCAGGATCCACACCTAAGGCTCACTCGCGACATCGCGGACAGATTCGAGCACGAGCTCGGGCTCAAGCGGCCGGCATCTACGTACCACAGGTTCCAGACCGGGCTGGACGGCAACAAGATGAGCAGCAGCAGGCCGGACTACACGATATTCCTCACCGATCCCCCGGAGGTGGCGGCTAAGAAGCTCATGCGTGCGCTCACAGGCGGCCGCGCGACCGTGGAGGAGCAGCGCCGGCTAGGCGGTATACCGGAGAAGTGCACCATTTACGAGTTCTACGTATATCACCTCATAGGCGACGACAGGGAGCTGGCAAGGATATACGAGGAGTGTAGGGGCGGCGAGCTGCTCTGTGGCCCAGACAAGAGGCGTGCGGTTGAGCTGCTCACAAAGTTCCTCGAGGAGCACCAGCGTCGGCTCGAGAAAGCCAGGGATAAGGTGCTCGAATACGTTGAGGCCCCCTCCTTCTAGTCTCAAGCCTTTCTACCAGGGGCTCTCGTCCTCCAAGTAGTCGAGCCTGCTTGGCCCGCGGCGCCGGAGCCTGCGTTTTATGCTCCATCCGATGGTGGACAAGTAGCCCCCTATGCTGGGCCTCCCGGGTACCGGGGCCACCTTTCTCCGACGGATAGCTTCAAGAATGTCCTCTGCTTCGGGCTCGGCTTCTACAAGATTGTAGGCTGCGCCTATGGCTTCCGGCACGTGTGCATCACTGTTGGCTAAGCCGGGGAGCCCCAGTCTTCTCGCAGCCTCCTCCGCCCGGCGGTTAGACCACGGGTCACTATAGGAGTTGAAAACTTCTATGGCGTCCCACCTTGCCTCGTAGACAAGCTCGCCTATACCCTTCCTCCTCTTATCAAATGGGTGTGCGGGTACAACGAGGCAGCCCTCATCCCTCATGTAGTCAGCCAGCTCCAGGGGATCACGTGGCATTCTCTCCGGCGGCTCGAGGCAATACACGAGAATATCCCCAGCAGTGGTACGGACCTCTGAGCCGATGATAACCACTAGCTCCAGCCCCATGGACTCTGCGGCACGCTTGGCTTTCACAGCGCCCTCAAAGCTATCGTGATCGGTTACAGCTATGAAGTCAAGTCCCTTCTCATATGCAGTGAGTGCAGCCTCCCTTGGAGAAGCCCTTCCATCGCTGACCGTGGTGTGTATGTGCATGTCTCCCTTGAGCCTAGTCAGGGTGCATCACCTTACATGGGCGTAGGGGCATATCCTGCGATAGGGGCAGTAGCGGCATTCCCAATCATATCTAGGCGCGCGGCGGTCATAGACTACGTCCTCCACGAGGCTCTCGAGGTCTATGCTGACGGGCTCTACGGGGAACTCGACAAGCCTCTCGGGTGTAATGTAGACCAGGTAGCCCTCTCTCGCGCCCAGCATGCTCATGTACACCTGTACTTGTGCTACATGGTGCTCCCTTGGACTGTTGTCCAGCAAATCGCGTCCAGTCTTTATCTCAACGACGGTGACGGGCCTCCCCTCCTCGCTCCTCTTGAGGAGGTCAACCCTTCCCTTGACGACATAGGTCTCGCCTCCAACCTCGACGCTCGCCTCCACTGGGACCTCGGCCTCCCAGTCTTCTTCGGAGAGCAACGCCTCCAGGCCCGCGTGAACCAGGTCGCCGAGCACCAGTGGAGGCTCGAAACGAAAACTCATGAGCGGATACATTATCCTCATCACTCTCTTATGACTGCACTGAACTAGATCTGTAACGTAGATCACACTGGGGTCACTCATCTCGCGCAGCTTCTCCATGAAGTCGCGCTGCTTCAGCCTGTAGAGTGCCTGCAGTATACTCAACCTGGCCGCCCCTCACGGCTAGGGAAGCTTGTCTAGCAGGAGCCTCAGCTCCTCAAACCTGCCTATCTTTTTGCGGAGGCTCCGCAGCCACCGGGGTAGGTTGTAGCAGCCCTCCCCCCTCTCAAGCAGCCCCTTGTCGCGCAGCTCTATAGCAACCAGTATTGGCTTCCTCACGCCATGTATGCGGCTAAGGTCGCGTTCATAGAGTATCTCGCCGACGGATATATTGTCCCACACGTAGCTGAAAGCCTTAAGTTCATCCGTAGTAAGCTCAGCTATCATGTCCCTAAGCTTGTACAGCAGCTCCACGTCCTCCCTTGACAGCTTGGCCCTCCGCCTCGTCCACAAGCCCGGCACCCCGGTACCTAGCTACAAGTATGACCAGAGCGTGCCTCAAAGCCTCACTCCGGTTGCTGAAAACACCGCTCCGCACAAGCTCGTCAAGCTGCTCTATCAGCTCAACCGGGGCCTTGAACGACACCGTGACAGTCTTGGGCATCGCCTCAACAGCCCCCGAAGAGGAGTGTTATAGCTGCCTAGCAGCCGTGTGTGCAAATTAAACCCCTCAGAGCCTAGCAGCTCCAACACACGCGCTGAAAGGGAAGCCAGCATAGCCCCCAGAAACCTTCTCATAGAGGAAGGGAAGGTGACACGGCTTGATGCAGTGGGTCAAGCGCTGCGGCAGCGACGAGGAGGTCTACGCCCTCCTCCGCCCCTATGTCGCAGAGTGGTTCCGCCGCCGCTACGGGAGCTTCACGATGCCCCAGCGCTGTGCCATACCATTGATAAAGCGGGGCAGAAACGTGCTCATATCATCGCCCACGGGCACCGGGAAGACACTGGCCGTGTTCCTCGGTATAATAGATGAGTTGTTCAGCCTAGCGGAGAGGAAGGCACTTGAGGGGAAGATATACGCTGTCTACATCTCGCCCCTCCGAGCCCTAAACAACGACATGAGGAAGAACCTCGAAGAACCGCTCCGCGGCATAAGGGAGACGGCAGCAGAGAAGGGCATAGAGCTGCCTGAGATAAGGGTCGCAGTCCGCACCAGCGACACCCCGGCCTCGGAGAAGCAAAGGATGCTCCGCTACCCGCCCCACATACTCATAACGACCCCGGAGAGTCTAGCCATAGCCCTCTCCTCGCCTAAGTTCAGGGAGAGGCTCGCCACCGCTCGGTGGCTCATAGTAGACGAGATTCATGAGCTGGCTTCCAGCAAGCGTGGCTCTCATCTCAGTCTAAGCGTTGAGAGACTCGACAGGCTGACGGGCGGGAGGTTGCAGCGCATAGGCCTCTCCGCCACCATAGCGCCCCTAGAGGAGGTGGCGAAGTTCCTTGTAGGCTACCGCGATGACGGCACTCCAAGAGACTGCGTCATAGTGGACGCGAGATTTGCGAAGCCCGTAGACATTAGAGTTCTCTGCCCGGTCCGCGATCTCATCCATACGCCAGCGGAGCAAGTCAATGAGGCAATCTATAAGCTGCTCGTGAAGCTGATAAAGGAGCATCGAACTACGCTGATATTCACAAACACCAGGAGTGCCACTGAGCGTGTAGTATATAAGCTTAAGAAGCTCCTAAAGAGCGAAGGCATAGCTGACATAGACGAGATAGAGGCTCACCATAGCAGCTTGAGCAGAGACATAAGGCTGCAGGTCGAGGAGAAGCTAAAGAGAGGTGAACTCAAGGTAGTGGTCTCATCGACGAGCCTCGAGCTAGGCATAGACATAGGCTACATAGACCTTGTGGTCCTCCTAAGCAGCCCGAAGAGCGTCTCCAGGCTGCTCCAGAGGATAGGCAGGGCGGGGCACCACATAAGACAAGTGAGCAAGGGCCGCCTCATAGTCGTCGACCGCGACGACCTAGTTGAGTGCTCCGTCCTGGCCAAAGCAGGTATGGAGCGGAAGATAGACAGGGTTCACATACCCCGCAACCCACTTGATATACTGGCCCAGCACCTCGTAGGCATGGCCCTTGAGCAGAGGTGGCGCATAGAGGACGCCTACACCCTAGTCAAGAGAAGCTACAGCTTCCATACGCTCAGCTACGAGGACTTCATGGCTGTGCTCCGCTTCCTTGCGGGTCGCTATGGTCTTGAGGAGCACAAGGTCTACGCCAAGATATGGCTGGACGAGGAGGAGGGGGTGTTCGGCAGGAAGCGTGGCGCCAGGACAATATACTATCTCAACAGCGGTGCGATACCAGACGAGATAAAGATACATGTGTTCACCCTTGATGGGCGCTACGTGGGGGACCTGGAGGAGGCCTTCGTGCAGATACTGAGCCCAGGCGACATATTCGTGCTAGGCGGCAGGACATACAAGTTCGTGCGAAGCGAGGGAGCCAAGGTATACGTGGAGCCTGCCGAGGGCGCTAGGCCGACAGTGCCGAGCTGGTTCTCCGAGATGCTGCCCCTGGCTTTCGACTCCGCGCTCCTGGTGGGCGCCTTCCGCCGCTGGGTGGCAGAAATGATAGCTACCGGCGTGCCACGCGGAGAAGCCGTGGAGAGGATAGTCAAGGAATACCGGCTCGAGAGGCATGCGGCCGAGAACGTCTATGACTACGTCCGCGAGCAGTACGAGTTCACTGGCGGCCTTGTGCCAAGCGACAAGCTCATCCTCGTAGAGCACTTCATCGACGAGGAGAACGATGCCACTTCGGTGATATTCCACACGTTGTTCGGTCGCAGGGTGAACGACGCCCTCTCAAGAGCCTACGCCTATAGCCTCTCACGAATGCTGGGCACCAACGTGAGGATAGCAGTAACGGACAACGCTTTCATGCTCACAGTGCCTGGCATGAGGGAGGAGATAGGGCTCCGCAGCCTAGTTGAGAGCATAGGCCCCGACAACATAGAGGAGACGCTGAAGAAGGTGCTCCGCAACACTGAACTCCTAAAGAGAAGGTTCAGGCACTGTGCAGAGAGGAGCCTCATGATACTCCGCCGCTACCGTGGAAGGAAGCGCGACCCGCACAGGCTACAGTTAAACGCTCAGGCGCTCTTGGAGGCCGTGGAGAAGATACCGGGGTTCCCTGTCTTGAAGGAGGCGTACCGCGAGATACTCGAAGACTACATGGACATAGAGAACGCCAAGCAGGTTCTTCGCTGGATAAGGGAGGGCAGCGTTGAGGTGGCCTACTTCGGAGCTACGCCGGTGCCGTCGCCGTTCGCGCATCATGTGGTGGTGAGGGGCTATAGCGACATAGTGCTCATGGAGGATAGGAAGAGGCTGCTGCTTGAGTTGCACCGCCGTGTAATGGAGCTCCTCGCGGCTCGGAGGGCCTCCCACCGCGAAGCGGTGGCGCAGGGGTCTAGTGCCTAGGACGGGTGGAGGGGCTCGGCGAAGGACCACGTCGTCATCAGCAGTGCTCGGCTCGTTCCCGGGGTACTTCCTCACAGCCCCATGCTGGGAGTGGTGGGCCACTTCTCTTATTAGTCGCTGCCTGTCACCAGGGTCTCCGTGTCGTGGGAGAGTTTATTGCCGTGCAGGCTACGTAACAGCCAGCTTCTCCCCACGATAGACGACCTGGACGAGCGCTACAGCCTCAAGGGCTCCAAGGTGCTGCTCCGTATAGACATAAACAGCCCCGTTGATCCGTCAACGGGGGAGATACTGGACGATGCGAGGATAAGGGCCCACGCGGTCACGGTGCGGGAGCTGGCGGAGCGCGGCGCGGCAGTGGTAGTGTTGAGTCACCAGGGAAGGCCTGGCGAGAGCGACTTCGTCCCTCTCAGACAGCATGCTAGGCTGCTTGCAAAGTACTCGAAGATAGACGTGGACTATGTGGACGACGTGATAGGCCCCGAAGCCAGGAAGAGGATAGACGCGCTCCAGCCCGGCCAGGCGCTCCTGCTTGACAATACTAGACTGATATCTGAGGAGATAATAGAGGCTAAGCCGGAGCGTCACGCTAAGAGCATATTCGTTAAGAGACTGGCGCCTCACGTGAACTACTATGTGAACGACGCCTTTGCCACTGCGCATAGGAGTCAGCCGAGCATAGTGGGTTTCCCATTGCTGATGCCATCGGCCGTCGGTAGGGTTATGGAGAAGGAACTCGCAGCCCTGGCCAGGCTCTACAGCGCCGAGGAGAGGCCCAGGGTCTTCGTCCTCGGCGGCGGCAAGGTCCACGACACGTTGAGGATACTCGAGCACTTACACGCCAACAAGGCTGTGGACCGCGTGCTCACAGCGGGCCTCATAGCCGAGCTATTCATGTTGGCCAAGGGCATAGACATAGGCGACATCAACCGCCGCCTCCTAGAGTCAAAGGGTATAACGGCCCTCATCCCGAGGGCCAGGAGGCTCCTCCTCCGAGGCCTACCCCTCGAGACCCCCGTGGACTTCGTCACGCTAGTAGGGGGCGAGGTCAGGGTGGAGACCGTTGGCAACATACGCGGCTTAATAAGAGATATAGGGCCGCAGACGGTAAAGATGTACAGTGAGATAATGAGGGAAGCAAGGCTGATAGTTCTCCGCGGCCCCGCGGGTGTCGTTGAGGATCCGAGGTTCCGCGAAGGTAGCAGAGCCCTCGTTAAGGCAGCAGTGGATAGCAGCGCCTTCGTAATAATAGGCGGCGGTCACCTGAATGCAATAGTCAGCGAACTAGGACTCAGCGGGAGACTCAACCTGCATGTAAGCACTGGGGGAGGCGCGCTGCTGCTCTTCCTGGCTGGCGAGGAGCTGCCAGGCCTAGTGGCGCTTCAGAGGTCAGCAGCCAAGTATTTCCCCGAGCTCTTGGCCCCAAGGCAAGGCCACAGCTAACTCCTCGTCCCACTATTTAGTTGCGACTTTGCCAAAGGGACATCAACATAGGTGCAGGCCTCGTCTACGCCTAGAGGAGGGGTGTGTAGGCCTTGGCGCGTGTACGTGTAGGCGTGAATGGCTTCGGCACGATAGGTAAGAGAGTCGCCGAAGCAGTGATGCTTCAACCCGACATGGAGCTAGTCGGCGTGGCTAAGACCAGGCCGGACTACGCGGCAGCCTATGCAGCGGAGAAGGGTATCAAGATATTCGTGCCCCGTGAGGCAGCCGCGAAATTCAAAGAGGTGGGTATAGAGCCCGCTGGCACGATAGAGGATATGCTCTCCCAGGTAGACGTCGTGGTTGACGCGACGCCGGCCGGCGTAGGCGCCTCCTATAAGCCGCTCTACGAGAAGCACGGTGTTCGCATGATCTTCCAGGGCGGGGAGAAGCCCGACGTAGCTGAAGCCTCATTCAGCACTTTATGCAACTACGAAGAAGCCGTGGGGAGACGTAGCCTCCGTGTTGTCTCCTGTAACACTACCGCACTCCTCCGCAGCATATGTGCGCTCCGTAAGGCTGTCGATATAGAGTCTGTCTTCGCGACTATAGTGAGGAGAGCAGCCGACCCTAAGGAGACCAAGAGGGGCCCCGTGAACGCCATAGTACCTAACCCTGCCAAGGCGCCAAGCCACCATGCCGTTGACGTAAAGACTGTGCTCCCCTGGCTAGACATAGTAACCATGGCGGTTGTCGTCCCTACCACGCTGATGCATGTCCACGTGGTCCAGGCTACGGTTAAGCAGAAGGTTGAGAGAAGTGACGTCGTTGAAGCATTCCTCTCTACTCCCAGGATAGTGCTAGCCGATGACAGCCTCGGGTTGAGGAGCACAGCAGACCTGGTAGAATATGCCAGGGATCTGGGCAGAAAGCGCTACGACATACCGGAGCTCGTGATCTGGGAGAATAGTATAGCCGTGGAGGGCAACAAGGTTATGTGGATGCAAGCCGTCCACCAGGAGTCGATAGTAGTGCCGGAGAATATTGACGCGATAAGAGCAGTAACCGGGCTTGCAAAGAAGACCGAGGACACAATAAGGTTGACTGATGAAACACTAGGTCTCATGAAGGGACGGATACCTAGGTTCCCCTCCCGTAGCTAGCTGCAACTCACGAGGGAAACCCAGAACGCGCCGGGGAATGAGGTGGGCAACATGGCTGTTGAGTTTGCGCTAGAGCCCAGCTACAAGGTTAGCTTCCTCTTCCGCCGGATACTTGTGCCCGTGGATGGCTCTGAGGGCAGCCTCAGGGCCCTGGACGTGGCTATAGACTTCGCCCAACGCTACGGCTCCAGGATAACGGTGCTCCATGTGCTTGCGGGCTCGGCTGATGTGGAAGAGCTGAGGAAGAAGGTTGAGGAGAGGGCGCAAGACAAGGGAGTCTACGTAGACTTCAAGCTGAGGACCTTCAACCCGGCGACAAGCAGCATAGCTAACGAGATAATAAGAGAGATACTTGACGGCGGTTACGACCTAGTGATAATGAGTGCCCGTGGCAGCACGACGAATGAGGACCTCATAGTGGGGAGCAACGTGCTCTCGGTAGTAGTGAACAGCGCTACATCGGTCATGATAATACGGTGAGGCCGGTGCCAAGCTACCTAATTCTCTGCGGAGATCGCCTCCTAGCAGAAGCGGGGAGCCTAGCCGAGGCTCTGCGAAAGGCCAGGAGCTGCAGCGAGGACGTGCGTGTATATCGTGCAGAGATAGTGCTCCAGGCGACGCCCAGCGAGATACGGGAACTACTCGGGGGCCCCAAGACTCTCCGGCAGCCGGCCGCTGCGGCGGTTGCGCAGCCTGCGGAGGAACCCCCGGCCGGGGCCCCGGTTCCCGGCGGTGTCGCAGTGGTGTTTGATCAGATGTTCAAGCGGTTCGCGGAGATACTCGAGAGGGAGCTTCCCGAGGGCATAGTGTTCCACGAGGTCTTGGGCAGGGGTATAGACCGGCCGATAAAGGTGAGTCAACGTGTCTTCCAGCAGCCCGCTCGCGATGACTATGATGTGCTTAACCTGCTGGAGAGGCTGGCCAGGGAGAACAAGCTAGTCATATTCTTTACGGGGGACAAGAGGCTGGCAGCCCAGGCCAGGATGCTGCCACGCGTGGTCGTGGAGTATCTCCCGCCAGGCGAGCTGACAGGCAAAGAGATGGCGATAAAGCTGATGAAGGAACGCATACTAGCCCGTGCCCACGAGGCGCTGGGGATGAGCTGACACCCCGTTTCCGACGCCCCGGCAGGGGCGTGGGGACAGGGTAGGTTGGCGACCCAGCGCTCTACTGCACCTTAAGAGCCCTGTGGGGCGCAGCGGTTCGGTGAACAGCCCCTTGGAGGACTGCAAGAGCAGGGTCGAGGAGTTTGTGGAGAAGCTTGCCCGTCTCGCACGGCGGGATCTTGCTCTTGGTGAGAGGCTCACTCTCCAGCGCGTCCTCGCCGTGGCAGAGGAGGAGATAGCCCGCCATGGAGCCTGTAGCGCTCCCAAGCCCGGAGTGCTCCGCTCCCAGCTTAACATGCTTCCCCGGCTAGCCGTAGACGCAGCCATGGAGGCCCTTTCGGTTCACATGGAGGCCCTCGACAAGGAGGAATATGCGGCCCTCTCAACGCTTCTTACCGCCTATGCTGCCCACGTCGCCCGCCTGGCTCTTGCAGCGTTAGACATAGTGGAAGGTCTAGACGATGTAGGCGACATAGTCCTAGGCAGGCTTGAGCCAATGCTCTTCGCAGCCGCGGCCAGGATGCTAGCAGTGGCTAGAATGGTTAGAAACATGTCCACCGAGAGGCTGCGCATCCTTATACCACGCCTCCAGGTCCTCATAGACACCTACATAGGGGAAGATAACGCTGCGTTTACGGAGGTGCTGGAAGGGTGACCTCCTCCAGGCTCCGCCGTCTGGCCAGGGAGCTGACCTCGAAGCCCGACCCCCAGGGCTACTATGTGCTCCCACTTCGGCCCGGTAGGCTCCCGCCCCAGACGCTGGAGCAGCTGGCCCGCGCCGCTGGCGCTGAGGTGGAGTGGGCGGGCGACGTGGCGCTGGTCAGGGTGAAGGGACGTAGAGCTGCGATCAGGCTCCTGGAAAATCTCGTTAAGAAAGGGGCCAGGCCAGCAGCTTAGTAGCAGGGCCTTATCGCGCGCAGTCTCTTCAGCTTCTCGTATATCTTCTGGACAGCCTCGTAGACCTCTTCCTCCCTCTTAGCCCCCGTTATCACCATCTTCCCAGACCCGAAGATGAGGAGCACGACGCGTGGCTCGTCCATCCTATGGATAAGGCCGGGGAACTGCTCCGGCTCATACATGCTGTTCTCTAGCGTGAGCGCAGCCTTCTCTAGATCCACGCAAACGCCTAGGTTAGCTGAAGCTACAATGTTCTGTATCTGTGCCTTAGGCCTACCCTTAATCTGTATCCCATGCTTTTTGAGGTTACGAACAATCTTCTTAACAGCCTCTATAAGGTCGCGGGTACTCTTAGCCCCCGTGACAACCATCTTACCAGACTTGAATATCAGAGCAGTGACCCTGGGCTCGTCAAGCCTGTAGACGAGGCCAGGGAACTGTTCCGGGTTGTACTCGGCTGTGAGGATAACCCTCTCAATGAGTCTAAGATCGAGCTCCTGGTCAAGCGACACCGTGGCAACGATGTTCTCTATATGAGCCGTCGGCTTGGGCTCCTCCTGGGCCCCGGCCTGTGCGCCGGCACCCTGCCTAGGCTCAAGCCGCTCCAAGCACGAAGCACCCTTTAAAACCCCTAATAAATCCTCTATATAAACCATTCTCCCCTAGGATATAAGGGGGCTACAACGCTACATCGCGGCACACGGCACCGGGGGATGGAGAGGCGGGCAGTCTAGGACCACGGGGGAGTGACTGGCCTAGTCTCACGCCGACCCCGGCAAAACCATTAGCTGCTCACGCTCCGCGCGGGTCCGGTCAGACTCTCCCCCGGGGCCCCCGGGCCGTGGACGGCGTAGCGGCGGCCGCCACGGCCTACAAAGACTGCTCACGGGGAGGGGGCTCCAGGGCCCACGCGGGGCGTGGTACTGCTAGCATGTGTTCCTCAGCGGTAGCCTCCTGTACACCACAGCTTCTCCTGCATGCTCCATGGGGCGCCAAAGCACCTCGGGTATCTTCTCTACAAGATCCAGCGCGGTCGCCGAGTCGCCGCGCTCCTTGTACGCGAGTGCACCAGCCGCACCGTTAACGTAGGCTGCCACGGCGGCAGCGTCGAAGGCGTCGAGGCCCTTCGCTAGGAGAGCTGCTAGGAGCCCGGCGAGCGCGTCTCCCGTGCCACCCGCAGACATGGACGGCGCTCCGGTCTTGTTTAGCCGTGCACGTGAGCCATCCGTCACCACGTCCACGGGGCCTTTGAGTAGAACCACCATGCCTGGATGCCCCGCGGCGGCCTCTGCGGCGTTCTCAACGCGGCGATGGATGCAGGTCACTGGTGCAGGCCTCTTGCCGAAGAGTATTTCGAATTCTCTATCATGTGGCGTGACCACGAGCTTGGCAGTGGGGAGGCTCTGGAGCACTGCGACATGCTTTATGCCGTCGGCGTCGAGGACGACGGGCTTACCCAGCTCAGCAGCCCTCTCGAGCAGCATGTGGAGCGCGAGCCTCGTATCCTCGGAGAGGCCGAGTCCCATGCCCACAGCTACGGCGTCCACCCTGGCCATGAGCTTCTCTAGCACCGGCACGTGGTCCGGGTGCAGATAGGGGTGGCCCTCAAGCCTTACCGGTATGAGCGTAGGCCTATCCGCAGAGTCTACGACGCTTGGAACAGAGGCGAGGAACACGAGGTCCACGCCAGCCCTCTCGGCGGCCATCGCCGCTATTATCGGCGCGCCGCGGTAGTCGCGAGAACCTCCCACTATGAGGACGCGGCCTCCATGCCCCTTTCTCGTATCCCAGCGGCGCCTGGGCACGCGCTGCGCCACGTCGCCGGGGCCGACATAGATCTCGGCCTCGGGAGGCGTGCCTATCTCGGCTACGACGATTTCGCCCGCGAGATCCGGACGTTGGTAGAGGCCAGGCTTGGGCTTGTGGAGCGTGACGGTCACGTCTGCCCTCACGGCCTCCCCGGGCGCTTCTCCGGTGTCTGCGTCCAGCCCGGAGGGCACGTCCACGGCCAGCTTGAGGCCCTTAGACTCGTTGAATGCACGTATGGCCTCCCTGTAGGGAGAGCGGGGCGCTCCCCTCAACCCCACTCCCAGCATGGCGTCTATGAGCACGTCGGCCTCCCCGGGCTCAAGCCGTGAAACATCTCTAACAATGTTCACATCAACGCTGACATCCATTGCTTCAAGAGCCCTATACATGGCCGCGGCCTCCTCGCTCCTTATCTCCTTAGGCTTGGAGAGGAGCACGACTTCCACACGGTAGCCACGAAGCGCCAGATGTCTTGCAGCCGCGAGGCCGTCACCACCGTTGCCGCCAGGCCCAGCATAGACCACGACCCGGCCCCCAGGCCTCGTCCTCGAGGCGGCCTCGTCAGCGACGGCCCGGCCAGCGTTTTCCATTAGGAGAAGCCTGGGCACGCCAAGCGCCTCAGCATTCAAGTCGACGACGGCAATGTCCCGGCTCCGTAGGAGGGGCCCCAGGCCTAGGATAACGCGTGCCACGGCAACACGCCTCCAAGTGGGGATCCATAAGGCTTAGCGGGCTAGGTTTTTGGCCTAGGCCTTGGGGTGGGGAGGACATGGTGGGAGGCTCCTGGGGGCGTTCACTGTGGCGGGCCAGGTGCGGCGTATAACGCTTAGAGACATAGTTGACCTCGACTATGAGGCCATAGCTGATAGGTTGTCCGAGTTCACGCGCAACATAGTAGCCTCCGCGGGCGCCAAGGGCGTTGTAGTGGGTGTCAGCGGCGGTGTGGACTCTGCGACCACGCTAGCCCTCATGGTGCGTGCCCTTGGCAACGACAAGGTGCTCGCCCTCATAATGCCCGACTCCTCTGTCACTCCGATGGAGGACGTCAAGGACGCTAAGCGTGTCGTGGAGATATACGATGTGGATTACAAGATGATAGACATAAAGCCGATAGTGGACTCCTACCTCGCTGTCACCGGCGAGATGCCGGACAAGAAGAGCCTGGGCAACCTCCGCGCTAGGATAAGGATGAGCCTCCTCTACCTCTACGCCAACATGGAGAACAGACTAGTAGCCGGCACCGGCGATAGAAGCGAGATACTCATAGGCTACTTCACAAAGTACGGTGACGGAGGGGTAGACTTCCTACCTATAGGCTGCCTCTACAAGAGCCAGGTCCGCCGCCTGGCCCTCGGCCTAGGAGTCCCAGAGAACATAGCCAAGAAACCTAGCAGCCCAAGGCTATGGGCAGGCCAGCTAGCAGAGACTGAAATAGGCCTACCCTACGACGAGGTGGACATGATACTCTACGGGCTCTTCGACCTAGGCCTCAAACCTGATGACGTAATAGAGGCCACAGGCCTCGAGCCTTGGAAGATACAAAGGGTCATAGATCTCTACCGCGCCAGCGAGCACAAGAGGAACCCGCCGCCCGCGCCAGAGCCCCAGAGCTATGTGTGGCGCTACCGCCTACAGAAGGACTAGGCGTCAAGTCTTGGTTCTTTGCCTTTCTCATCCCTGCTTGGCATCGCTCCTTGAGGCTGCGGCAATAAGGGGCTCCACTAGCGTGGAGGTCATGTAGGCGTGGCAAACACGGGGTTGCTGTATGACCCTACCTTCAGGATAATAGTTGCTCTTCTCTCCGGCATGCTTATAGGAATAGAACGTGAGAAAGCCAGGGCAGCCCTAGCCCGAAGGAAGCACCGCAAGCCTGGCGTCGAGGAGTTGGTGGCGAAGGAGTTTCCCGGCATATGGACTTTCAGCCTCGTTTCTATCTATGCGGCTGTGCTCGGCTATCTATGGTCTGCGGGACTTATAGACGCTGTAATGGCTACAGTGTTTCTCCTAGTCTTCGGCGCCGTGGTGGTAGTATTTACAGCCTACAGACTCATGGTTGCCAGGTTAGCGGGCATAACTACTGTTGTCGTCCTCCTCCTCGACTTCATACTCGGCTTCCTGAGCGGCGTCGGAGAAGTATTGCTCGCAGCAAGCGCGGCTGTGCTGACAACATTCATACTCGCTATAAAGCTCCCAGCTGAGCGTATAGTGGGAAGGATAAGGTACGAGGAGCTGCTCTGGGCTCTTGAGCTGCTCGTAGTGATAATAGTTGTGGGCCCCTTCTTCATAGAAAGCAGCGCGTCCTTCTATGGCGTGAGTGTTCGCAGCCTCTACTTGTTCTTCGCCCTAGTATTGGCAACCTCCTACCTGGGCTACGTGATGGCCCGGCTTAAGGGCGGCGAGGGGCTGGCATACACTGCGTTCTTCGGAGGCCTGGCTAACAGCGAGGCGACGCTGATGGCCATCCTTCAGTTGCTTCGTGGTCTCGGGAGGAGGCTTGCCTTCGACCTAACGGTGCTTACCAACACGGCCATGATACTCCGGAACGCCTTGATAGCCGTGGTAGCGGCCTACATAGGGTCGCACGGCGTGTTGGCACTTAACTCAGTGCTCCCTGTGGTGACCGCCTCGGCGCTGGCAGTTCTCCCCGGTTATTATGCATGGAGAAGGAGCATAAGCAGGCTAGTGGAGACGCAGATGGAGATAGAGAACCCGCTGAGCTTCGGGACCGCCCTAAGAACTACTCTCCTCTATCTAGCAATAGCCTTCGTCTCCGACCTGGTTAAGGAGAGCGCAACTGGCGGCCTACTAGTAGTCTCTGCTATCGGCGGCTTCGTGTCAAGCAGTGCGACGATACTAGCGATATACTCTGTGGGTATAACGAGCCCATGGATGGTTGCGCAGTTAGCAGTAGTGGCTACGGCGGCGGGTGTGTTGAACAAGCCCCTCTATGCATACATGGGTAGCCACGACAGGATGGCTGTCGCAAAGTCGCTGGCCGCGAGCCTGCTTCAGGCGAGCCTCATGGCTCCGGGCGCGGTGATTGCAGCCATTTTAGCCTCCACGCGTTAGCCCACGAAGCCAAAGCGCTGGAACACGGCGGAGTATCCGTAGTCTACAAGCATTGTTAGGCTCCGCACTCCCGCCGGATAGGCAGCGGCGACAACCAGGGGTCCAGAGTCAGTGACGTCTACAAGCCTGGCGGAGACGCCGCGTAGCACGCGAGCAATCTTCCTTACGGCTCTCTGCGCCTCCAGCCTCGGTGCCGGAACGAGCGGTGCCTGATACACGGTCACCAAGCCCTCTCTTGACAACAAGTCAAGAGCAGCCATCAAAGGCCCCCAGCCAGGCACGGGTGAGGAGGGGGCTATGACCCGGAGCCTAGCCCCTTCAGCCCGAGCGGCAGCCGCCGCGGCTACCACGACCTCCACGGCGGTTCTGGCTGCCACGGTATCGGGCACGGGACCCCCGACCCTCCTAGCTATGAGGTTCAGTGTCTCCACCACCCCGGCCTCAGAGAGGGCCTCAACGAGCCTTCTCCGCTCCTCCTCGCCCGGGCTGCGCAGTGCAGCCCAAAACGCCGCCACGGGGTCACTTGCCGCAGCCATACGGCCCTCACCTGCAGCGCACCAGTGCAGACGCCCCCTCTCGGTTAACTTCAACCACCGCGTAACAGCCCTCAAGGAGCCTGCCGGGGCATATGTGTAGGATGCCGTCCTCCAGCCTTGTGCCGGGCTCGCTGCAGCTGGAGCCATAGATGGCGACATGGGTATGGACGTCGCGCAGGAGCGGGAGGAGTTCCCACAAACCCCTCCGCAGCCCCAAGGGGGAGGAGTCAAAGACCCCGTGGACGGGGTGATAGGAGGCTAGCACTTCGAAGCCGTCCAGTCCATTCAGCCTCCTCGTGTTCGCCAGAGGCTCCCTGCCCCCCACGCCCGCAAATCTGACGCCGCCAGCCTCTGCGACGCGGCCATCCAAAAGAAGCCCGTGAGCCTCGAGGAGCCTGACAACATGAGTATCGTCGAGCCTGCCGGTGACGAAGAGCAGCGGAGCCCTAAGGGCCTCAAGCGCCTCAACGCTTGTGGGGCAGACGAAGTCCCCCAGCGCGAGCACCGCGTCTACGCCTTCAACGCCTGGGAGCAAGGGGTTTTCGAGGCAGCCGCCAGGCGATACGACGAGCAGCCTCACCACGGTACCTCCTCCCTTCGGGAGAGGGTTGTGGGGCCTCGGCGCTACAATGGCTTCCTCATGGCCCCTCGGCTGGAGGGGCTCGAGCCGCCCATCGCTCCTCAGCGGCCCCCGGTGCAGGAGGGCTTCCCGGGCTTATGCCCTGTCCTCCTGTTTATCTCCAGCTGCACAGCGTAGAGGAGGTCGCTTAGCCTGTTGAGCAACCTGGCGGCCAATAGGTCGTCACCGCCGGGGCCCCCGGTCACTTCGAGGCAGCTCCAGAGCCTCCTCTCCGCCCTCCGCGCGACGGCGCGGGCCAAGCTTGTCACAGCGGCAGCAGGATGGCCGCCGTTGAGCGTGAATGAGAACTCTATGCTGCCACTCAGCCGGTCTATCTCGGCCTCTGCTTTCTCGACGTCGCCGGGAGTTACGCAATTCTTCCCGTTAATCGTGAACCCTATGCGGAAGAGCGCGTCCTCTACCCAGGCCAGCAGCTCCGCTAGGTCCTTCATCTCTTCGGGGAGGAGGCTCCTGGCAAGCCCTACAGCGGCCTCGGCCTCGTCAAGGCAGCCGATGAACTCTATGCAAGGATGTGTCTTAGACACTCTTCCTCCCGCGCGGCCACACCATGTGGTGCCCTTGTCCCCGGTGCCAGTATAGAGCTTAGCCAAGCCGCCGGGCCCCCATGTAGGCCAGCACGCGCTAGAAGCTAACCGGGAACGTGGGGGGTAAAAGCCTGGGGAGCCTCTGCAGACTGTCCTCCGGGACCCGGCCCCGCGGGCCGGGGGGCTGCGGAGGGTGCTCTCGGTGTGAAGTCTGTTGAGCAGCTGAGGGGCGAGGACAGGGGCTTCGTAATCAGGCCGGCAAGGGCTGAGGACATCCCAAGGGTCATAGTGATCAACCGGCTTGCACTGCCAGAGAATTACCCAGAGTGGTTCTTCCGCGAGCACCTTGAGCGCTGGGGCAAGGCCTTCTACGTTGCAGAGGTTGAGGGGAAGGTGGTCGGCTACGTTATGAGCCGAGTAGAGTATGGCGCGTCGGTCTTCGACTATACGAGACTGGTGAAGAAGGGCCATATAGTCTCAATAGCCGTGTTGGAGGGGTACCGGAGGAGGAGGATAGGCACAGCGCTCATGGAGGCCGCGCTGAAGGCCCTGCGCGACGTCTATGGGTGTGTAGAGGTCTACCTCGAGGTTCGCGTCTCCAACACGCCGGCGATAAGGCTCTATGAGAAGCTTGGCTTCGTGAAGCTCCGCGTGATACCAATGTACTATCTAGATGGCGAAGATGCATACGTTATGGCTAAGAAGCTTGTAGCGGACTAGCTTCAGCCTCCCTGGAGGGATCTGGGTAAAGATGCATGTCAAAATGGTAGCGTCGCTTGGCCCCTCAGCCCAGAGCCCAGAGCTAGTGGAGCGCATGGCTTCGCTCGGCGTGAGAGGATTCAGGATAAACTTCGCCCATGGTGGCCCAAGGCTCTGGGATAGGCTTGTTGAAAACGTGCGCTCGGCGGAGGAGAAGATAGGGAAGCCCCTGGCCCTCATAGGCGATCTAGTGGGGCCCAGCATACGGGTCGGAGTGCTCGAGGAGCCTGTGGTCCTGAATCCCGGTGGGAAGGCGAGGTTCGTCTACGCCGAGAAGGCCGAGGGTGGTAGGGAGGCGGTCATACCGCTCCCTATACGAAGGTTCTTCGAGGCCCTTGAAGAGGGGGACATACTCGTAATGGATGATGGCAGGGTGAGGCTCCGCGTCACAGAGGTTTCTGGCAGCGAGGTTGTAGTAGAGGCGCTGACGCCTGCAAGGATATCTTCGCGGAAAGCCGTGGTTGTTCTGGGCAAGGATTTGGGGCTTCCCGCAATAACCATGAAGGATCTCCACGATATAGAGTATGCGATAGCAAGGGGGTTTGACTATATCTCGTTAAGCTATGTGAGAGAGCCCGACGACATGAGGGTTCTCCGCGACATAGTGAGAAGGAAGGGCGGCGGCCAGGCCTTGGCCGCGAAGATAGAGAACAGGAGCGCAGTCGAAAATCTTCCGGGCATCGTCGAGGAGGCGGACCTGGTCATAGTAGCGCGCGGCGACCTCGGCATGAACTACGGGCTCGAGGAGATACCGGCGCTCCAGGAGAGGATAGTCGAGGAGACCCGCCGCAGGGGTAAGCCCGTGGTTGTGGCAACGCAGATACTCGAGAGCATGATAAACAGCCCAGCGCCCACCAGGGCGGAGGTAACCGACGTCTATGTAGCTGTCGCGCAGGGCGTGGACGCAGTTATGCTCACCGGGGAAACGGCGATAGGCCGCTACCCCCTGGAGGCGGTGAGGTGGCTCCGCCGGATAATCCGGAGAGCGGAAGCCTCCGCGAGAATCCCACGCTACAAGCCGATGGACGGCCGCTGGGCCTACGCCCACAGCGCGGTAGAGGCCGCGGAGGCCCTCGGGGCAAAGATGCTCCTAGCCTACTCGGTCAACGGTACACTGCCGCCCAAGCTCGCAGCTTCCAGGCCCCTGCCCCCCGTGGCGGTAGGGACCGCGAGCGAAAGAATAGCCAGGAGGCTCGCCACACTCTGGGGCCTAGAGCCGATCTACATAGGGGCTAGCGGCTACGAGGAGGGCCTTGAAAGGCTCGAAAAGCTCCTCTGCAGCACTGGCGGGCTCTCGATAGGCGACCTCGTAGTGGAGACATATAGGGTTGGAGAGGAGAGTCGCGTGGCAATAAAGAGAATGATGAACTGTGGCTCTACTTGAGCCCCAGCCTTTTCAACGCATAGTATATCGTGGACTCCGGCCTGTTGAGCCTCTTAGCTATCTCGTATATGCTTGCCCCGTCCCTGAACAGTCTCTCTATCTCCCTGAGCTCCTGCTCGGTCAGCCGCCGGTGCCTCTTGTAGTGGCCCTTCCTCCTCCTGACCCTACCCATAGCCTCCAATCTGTCGAGCGCCTTGTACACGGTGCTCATGCTGTTGCCGCATAGCTTGGCTATCTCTTTAACTGGCTTCCCCTCGTTGTACAGCTTCTCAACTATCTCCAGGCACTCGTCCACCGAGGGCACGCGGCACCCCTCTCCATCCCGCGGCACTGCCTCAGCCCAAGAAGCCCCGGGAATCTAAAAAGGCCACCACCGGTAAGAGTCGGCCGAAAAACGCAATATAGAGCCACGGGGGTTGGAGAGTGGCACAAGCGCCACGCAGGACGCTGCTCCTCGCGCCCGGCCCCCCGGATCCAAGCGTCTACGAGCAGGCATGCCGGGCTCTCCTAGAGGCGGTCCGCCAGGCAGGCTGTGCGGCTGCAAGAGCAGTGCCGCTAGACAACCAGGTCTGTGGAGGCTGCATCACGGTACTCCTGGTAGTGGACAAGAAGACTGCACCGGCAACGAGGGCGGCTCTAATACCGCCCAGGCGCCACTGAGAATCGTGTACTGCGCAGCGATATACTGTCGGGCCACAATATAGAGCAAGCGTAAAGCCTGCAAATATGTAGCTGTAGATTCCCCGGAAAGGAGCCCCTCCACCATTATGCACCCCCTAGGCCCTAGGGGTGAGGACAATGGCGACCGGGCTATACCCCTTGAGCCCCCCGGCGGGGCCGTGAGGAGGTGCCGCGGCACCACGCGGCAGTCCTCCCCCTGGGGCGCTTAGGTGGAGGGGCTCCTTTCCGAGCTTGAGTGGAGCACGGCTCAAGGGGTGGTGTACAGTGGGGGAGGAACGTGTAGTCGCGTTTGTCCTTATAGTCGCCGAGATAGGGAAGGAGTATGAGATCGCGGAAAAGGTTAGGAAGGTTGCAAGGGAAGCAGGCGTGGAGGTTGAGGCCTACGTGGTCTATGGTGACTACGACGTGGCAGCCAAGATAACGGCTGACAGTCTCAGAAAGATTGACCGAGCTGTGACGGCAATCCGCGCACTCCCTGGCGTGTTGAGGACGGTGACGCTGATAGCAGCGGAATAAACTGGTAGCTTAGCTGAGGAAACACGCGCCCGGTGTAGGGACGTCGCCTCGCCGTTTTCTGTACTGCCTCAAGGGTTCTGCGTCTATGCCCCCTCATCTTTTCCAGCTCCGGGGGGCTGTGGCCGGTTTTACCCTAGGCCTCTGGCGCTCCTATATGGGTAGCTGAGGGTGCTGGGCCGTGTCCGCTTGCGTGTATGGCGTGGTTGAGGGTCCTGGCGTCTTCGAGGTGTGTGGTGAGCGCTTGGAGCTAGTGGAGGCCGGCGGTGGCCGCTGCCTCTACAGGCGTGGAGGCAGGGAGGTGTTGCTGCCTGGTTGCCGTGTCGGCGTATACCCTGTGCCTCCGCTGCTTTACCCGGAGAGGCTGACGGGGTACTTGATGCTCGTCCTTCCCCGGCCGTTGGCGCTTGGGCCCGGTGAGTTTGTTGAGCTCTGCCTCTACGCGGAGCATGACGTGGCGGTGGTGCCTCCCGGGGGGAGCACGGTCGCCTCCGCTATGGATGCGTTCCCCACGGGGAGAGGGAAGTACGCTCTCTATGGCAGCCCTAGCCGCGGTATGCTGGTGCGCTGGCTGCCGGGCAGCCTTGCCTCCAGTTGCTCTCCAGCGGAGTGCCGGATGCTTGTGAGGCTAGAGGCCCGGAGCCAGGCCCGGGAGGCTGTGCTGCTCCGCCGTGTTGTGTGGCCCGGCTGGGGGCAACCCCTGCTCTACCTGGGTTGCAGGGTGTATGGGCCCTGGCTCCGCGTCACCGTCATAGGCGCGGCGGCGGCCCGCGTAGAGGTGTTGCCGCCCAAGGCCCCACCGGGCGCTAGGGAGACGCTGGGGCCGTTGCCCCGTCAGCAACTCAGCCTTGTTCCCCGGGAGACGCAGAGCTTCACAATGAGCATGGGGCTCTAGGCCCCCCCTTCTCCTCCGGGCTTCTCGACCACGATTACGCCGGGTTCCTCAGCCACACGGAGCCCCGCCCCCTCGGCCATACCGGCGAGCAGGGCTGCGACGACGCTCTGCTCTCCCGGCGCGGTGGAGAAGAGCACCACGCGGCCATGCTCCGCCACTCCCGCGCCCTGCCTCTCGGCTACCGCGGCTATGTAGTCAAGGACGTTGAGCCCCAGCCGGGCCGCCAGGGAGCCCAGCTCCCTGCCCCTCCTCCTCGCCTCGCCGGAGTCTGCGCAGGAGAGGAGGCTACGCGGTACGAGCACGGCGCCGAGGCGGAGAAGGGTCTCGAAGACCAGTGCGCGTCGGAGGAGGCTGGCGGCGTTGTAGCCCTTCTCCTCCGCCTCCCAGGCTGCGCGGAGGAGGCCCCGCAGGTAGGTGCTCATCGCCACCCCGTACCTCGAGGCCAGCTCCTCTAGGAGCCGGGCGTGCTCCTCGTCCAGCATTATGCTCCTCCTCTTCTGAGGCAAGGCGGGCCACCCTCAGCAACCTGCGGGCAGCTGCATGCTAGAGCACACGCCTCCTCCGGGGCTTATACTTGACCACAACCAGGCCGGGCTCCGTCTCCCGGCCGAGCAGCTCGGCCCCGAAACCCTCAACCACAGCGGAGGCCGAAGCCTCTGCAAGCCTCAACAACCGGCCTACGAACAGAGGGGAGGCGAGGACAACCCTAGCAGACCTATCATCCTCAACTAGATCTACTGCGGCGCCTGGGAAGAGGCTCCTCAGCACAGACACGACGCCCGTAACCTGGTCCACGCCCCGTGCCCTCGCCGAGACGGCGACGAGACGCGCAAGCCCCGTGGCCTCCTCTATGAACCTCCTGGCCTCCTCTTCTCCCACGTTGTCCAGCAGCAGCCCGAGCCCCCTGAGGGGCACCGGGCTCCCCCCGAGCCGAGCTATGTCGGCCAAGATCACCGCGTCGGCCAGCACCCCTGCCACGTCGTCACGGCCACGAAGAACCCTCACCGCCTGGCCGAGAATGGTCTCAGCCAACTCGGGTATCGTGAGTCCACTCCTCCTAGCGATATCGGCGAGCTGCTCAACGATGTCCTCGGCGACGGGGACAAGGCGCCTACGCCTCGCCAAGGCCCCTCAGCTGCCCCTCCAGACCCCTTCCGCTGCTCAGATAAAACATCCCTTAGCATGCACAAGCATGCATAGGCAGGCACACCCCCCTTATACCCCTCGGAGCCCGCTAACACCCCCACACGGCCAAAAGGTGGCATAGAGAAGCGGAAAGGGTGACACCCAGCCATGAAGACCCCCCGCATACTGAGCAGCATACTTGTACTAGCCGTCATGCTCCTCCCCACGATAGCACCCCTAGTGATCACGGGTGCAAAGCCTGCAGCGACAGTAGCCTACGCGCAGACAGAGCCATACATACAGACAAGCGCCGACACCTATGACCGGATAGTTGGCATCGGCTCGATAGTAAGGGTGCAGATATACGACCCCAATGCCAGTAGCCGTTACGTCTACGCGAACATAACCGTAGCTGGCACTCTCAACAAGGATATACCATTCGGCTACAACTACACCAGCGGCTACTACGAGATACAGCTTAACATAACCCGTGCCGGCACCAACACCAACAATGCCATAGTCTATTACAGAACCTACAACACTACCACCAAGACCTGGGGTAAATGGAAGCCACTGCTAGGCGTACTAGCAGAGGGTGACACAATAGTTATAAGCTACAAGGCCAGTAACGGCAAGCTACTAACCGTCACACTAACATACAAGCTCTACGAGCTCATAATCAGAGGCCGTCTACACGACGGCATCTACTGGATACCCAGGCTACCCAAGAACATAACCCTGCCCAACGGCACCGTAGTATCCACAACCAAGCTCTATGGCGCCCTCGACGAATGGCGCATACAAGCCCCCGGCTACAACGGCAACAACATGTCCGTACTACTAGTAGTTAAAGACTTTACCACCGGCGTCACCGATGCCCCCAACGCAACCATAACGTTCACCCGCGTACCCGGCACCATACTCTTCAAGCCAGCAAACGAGACGGAGGCCGAGAAGATAACCCAGCTGCTGATCAACATAAGCAAGCAGCTAAGCAGCCCCTGGATAGTAGACGGCTGTGACTTTGCCCACGCCATCCGTGGCGACGATGTACGCGTTAGCGCGGTAATATTCAACACTACTAGCGGCCAGGTAGTAAACACCATACAGAACGTGCCCATAGCCATATTCGTTAGCAAGGCTGAAGTAATGTACACTGCCAGTAGCCCCACGCAGCCGATAACCATAAAGGTATGTGACCCTGACATGGACTTTGACGCAGTTAAGCAGGAGAACATAAGTGCAACACTCGGCGTCTGGTTCGAGCTAATGAACGAACCCTTCACCTCTTCAAGCACCTACCAGCAGTACGTAGTGATGAAGCTGCAGCTCATAGAGAGCCCCAACATGCCCGGCATGTTTATAGCCTACTACAAGTACCCCGAGGAGCCCGGCATCAACCTGCTAGACCCGGCAGTGAGCGCCAAGCTATACCCGGCGGTGATAAACGAGCATAACAACAAGATCTACTGGCACATGTATGATCTAAAGCTAGACAATCCCAGCGTCAGCTATTACTGTGACGAGTCGGGCGAGATAGTGATACCCTACCATCCGATGAGCTTCCAGGTAATGGAGAGCAGTGTAGTAGTGCGTCCACAGCAGCACTGCTGTCTGCCACCAACAATAACGCTTCACATAACTGACGCCGATGCTAACACCGCAGTGTACTACAACGGCGAGTACTTTGCCACTAAGACCGGCAGTACAGTCCTAAGGGGAGTCATATCCGCAGGCAAGTACGCCTACGATATACCGCTATACTATGTGAACCCCGCCACCGGCACGGCCTCAACGTTGCCTGGCTACATGCTAACCATCTATGCTGAGGGCGTTAACTCCACCGGCGGCATAAAGTACTTCAACCTGACAGCCACCAAGGACATTTACCTATCCTTCTACAAGACGGCCAGCGGCACCCTCGAGTACATACTAGACCTAAGCAACTTCAACTGGACGAAGGTCAACGAGGAAGCCGCCAACCAGGGTTACCAGCTAAAGAACATAGTAGTGATAGTAACCGATAACTTCGCTCAGCAGAACAACCAGATAGGCCCTATAACGCAGAATGCAACCATTAAGCTACAGAATGTGAGCATCAAGCTCGAGCGCACCGAGATACCTGTGGCTCTCAAGAGGGTAATGCTAGTATCCAGCAACACTACTTACCCGCCGATAGCCCCTGGCATGGGGGCTGACGTGCTGAGCGACAAAGATGCAATAATAATACCCTTCGAGATAATAGACAACGGTAGCAACACGCAGTGCTGCGCAGTTGATCATATACCTGCAAGCCATGTCAAGCTAGAGCTAGTCAAGTACTATAATGGCCAGCTAGCAATCTACAAGGCTGGTAACGGCACACTGGAGATACCAATAGATACCATAAACCCGGCCACCGGCCAGCCGACCCCGGTAGGTACCTGTTACATAACCGTACCGCAGAACCTGACAGAGACCGGCATCAACACCGGAGTCTTCACCGGCTACATAGAGATATACAGCGTGATGAATAATGGCCAAGTCTACGCTGGCTGTGCTAGCCCGTGGCTTGAGGATGCGATGCTAATAGTCAGCTATGTGAGCCCCAGCATAGGGCAGGCCAGCGCCAAGGCAGTGTTCAAGTTCTACCAGGCCAAGCTAGAGGTACTGAACCCGGAGAACGGCAAGCCCATGCTGCCTGGCAACAACACCATCTACTTCGGCGAGCCGGTGCTGCTGAAGGTCTTCGATCCCGATGCGAACCTAGATCCGTACTTCAACGAAAGCGTCCGCGTAGAGTACACGGTACTGCGTGAGGGCGTCCGGATAACTAGCGGCTACCTATGGTTGCAGCAGAGCAACGCTGGCAGCGACTACTTCGACGGTGTCGTGGCGCTACCTAACACTCCGGGCCCAGTGAAGTACTACGGTGGCGAAGTCTATATTGATATGAACCTGTTGTTCGACAACACGCCGCTAGCAACCCAGTACGCTAGCCCGTTTGACGCCTACACCGGCTGTACCTTCTGCCTGACCGTCAACTTCACTTACGTAGACCAGACGCCGTACAGCACAGCGGCGCAGGCTGGCATCAGGCAGGCCGAGAGCATGATACCTAGCCTGCTGAAGCAGAATGGCGGCCAGCCGCTCGACTACCTATACAACCTCAGCGAGTGTGTCTCCCTGCAGACGCAGACTGCTACCGTCAACGTTGTGCCCTATAAGGGCAAGCTGACCATAGAGTACACGATACCTGATGCGGACGTGCAGGCGAAGCTGAACGAGACCCTTGGCACAGTCTGGCAGGATGTAACCAATAAGACCGGTATACCGGCACTGAACAACACTGAGCTGAGGATAACCCTAGTCGATTATGACAGGAACTACTACACCAACCAGGACGACTCTGCCAGACTGCTACAGCCTGGCACCCCCACTAACCTGCTCCCAGTATGGGTAATGATAGAGGGTGTCCCAGTGAGGGTATACATAAAGAACCTTTACGAGCTAGGCCTAGTGAACGTCACTGAGGTGGCGCCTGGCGTCTTCAACATAACCGGGCTGACGCTGAAGAAGCTGATAGACTACCTAAGCGGCGCCTACCCGAACACCGCTAATGGCAATGCTGTCAACTACTTGAAGCAGTACCTGGGCATAGAGAGCATACAGGACGCTGCACAGCTGCTGGCCGGCAGGAAGATTATAGTCGGCTACAATGACCCGGCAGCGCAGTGTCCGCCGACTCCGGCGGCCTGCGCTGCTGCCGGTGCAATAGTACAGGTATGGACCAAAGGCGTAGACATGACTGGCCAGGTGACAGTAGTAGACGCTGTCACCGGTAAGCCTAAGCCGTACTACAGCTGCGCCTGTCCGTACGGTGGCCAGTGCCCGACCGGCGGCGACCTAGTGAACGCCGCCGTGAAGGACATAACCCTGCTGGACTACTACCTTGATGGCTTCAGCAGCATAGCAAGCGACCAGGACAGCGGCGTAGTGGCGCCCAGCATAAACAACATCTTCGATGTGGTGACCAATACCACTGCCGGCTTCATACAGCCCAACTCTCTGACCTTCAACTTCATGGGCGTTGGTCTGATAAAGACCACTGATGGCGTCTACATACCGTATGCGATATACAGTGCTACTGGCAGGCTAGTGTGCAGTGGTCAGACACGGCCCGGCATAATAGTAGCTGCCAATGGCGATAAGGTGGCATTCATATACTATGATGTGGCCAACGCTGAGGGCAAGCCCGTCGAGGTTAAGGAGGTTATAAGTGTAGGGACTCCGGTACGGATACCCCCGCCGAATAAGGCTAGCAATGTAACCAGTGAGACCATGTACGTGGTGCAGGGCAACAAGTTCGTGCCAACTGAGATGTTCAAGGTCAACGAGCCGGTGTACATCAGGGTGCAGCTGCAGTACAACCCGACCACTATGAAGCAGGTGCTGCAGCAGCTAGGCGGCGCCGGTGATGCCTTCTATGTGCTATACTTCATCAAGGATAACGCCACTGGCAAGCTGGCGTTTGGCAGCATACTGCCGGTGCCCTATGGCTTCCAGGTAGTGGCTGTCGGCGACATGAGCGTGGGCTTCGGCTTCACTCCGGTGAAGCCTGGCACCTACACGATAACAGTGCTGCCGGTGCTGAGCCCGGAGAACCCGGTGCCCGTGGGCCAGCCTGTCACCTTCACGATAACCGTTCAGGGATAACCTAGCAGCGGCTAGCGAGAAGGGCGTGGGGAGGAATGCCCCGACCGTTTTTTCGAGGCGATTCTACGCTCTTCATTCTCGTTTTTGAAAACCCCGTCTTGGGCCTCAAGGGTTTAAATCCCGGAGCCCCGGGACTGGGATGGTGGAACCCACACGGCTCCACGCGTGCGGAATAAGAGGGTGAAAAGACATGAACGCGAGTAAGGTTGCGCTCGTCTCGGCGCTGCTGGCGCTCCTGGTGCTCCCGGTGGCCGCGTACGCGGCCTCTAACGTGGCCAGCAACAGTCTCGTGAAGTTCTACAGTGACAAGGCAAGCTACCTGCCCAATTCCAAGGTTAAGCTGACGGTTGAGTTCGCAGAGCCCTTCACCGGCACTGTGTTGATACAGATAAAGGGCCCCAGTGGCAAGGTAATAGACATGGTGACGGTGAACCTCCGTAATGCTACAATGTATACATATGTGTTCCAGCATACTGAGGCCTACGGTTATGGTACCTTCCAGGCCGCGCTTACCTACAGCGGCTATGTGGTGATAAATGGTCAGCAAAGCACGGTCTTCACTACAAAGCCTCTAGTGATAAGCTTCACTGTGGCCCCAGCATACAGTATCAAGGGCAGAGTGGTCGACCAGAATGGCATGCCGATAGAGGGTGCCACGGTCGTTGTGAAGGAGACTGGCGCCTCCACAGTAACTGATGCAAATGGCACCTTTGTGCTGCCGGTACCCGGGCCGGGCAAGTACACCGTCTGTGCAAAGAAGGTTGATTACCTCAAGAACATGACGACTGTCGATGTAACGCAGTTTGGTGTGACTACACTGAAGAAGCCCATAGTGCTGACGAGCCAGGCCTACGCAATAATGAAGCTGATGGATCAGATGAAAATGGTTAACGCTACCCTAAAGAGCCTGGTGACGAGTGTAGCATCCCTGACTGACAAGTACAACGCTGTAAGCAATACTCTCCAAGAGGTAGCATCAATGCTCCAGAAGCTAGAACAGAACACCACTATGCAGGCCAAGGAAGTGAAGGCTTTGCAGCAGCAGCTCGGCATGCTCGCAGGCCAGATGGCTGCCCTGCAGAAGAGCGTCAACGAGACTATGATGAAGATCAGTGATCTTGAAAACATGCTAGGTAACTATGCTACAAAGGACTATGTTAACACTCAGCTAGCTGACCTAAAGAGCATGCTACAGCAGCTGCAGGGCCAGTTGCAGCAGCTGCAGCAGCAGCTGAGCAGCCTCCAGAGCCAGGCCGCTACTAAAGATGAGGCTAAGCAGTACGCGCAGCAGGCTGCAAGCCAGGTGAAGCAAGAGATAATGAGCGAGCTTGAGGCCAAGATAAGCGATGTTAACAAGAAGATAGCTGGCCTTGAGGCCAAGGTGAGTAGGCTCCAGAGCCAGGTGAACAACCTGCAGCAGAGCCTGCTACAGCAGCTGACCAGCCAGCTCAACAAGGTTACTGAGCAGCTGAACAAGGTAACCAACAACGCTAACAGCGCGAGCCGCTGGGCCCTAGTAGCGGTAGCTATAGCGATAATCGGCATAATACTGGCGATATTCGTCGCCATCAAAGTGATGAAGCTAACGGCGGCCTAGCGCCGCCGCATAGGAGGGGTCCCCGGGAGCCCCTAGGGCGCCGGACAGGCTTAGCAGAGCTTTTTTCCCGGGTGGAGCCCTGGGCCGGCAGGCCCGCCTCCTCCCGCTCCTGCCCCCCTCTCTTGGCCTCTACGTCTTCGGCATGTGGGTTGCCTCGTCTCCTGCTGTGGCCATGGTAAATAGGGGCCGGTAGACGTGTCGTCACTTAGGGTTGGGGTGCCGTATCCCTTGGCTTCACTCTCCAGGCCTAGGCCCGGTGAGGGCGTGGAGGTGTTCTTCCGGCCCAGGGGCATTGCTGTTATCGGTGCCGCGAGGGAGCCGGGGAAGGTGGGGCATCTTGTCCTCGAGAACCTTAGGCGGAGTTTCCCGGGCCCAGTGTATCCCGTGAACCCGCGGGCCCGGGAAATACTCGGACTCCCCGCCTACCCGAGCATCCTCGACGTCCCGGATCCGGTCGACCTCGCGGTTGTCGCTGTTCCCGCTAGGGTTGTGCCTCTTGTCGCGGAGCAGGCTGGGCGGCGTGGCGTACGTGGCCTCATAGTGCTGAGTGCGGGGTTCAGGGAGGTTGGTGGGGAGGGCGTTGTCCTCGAGAGGCGGCTCGTGGAGATAGTCCGCCGCTATGGTATGAGGATGGTTGGGCCGAACTGCATCGGTGTCTACTCCCCCTCTACGGGGGTCAACGCTACTTTCTTTGATGCACGTAGGCAGGGGTTTCCGGGGCCCGGGCCGATAGCGTTCCTCAGCCAGAGCGGTGCTCTCGGGGCCGCTGCCCTGGACTGGGCTGAGATGAGGGGCATAGGTGTGAGCAGGTTCGTTAGCCTTGGCAACAAGGCTGACGTTGATGAGGCGGATCTGCTTGCCTACCTTGTGGGCGACGAGGAGACGCTGGCTATTGCTATGTATGTTGAGGGTGTGGAGGACGGGTCTAGGTTCCGGAGGGCGTTGGAGGAGACCACTCCGATGAAACCTGTGGTCGTGCTGAAGGCTGGTAGGAGTTCTGCAGGCGCTAGGGCAGCTGCGAGCCACACGGGGAGCCTCGCCGGGAGCTACCGCATCTACCAGGCGGTGTTCAGGCAGACCGGCGTGGTGCCGGCGGAGACCCCGGCGGAGATGTTCGACCTTGCACTGGCCCTGGCTCTTCAGCCTCCGATGAAGGGGCCCCGTGTCGCGGTGGTAACCGCTGGCGGCGGCAGCGGCGTAATGGCTGCTGACGCGCTTTCCCTCCTAGGCCTCGAGGTGCCGGTGCTGAGCGAGGAGACACAGGCCAGGCTGCGACGCGTGCTCCTACCGATAGCCAGCCCCAGGAACCCTGTGGACGTCACCGGTTCAGCCACCGAGGAACAGCTGATAGAGGCGCTGCGCGTCGTAGCGGAGAGCGGCGAGGTGGACGGCGCAATGATAATACCGTACTTCAACCTGGCGGGGTTCACCGAGGAGTTCCCGGAGAAGCTCGCCCCCGTGCTCGAGGAGATAAACCGGGAGAAGCCCTTCCCTGTAGTAGCTGCAGTCGTGGGCGGGAGGAAGGCATTCGAGATAAGCCGCCGCCTGGAGACCATTGCCGGCGTCCCCGTCTACCAGACAGAAGCGGCGGCCGCCAAGGCGCTCTGGGCGCTCCACCGCTACGCCACGTGGCTCCGGAAGGCGGGAACGCTGGAGGAGCATATACGGCGCCGCCGGGGCCGCATACCCCGTCTCCAGGGGGGAACGGGTTGACTCGCAGCCAGCAGCCTGCGATCCTCATGCTCATCCTCGTGATCTTACTAATAGCTGCCTTCATAATGGTATTCTATGTTCTCTCCTATACTCCTCACAGCGGAGCCGCCGGTGGGCCTGGAGAGAACATGGTAGCGTACCCGCCTTGCCTCCGCTCAGACGCCGTGGATGCTTTGCGGGAAGCGGCCCGGCGCCTGAATCTTAGGGTAGCGGAAGTGGGGCTCGGTGACCTGGCGTCCAGGGGAAGTATTGTGGTCGTTGACGCGGAGAGGTGTCCGCTCAAGAAGGCGGCGGACGCTGTGGCCGAGGCGCTGCTCCGCGGCAAGGTTGCGGTGATAGTGGGAACCAATAGGGAGATAAGCAGGCTATTCAAAAGCCAGCAGAAGGTGATTATGGCCTACCCTCTTCCGGTCGTCAACACCACCGTGGTTTACGTGGTGCAGGTAGTCGGTTACACTGTGACGCAGATTATGGGTAGGACGGTTAACATGAGTAAGCCCCAAGTGTTCTTCGCGGAGGGAGTCACGGTGGGATCGTTCAAAAAGGCGCTGGGGATGGCGCTCCGCTGGCTCCACATGGGCTAGGCTTCGCCGAAGCATCTGTCCCCCGCGTCCCCGAGCCCGGGCACTATGAAGCCCCTCTCGTCTAGGCTCGGGTCCACTGCGGCAGCGTAGAGGTCCACGCTCCTCTCCGCCACAGTCTCCTCTAGCCTGGAGAGGCCCTGCCTGGCCGCTATCAGCGTGACCACGATGAGGCTCCGGGGCTCCTCGTCGAGAACCCTGCCAGCTATCCTTGTCAGCGTGCTTCCCGTGGCGAGCATCGGGTCCACGAGCACCACGTCCCTCCCCTGGAGCCTCGGGGTCTTCCAGTATGGCGACTCGACGTCGAAGACCAGCTTATCCCCCACGCGCTTCGCAGTGTCCTCGAGCCTCGTTGCCGCGGCGAACCCCATCTCCGCCCTCTCAAGGACGCGGAGAACACCGTAAGCCATGGGGAGTGCGGCGCGGAGCACTGCTATGACCACGGCCTCGTCGTCCATGACCTCGACGCCCTCGACCGTGGCGCCCAGCGGCGTTACGACGCTCCTATTCCTCGTGTGGAGGCTCCTCGAGGCCTCGTAGCCCAGCAGCATTCCAGCGGTCTCGAGAAGCTGCCTGAACCTGGGCCTAGGGGTCTCCCGGTCGCGCAGCTGGAGGAGGATGTGCTGGAGGAGAGGGTTGTCGACCACATGGACCTTGAGCGGCATCACTGTGCCCGGACAAGTGGCCTGCCTTGCCTCGGCGGCTAATAAGGCTAGTCGGTGAGCAGCCTCCTACCCCGGGACACGAAGTACGCCGCCGAGGCTATGTAGACCGCGTGATCCGCTATTCTCTCCAGGTGGCGTAGGATTAGGAGCCTTGCCACCTCGCAGCGGCCAAGCCCCTCCCTTATCGCGAGTTCGTCCAGGGCGCGGAGGTAGGCGCGGTCAACCCTCTCGTCTAGATCCAGCACCCTTTCCGCGAGCACGGGGTCCTCGCGGCGCAGCGCCCTGTAGGCGTCCTCGAGCATCTCTCTCGCGGTCTCAGCCTCTTCGCCTAGCCCCGTGCTGCAGGACGGCACCCTGGCCAGGACGCGGGTTATCTCTAACGCGTAGCGGGCGACGCGGAAGAGGTCATAGGAGGCCTCCATGTACGCGGTTATCCTTCTAAGCTCCCTCGCCATGGGTTGGTAGCGGGCCAGGGCCTCGACGCTCCTCTCCACGAGGCTCGTCCGGAGCCTCCCCGCCTCCCTAGCGTGCCTCGCCACAGCCTCGACGCCCCTCTCGTCGCTGAAGCCTAGCGCGGCCTCCAGCGCAGCCATCGACTCCGAGTACAGCTTGTCGAGAAGCCCGGCTATCTCGGAGACGGCTCTCTCAACCAGAGACACTCCCGGCACCCCTCTAGGCGCAGAGCCGGGGCCGCCGGTATAAGCCCCAGCCCCCGCATAGAATGGGAGGAGGGTCTGCGCCTTGAGGCTCCGCCAGCCCCCGAGAATAAAGGTGCTTGAAGCCCTCTCGGCGATAGCAGATGGCAGAGTGAAGCAAGTCGGCCCAGGCATGTTCCTAGTGAGGAGCAGCGACGGCGCCAGGCTCTACCACGTCTACGTCGACCCCGAGAAGGGCGTGGCCTATAGCGACGACAACGGCACCAGGCTCCGCGGCTACATAGGTTACCCGATAATAGCCGCCCTCATGCTCATGGGGCGGCTCCCCCTCGACCGCGAGGCCGCGGATGCGCTCCGCGGGATACCCTGGAGGAGGCTCAACGAGAGCCTACGCCGCTACGCCCTAGTCCAGCGCGAAGTCGAGAAGATAGCTGCCGAGCGTGGCGTAAGCCCCGAGAGGCTCCATAGGATACAACGCGAGGCCATGGAGAAGCTCCGTAGCATGAGGCTTGAGAGGCTTGACCAGCCTCCGCTCGAACTCCTCGCAGCCAAGTGGCCCCAGGGAGAGGCCAACGAGGAGTAAGCTCTGCCGCCTCCTCCGCGAAGCCCTCCACCTGGGGGTGCTTGGCGAGCCCCTGGCGGAGGCGCTGCTCGGCCCGGGCAGGGGGAGGGAGGCGCTCACCCTCCTTCTCGCCCTCGGCTGGATAAGGCCGCTCAGCGGCAGCTGCCCTTGCAGCCGCTGCCCGCTTCGCCGCCTCTGTCCCCTATCCCGCAGGGGCGGGGCGGTGGTCTACGTGGTCACTCCGGAGGGGTTGAAAGCCTGTGAGCTAGAAGACCAGGCGGTCAAGAACCACGCTGAGGCCTATAACGAGGCCCAGGACTAGGTTCGTGTTGAACGCCTCTGGTATCGCGTCTAGTCCCCTCCTCCAGAGCAGCAGGTGCTGATACAGCAGTAGCCCCGTCGCCACCGCTGCGCCCGCCAGCGCGGCGGGGCCGAGATGGTAGGCCTTGACGGCGGCAAAGAGGAGGACGGCGGAGGCGAGGTGCATCACCCGGCTCGCCCACAACGCCGCCCCGACGCCGAGCCTCGCCGGGATACTGCCCAGCCCAATCCTCCTGTCGAACTCCATGTCCATTATAGCGTAGTAGGCGTCGAACCCCGCGACCCAGAGCGTCACGGCCGCCACATAGAGCCAGGGCACACGGGAGAGCACCCAGCCGAGCGTAGCCCCGGGCGCACAGCCCGCCGCTGCCACAGCGCCGCCCAGCACCACGGTGCCCAGCACCAGGCCGAGGTGCAGGTGCGGTAACCAATGCAATCTCTTAGCATAGGGGTAGCTCATCGCGGCCGCCCAGAGCAGCGGCGCCAGCAGCAACGCGTAGCGGTTCAGCAGTGCGGCGGAGGCGAAGTACAGCGCCGAGCCAGCGACGACGAGGAGCCACGCATCCCTAAGAGGCACCGCGCCAGTCACAAGGGGCCGGGAAGCGGTGCGCGGGTTCAGCCGGTCAATATCCAGGTCCGCTATGTTGTTGAACGCCATCGCCGCCGTCCGGAGCCCCAGCAGCGCGGCCCCAATCAGCACCGCCACCCTGGCGTCCACGCAGCTCCTGCACGCTAGCACCGCCCCCGCGTAGGCGAAGGGGAGGCTGAACAGTGTGTGCTCTATCCTCACAAGCCTAGCAAGCGCTGCAGCCCTGCCCCCGCCGCGGAGCCTCCCAGGATCCCAGAGCCTAGCCATCCCCGGTACCCCGCGCGGCGCCTAGTCCAGGCCCAGGCTCGGCCACAGCTTGTCAATCCTCTCTACCGTCTTGGGGTCCGGCTCCACCTCCCTGGGCCACTCCTTGCCGCCGTACTCCTCGGGCAGCTTCCTCGTCGCGTCTATGCCGAGCTTGCTTCCGTAGCCCTGCACCGGCGTTGCCGGATCCAGCTGGTCGGTGTGCGCGTTGTGCAG
Source organism: uncultured Hyperthermus sp. (assembly GCA_964542985.1). GTDB lineage: Archaea > Thermoproteota > Thermoprotei_A > Sulfolobales > Pyrodictiaceae > QNYQ01. The sequence goes on along the minus strand of CAZIWH010000001.1, from coordinate 26,251 downwards.
CACCACAACGTCACGCTGCGGATCCACGTGGGCAGCCACGGCCCACATGACCTGGTTCAGGTCGTGCACGTCTATGTCGTGATCAACAACGACTATTATCTTGGTCAGGGAGAGCTGGCCCAGTCCCCAGAGCGCTGAGATAACCTTCTTCCCGTGCCCGGGGAACCTTTTCCGGATAGACACTATCGCCAGGCCCTGGAACACCCCGTGCTCCGGCAGGTTAAGATCAACAATCTCGGGCAGCATGGTGCGCAGTAGGGGGAGGAACACCCTCTCCACAGCCTTCCCTATGGCAGCGTCCTCCATCGGTGGCTTCCCGACCACAGTGGCGACGAAGACCGGGTCCTCCCTGGCCCACACCCTCTCCACAGTCATCACGGGGAACTTCTCAGTCGGCTTGTCGTAGTAGCCCCAGTGGTCGCCGAACGGCCCCTCCTCCGCGAGCCTCCCTGGCTCCACGTAGCCCTCAAGCACCAGCTCAGCTCGTGCCGGCACCGGGATGCCGCTGGGCAGCCTGTAGACCTCCAGCCCTCGGCCAGCCATCACGCCAGCGAACAGCAGCTTATCCAGAGGATAGGGGACCGGCATGACGCCCGCGAGCATGGAGGCAGGGTCGGCCCCGACCACGACGGCTACGGGAAGCTTCTCCCCTCTTTCCGCGGCCTCCCGGAAGGCCATGCGGCCGCGCTTATGCATCTGCCAGTGCACGACAAGCTCCCGCCTCCCCTGCAGCATGAGCCTGTATACACCGATGTTAGTCACACCCGTCGCCGGGTCAACGGTATAGACCTGGCCGAAGGTGATGTACCGGCCCCCCTCCAGCGGCCACTGCTTAACCGCCGGCAGCGCCTCAAGGTCAACGCGCTCACCCTCCCAGAGGAGGCTGAAAGCGGGCCTCCTCACAGCCCGGGGTGCATAGCGGCCAAGGTCAAGCGCCTCCCGGAGACCCCGCAGCTTCCCGCCAAGCGTCAGCGGCGGCGGCCTCCACGCAGCCGAGACAAGCCTTTCCCCAATCTCCTCCAGCCTCTCAACCCCTAGCGCCAGCTTGATGCGCTCAAGGGTGCCGAACAGGTTCCCCACAAGCCTCCAGCCCGGAAACCCCTTCACATTCTCGAACAGCACCGCAGGGCCACGCCGCCTCATAACCCGGCGGAGAACCTCCGGGATCTCCAGCACAGGGCTCAGCGGCACACGAACCCGGCGAAGCCAGCCCCTCTCCTCCAGCAGCTCTAGTAGCTCCCGCAGGTCACGCGCGGCAGGCAACCCCACGCAGCCCGGGGGGAGAAGCCTCCCGGGGAGCCTGGGAGAAAAAGAGGCAAGGTACCCGGGGCCTACTGTGGTCTAACTGTTAGCCTCCTCCCAGGCTATATACCGCGTCGGTAGTAATGTAGAAGCAGAACTGGTTCTCGGCAATGGCCTCGGGCGGCCTCGGATAGAGATTCGTGTCAGGCATATCCATGCCCTCGTAGACGAGGACGCCACGCGCAGTAACATTAGCAACAACCCCCGTGCACATAGAGTCCAGCTCTGTAGGCGCCCTCACATACGTAACCGTGCCGAAGTCAGCATTGCTCAGATGCGTAACTGCCGGCGGGCTCTCCTCCTATAGCCATGTAGCAGCATGCCCTATCAGGCCCTCATAGTGGCCGCTGTAGATTATGCCCGTGCGTTCCTCATAGTAGACGCCGCTACTGACGGGTAGGCTTACAGATGTCGGGAAGGCTGAGAATCTCGGCGCAGCCGTGCCTAATGAAATCGTGAGTGACGCCGGAGTCTGTGTGGTGAAGGACCACTCATCTGATAATGTCAGCATAGCCTTGCTTAGTGTAGTTTGTTTTTATAATTATCCCCAGCCTATTACGTTGCCCGGGAGGCGGTAGCTGTTGGCCTTAGCTTCGATCTTCTGCTTCACAGCCACCTTCCATAGGTCGAGCGGCTTATTGGGGGAAAGATATGTCGTGGTAGCCGAGGCCGTACCCGAAGTATACTGAAATGTGCTCAACCCCCACAGTAGCTCCATTGCGAATCAAAGGTATGTAGTCATCGTGGAATTCGCCGAGATACATTCATGTGTATTCAGGCTCTACCTTAGTAATGTCAAGGCTCAACCTAGGCAGTGTAGCGCGCCCTCTCAGTGCATCCATAATTATTAATTATTCTTGTGAGACCGCCCTGGGGGGCTCCTTCGTGTAGAGCGTCACATTGGCGGCTACATGTTTTCTAATAACTGTGACGGGGCTTGATTACTACAGCGTATACAGCTGAGGGGAAGCCTACACCCCTTTACCGGCTTCAAGGTGGACGGGGGTTACCGCTAGCGGTGACTTGTCTGGCTGGGCTTCGCCGAGCAGCGACCGCAGTGGATATGGGGCAGCTAGTACTAGGATCTTCCCTTGCCGCAGCGGTGCAGCGAGGAGGCCGCTCTGCCTGACTAGCCTGGCGCCCCACGAACCAAGTACTATGATGCGGTGCCCTGGCTGCGGCTTTGCCGAGGAGGCTGGCAGCGTCGGGGCCTGGCAGTATTGTTTTAGCTGGTATGCAGTGGAGCTTCTCGAGCAGCATGAGCCGGACTACGACGAGCACCCCGCCGCTGCTCCCTCTATAGTAGAGGGAGACGCTGGCACCACTCCCGGATGACGCATGGTGTGCGGCGGACGGTCGCGACTATCGCTGCGAACACTATGAGGGCTACTGTGGCTCGGCTCACCTTGTTCACCGTATCGCGGTGAGAAGGTCAGGTTCTCTTCTATCTTGCCGCAATGTTGTTCTAAAACTGTGTATATGCTTGAGGTTATCTCGATGAATAAGTCCTCTCCGTATTTTGAATTCCGGCTCTTTTTATACTGTTTTTTTGACATGGTTAGCGGATATGCTGGTGTAAGGGGGTCTTCGAGGACATCGGGAGGGTTATGGCGTAGAGAAACGTGATAGTGTGTGGTTTCCTTGTCGGCGTGGCTACTGTATCGGCCGTGGGCCGGGCTGGCTGTGGAGCCTCCTCTCCTCTGTGGGCAGGGCTGCTATGAGTGCGGGGGCCGTGCCGGCCGGGGCGAGGACTACGAGTATGTCGTCGTTCTCTAGGGTGAAGTCGTTTGGGGGGTTAGGAATGAGTGTGCCGCGGCGCCTCACGGCGACGGGTGTGAGGTTCTTCTCCCTAAGTTCTAGGAGTGCTTCTAGGTAGCTTCGTCCTGCCCAGGAAGCGGCGGGTATCTCGTGGAGCTCTACGGGTCTCTCCTCGGCTCTAGATATTGTCTCTATGAACATCGCGGCGCCTGGCTCTATGAGGCTTGTGGCCAGCATCCTTCCGCCGAGGTCCCTCGTGGGGACGACTATGTCTGCGCCGGCCTTGTGCATCAGCTCAACGTTCTCGGGGTGAAGGGACTCTGCGACTATCCTAGCGTGTGTGTTAAGGCCTCGGACTGAGAGGACTACGAGCGCGGTGGATGCATCGTCGTTCGTGCTCACTATAACCATGTTGGCCTTAGGAACGTTGGCTCGGAGCAGTGTCTCCCTCCTAGTCGGGTCTCCGCGGACAATGGTGACGCCCTCGATGTCAGCCTCCCTTACCACAGTCGAGGGCTTCTCCGTGACCAGGACTATGTCGCCCGTGTAGCCCCTGCTCCTCAGCTCTCTTATCGCCGCCTCAGAGGCTGGCGTCCAGCCTACGACAACTATGTGGCGGACTCCCCGGTACCTTATGTAGCCCTGCCTTCTCTTCTCAGCAGCCTCCACAATGCTGCCCGCTATTACAGATATAGTGGCTGTGTAGACTGCTATCCCCGCGGTGATGGTGAGCATTGCGATTATCTTGCCCGCTGCTGTGTGGGGCACTATGTCCCCGTAGCCTACAGTGGTCATTGTCACGAGGGCCCAGTAGAGGCCGTTGAATATGCTTAGATGCTCCACCAGGGAGAACAGCGTGCCAGAGACAACCCATACGGTTACAGCGATAACAAGGATGTCGAAGAGAAGGTAACGTCTAGCTATATTCCGGATCCGCCTAACCAGCCTCCTCAGCCACGTCGCCAGGGGGGCAAGCAAGCAGCTCCAGCCTCCCCCTCCGCCCCAAGGGGGCTCCCCTCAGGGCTTCAGCTAGGGAAGGACTATACAGCTCCCCGGGGACTAAAACGCTATGAGCCCTCCTTCAGCCTCTCCCGCACCCAGTTGTCGGAGACAACCACGGGCTCAGCGAGAGCTACGTCGAAGAGCCTGGCGAGGGGCGTGCACTTGGCGCGGAGGAGGAACACTGCCCTAGCGCCCCCCGAGACGCTCCACGGGTAGTCCATGAACGCCTCGAGGTTAGCTATTCCCTTCACGAGTACGAGCTTCCCATGCCCCCGGAGCAGGCTACGCGCCTCGCTCGACGCCCGAGGATGGAACACGGGGAGCCTCCCTCCGGTACCGATCAGCCTGGCTTCCGGCGCAAGCACATCCGCCAGCGCGGCGGCCTCCTGGAGCGTCACGTCGACCTCGTAGGGCCTCTCTCTGGCCACAAGAACAAGCTCCGCTCCAGCCCTCTCTGCAAGCTCTCGGGCAGCAGCAATGTCCACCGCTGCCTCGCCGGCGTTGTCGAGCACTAGCACGAGGGTCTCGGCGGCGGCGAGCAGCCTCTCGAACTCGCTGTGGCCCAGGCCCAGCCAGTAGGGCTGGTCGCCGAGCCTCTTGAACACCCTCGAGTCGTCCGGCCTATAGCCGGGCATGGATATGTCCACGCCGTTGGCCGACGCCATAAGCCCGGATATCTCCGCTGAGCTCATCTCGCCCAGGGGGAGCCTCCTCGCCACGCTGAGGCCGGCCTCGTTCAGCCTCCTTTTCCTATCAGCGTAAAGGTCCACGCCGCCGAGCAGCGACTCCAGGTACTCATAGCTCCGAACGAAGACGTCAGTCCTGCTAGGCCACTCGGCGACGAGCTGCGCTATCCTAGCCAGCACACGGGCCTCCAACATGAGGTCGCCGGCGACCCGCTGCAGCCTCCCATGCACGAGACAGAGCACGCACTCGAATGGGTCCAGAGGCTTCCTGCCATCGCCGTTAGCCACCGGCACCTACCTCCCCCCTTCCTACGCCCTGCTGTCCCGCGGCCGCGGGCTAGGGGAACCAACAAGGCCCCCCGGCTTCCCACCGAGCTTTATAGCCCGATGCTCCTTCGTGGAACTGAACTTGAGTGGAAGGCGTGAATACCCCCTCCTTCATTACATTCACTGGGTGCGCGTCCTTTGCCCGTTCAAGCGATAGGTCAAGGCCCCAGCTTTGAGTTAATAGCAGTGGTGCTCGGTGGCTTAGTGGCGCTCGTCATACTGTTCTATAGCATAAGGATAGTCAAGGAGTATGAGCGTGCGGTCGTATTCCGCCTTGGCAGAGTGGTTGGCGTCAAGGGTCCAGGCGTGGTCGTAATAATTCCGATAATAGATCGGGCCACGATAATAGACCTCCGTATCCACACCGTTGACGTGCCGAGGCAGAGGATTATAACCAGGGACAATGTCGAGGTCTCCGTAGACGCCGTAGTCTACTACCGTGTACAGGATCCCTTGAAGGCTGTGCTCGCTGTCCGGAACTACCATCTAGCGGTGACCATGCTTGCCCAGACGGTGCTGAGAGACGTGATAGGCAAGAGTGAGCTGGACGACCTCCTCGCCCGCAGAGAGGAGCTGAACAAGGAGCTGCAGCAGATACTTGACGAGCTCACAGACCCTTGGGGGATAAAGGTCACGGCTGTCACGATAAAGGAGGTCGTACTCCCAGAAGGGATGGTCAGGGCTATGGCCCGGCAAGCCGAGGCCGAGAGATGGAGGAGAGCCAAAGTCATAGAAGCGGAGGGTGAGCGCCAGGCCGCAAAGATACTCGCCGAGGCGGCCAGGATGTATGAGGAGCACCCCGCCGCTCTACGGTTAAGGGAGCTCCAGACACTCATAGAGGTGGCCAAGGAGAAGAACATGGTCATATTCTACCCCATGGGTCTGGGTGCGGAACACGCCACCGCCGAAGGCATAGGCCTAGGCTTCGCGGGTGGTGTAGCGGCGCAGCGGAGGACGGGAGACAGCCAAGCTAGGTCTTAGATGGCACCGTATAGTACTTCTCGCCGATAGCCTCGTGCAGCCTCCGCAGCAGCTCAACGATGTCCGATTTTTCGAGGCCGTAGACGTCAAGCCTCTTCTCCACTGCTATCTCCAGGTTGAACAACACGAGTTCATCGAAGCGTGTCCCCTTGAGGGAGTTCAGCACACTATAGATCTCGCTGGGGGGTGCGGCGTAGAAGACTCCGGTAAGCCAGTAGTCAGAGACATAGCCGTCAAGGAGTCCTAGGCTGAGCCGGGCCCAGTACCCGTTCCTCCTCACCTCGGCCTCAGCGTCTCCCCGCTGGTAGCGGTAGAGCCTCCACCCTTCGCCGCGGAAGAGCCTGGCTTGCTCCGCGAGAGACTGACGGGGAAGCAGTACCTTCCCCGCCCTCGAGGCGCCCAGGGCCTCTAGGAGGCAGTCGAGGGCCTCACCGGGCTCCAGGGGGGTGAACGCTTCCACGAAGCCGACGCCCCCAGCGTGAGTGAACCACGCGTGGTCCCTGAGGCAGCTAGCGGCGCCAAGCGCCACGGCAGCGAGCTGCCTCATATCCGCCCTGCCTGGCACGGCGGCGGCCACGTAGCTCCAGCTTGCATCGACCTCGGCTCGAGATCCCCCGGTGATTCTGCGGTAGACCCTGTTCTCTTCGACTCCAGGTTCGACGGCCTCGTAGAGCCCATAGACTCGGCCTCCTTGTTTAAGCGCCATGGCGGTAGCGAAGCACCTCTTCTCGCGGAGAGCGTACTCCAGGGCAAGCATCCCGGCAGCCTGCGCCTCCGCTATGTTGCTGGCGCGGGGCGCGGCCAGCAGCGTAACCCTATATGCCAAGCCTGGGCCCACCCTCTAGGCCCACGGGGGGTGAAAGGGGCACGAATAATTCCCCTCCCCTTGAGTGGGTGCCCCTTGTAGGCCAGCTGCAGTGTTTAACCTATCTTCATCCTTCGGGGGGCTGTTGGGAAGAGGGCGTGTAGACATGTACGGTCTGGAGGAGAGGCTTCGCAGGCTGCTGGGGCTTAGCGGCTACGAGGCGAGAGCATACCTGGCCGTCCTCCGGGGGGCGTCAAGGCCAAAGGATGTGGCGAGGGAGGCCGGTATCCCGCTCCAACGTGTCTACGACGTGCTCGCCCGGCTCGAGGAGAGGGGACTGGTGGCCCGCACCCCATCTGGCGGCTATGCGGTGGTGGAGCCTAAGAGGGCCATGGAGGAGGCGGCGGGCCGGGTTCTGGCGGAGGCTAGGGCCAAGGCCGAGGAACTCCGCGCACTAGGCGAGATCCTCGAGAGGGAGGCGAGGGGCCCCCCGGCGGGGGAGGAGGTTAGGCTTGTACGGGGCCTCTCCTCGGCCCTGGCGTCTGCGTTTGTTGCGCTGCGTAGCTGCAGTGGGATGGCTTGGTTCACCGTCTACAAGGCAGCTGAGCTTGGGGAAATGCTTGCCCCCCAGGTGCTGGAGGCCCTCAGCGAGGCCAACGCCAAGGCTCGTGTCCTCGTTAGCAGCGCCGTAGAGCCCCCGAGGGACATTGTTGAGACGCTGAGGGCCGCGGGAGTGGAGCTGCGGCGGAGCCCGGCCGCGCTTCTTGACATGATGGTTGCCTGTGACACGGTGGTCATAGGGCTACCCAGTGGCGGCGACGTGGTTGCAGTGGTGGTTAGGAACGGGGAGTTCGCAGGGAGCCTGGAAAAGAGGCTCCGGGAGGCGTGGCTGCAGGCAGAGCAGCTCTAGCATTCAAGCTTCTCTATGACTAGCTTGCACTCCGGCGGCTTGGTGCCCGGGTCCCTATAGACGACATACTCTGGCCTATCCCCGGGCTTGGAGAGGCAGAGCTGCTTCTTCCTCATGGGGCTGCTGAGCCACCTCACCTTGTAGCCCGCCTGGCGGAGTATGCCGGCGGTGAGGCCTACGCAGACGCCGCAGACAGTGGGTATCTTTTTCGCAAGCTCGTGGTATTTGCAGTTCCTTGTGTAGAGGACGTAGCGGCGGCCAGGCTCCTCCTCTCGCGCCTCCTCGAATACCTGGAACCCAACACCCATCCTCTCCACAGCGTACTTGTGGCAGTCCACCTCGTATCTTATCAGCTCCTTGAGTGACAGCTCGTTGAGCTTCAGCCCCTCCTTGGAGAGCTCCTCCATGAGCACCTTGAAGCCTTTCATGGCTCCTCTCTCAACCGTCTCGGCGACGACGTTGAAACCAACCTCGGATCCCAGGGTACGGAAAGCCAACTCAGAGAGACCGCGGACAACCATGGACTGGAAGTAAGCGTGATATACACGAACCCAGTTAGCTCTGTCCATGGGACGACCCTTCTCCTCTGCCACGGCCTATGCACCGTGCTGGTCGGTGCTAGGAGGAATGCAGCTATAAGCTAAGCGTAGGAATTGCTTATCGAAAACGTCTCTGGGGCGGAAACAGTACCAGAGCAGCTTTGTAGCTACGTTAACAGCACCTATGTATGGTACGAGAACCTATCACACCCGCTCCCTATATCCGCACCAGCTACACCTAGGGGGTAGTGTTGACGGATTGCAGCGGCACCGCATGCCTAGGAGGCGTCGGCGGCCCCTGGCCCAGGGAGATGAAGGTCGGTCTCCTAGACTCCACGCTCCGCGAGGGCGAACAGACCCCGGGCGTGAGCTTCACCGTTGAGCAGAAGCTCGAGATAGCCCGGCTCCTAGACAAGATAGGCGTCTCCATGATAGAGGCAGGTCACCCGAGCGTGGCTCCTGACATCCACGAGGCCGTGAAGAGGATAGTTGAGCTAAAGAGGGAGGGAGTGATAGCCCGCGCGGAGATAGTGGCCCATAGCAGGGCGGTTAAGAGCGACATAGAGACCGCGGCTGCCCTCGAGCCCGACAGAGTGGCTATATTCTATGGCGTGAGCGACATCCATCTCCGCTACAAGCACAGGAGGAGCAGGGAGGAAGCCCTTGCCATAATAGGCGAAATGGTTGAGTACGCTCATCAGCACGGAGTAAAGGTGAGGTTCACTGCCGAAGACGCCACCAGGGCGGACTATGGGTTCCTCCTAGAGGCCGTCAAGACGGCGAGAGACGCTGGAGCAGACAGGGTATCTATAGCCGACACGGTGGGCATAGCAACACCTTACGCTATGAGGAGGCTCTTTGAGCGCCTAACTAGGGACGCGCCTGGAGTAGAGTTCGATGTTCACGCCCACAACGACCTAGGCATGGCGGTGGCTAACAGCCTCGCGGCCGCAGAGGGCGGGGCAACCATAATCCACGTCACCGTTGGCGGCATCGGCGAGCGCGCAGGCATAGCCCCCCTCGAGCAAGTCGCGGTAGCCCTCAAGAGGCACTACGGCCTCGACGTTGTGGATCTCCGCGGTGTGGTCAAGCTGGCGAGGCTCGTGGAGAGGTACAGCGGCGTACCCATATCGCCTCTCGCACCCGTGGTCGGCGAGAACGTGTTCACCCATAAGGCCGGGGTACACGTCGCCGGCGTCCTGGCCAATCCCGAGACCTACGAGGCCTACCCCCCAGACTGGGTTGGGAGGAGCAGGGACTACACTATAGACAAGTACACGGGCCGCAAGGCGCTCCAGGCCCGGCTGGAGAGGCTCGGTGTCAGAGTGAGCGACGAGGAGCTGCTCCAGATACTCCGCCGGATCAAGGAGAGGAGCGAGGCCCGGTGGCTCCGCGACGAAGACCTCCTGGAGATAGCGGAGGAGGTGACCGGCCGCCGCCTCCGGCTTCGCCCACCCGAGGAGATAGAGGCACTCGTAACGGTGAGGTGCGACTCAAACATCTACACCACTAGTGTGGCGAGGAGACTGAGCATAATTCCCGGAGTAGAGGAGGTCCTGGAGACCACCGGGGAGAACGACATCCTCCTAAGAGTCCGGGCCAGGACACCAGCCGAACTTAACCAGGTGATCGAGGCGATAAGGAGCGTACGCGGCGTACGCAGCACCTACACGATGCTAGTCCTAAGGAAGCTTCGCAGCCAAGACTAGACGCCGCTGATCCGCCCCCGGGAGTCTCCGCCTCTTTCTGCTTAAAAGGGGGATATAGTGCGGCACAGTGTGGCTATCTCCATCATAGGCTAAATCATCATGGTTGTGGGTCTGCGGGTTGACTCTTCCTCTCCGGCCTGTTTCACGGCGGCAACAAGTGGGTTCAGCTCGCCCTTCTTAGCCAGCTCCTCTAGCAGCTTCCTCACGTCGCTAGTATGCTTGATGTCTATGTCTAGGAGCTCCTGGAGCACCTTGTACATGACCTCCCAGACCTCTAGCAGCATCTCCCTGGGCACATGTGCTATGATAAGTGGGTCCTGCAGCCAGTTGTCAAACGCTTTAATGGTTCTTATCATGTGCTGGAACGCGGCCCTAGTGGCGACTATGAGGTCCAGCCTATCGCCCTGCTCAACCCTCTCCTTGGTCTCCTTGAAGGTCTCCTTGACACGGCGCTGCATCTTAACCCACTCGTCCAGCTGCTTAAGGAACGTATAGTCTATCACGCGCACCTCGCCAGGCCCGCTCATGGCTCCCACTCTCCCATGCCCCCTATGGCTACGCGCGAGGGGCCAAAAGAGGGGGCCCCGGGCGCAGCCGCGTAGGAGACTGCTGCTCCCTGTGAGGGAGGGGTGTGGCCATCGCCCCAGGGGGCGATGCCGTTCCCCGTCGCCAAGTCCCTGTAGGCGCCTCAAAAACCCTCTTATCTAGGCTGCTGTGGGCGTCACATCCGACTCCAGGGTGTTGCTCGGTGCCCGTGGAGGGGAAGCCCTGGCTAAGCAGCGTCAAGGGCTATCCTCCGCCGCCGGGCGGGGCTGTAAGGCTAGACCTCAACGAGTCCCCGTGGCCGCCACCCCCCAGCGTCATCGAGGCAGCGGCGGCCGCGCTTAGGGAGGCCAATAGGTACCCGAGGCGGGATGAGTATGATGAGCTGCTCGGCCTCCTCTCCTCCTATACTGGTGTCCCGCCGGAGGGTCTTGTTCTGGGTCTGGGCGGCGACATGGTTCTCGAGAAGGCGTTCCAGCTCATGGTCGGCCCCGGGGACCGAGTGTTGGCCCCTCAGCCGTCCTTCTCCATGTACAGAGTCTATGCACTGGTGAATGGAGCCGAGTACCACGTGGTGCCATTGAGAGAGGAGGGGGATCGTTGGGCTCTGGACTGGACTCTGCTCCTAGAGAAGCTCCGGAGAGGTGCCAAGCTCATCGCCCTGGATAACCCGAACAACCCGACGGCTTCCCTCATTGTGCCCGGTGAGGGTGAGCTTGTGGAGCTGCTGGAGGAGGCTGGGAGGCGCGGCACCCTAGTGGTGCTCGACGAGGCCTACTATGAGTTCAGCGGGGTCACCTACATAGAACTCACCGAGGCCTATGACAACCTCCTAGTGGTCAGGACTATGAGCAAAGCATTCTCCATGGCGGGGCTCCGTGTGGGCTACGGCGCCGCCCACCCCAGCCTAGCGGAGAGGCTGCGGGCCCTCCTCCCACCGTTCCTGCCCCGTCCCAGCCTCGCCGCAGCAACGGCTGCACTCAGGGAGCCGGGCTACACGGCCAGGATCGTGGAGGCGGTGAAGAGGGAGAGAGAATGGCTTCGGAGGAGGCTCGAGACGCTCGGAGCCAAGACCTACAAGTCGTGGACGAACTTCCTGCTGGCGAGGCTCCCTATGGAGGATCCAGTGGCGGCGCTTGCAGAGAAGGGCATACTCGTGAAGAGGCCCCCGCTCCTCGGCAAGGGTTGGGTGAGGATAACCGTGGGGGCTCCGAGGGAGAACAGTTTTCTCGTCTCGGCGCTCACTGATCTGCTAGGAAACAAGCATAGTAGTTAGAGGACGCTGCGTATCCTGTCCCTCTGCTTCTTCAGCTCATAGCGTATCCTGCCGAGGATTGCGCGCTTGTCGGCAAGCACTGCCACAAGGGCTTCGCCGACATCCTCAACAAGTATGTAATTGTTCTTGTATTCCAGGGTCACCATTTCAGGCTCGCCGAGCTGCAGCTCCTCGCCCAGCCTGCTAGAGGCGCCGTACAGCGTGGTTATCATCGCCGCCAGGGAGTCGGGGTCGAAGCTGGCTTCGCCGCTGTGAACCATGTCTATGACGAAACCATCCTTCGATACTATGGTTGCAGCGTTGACGCCTTCTATCCTCGTAAAGTCTGAGAGCACTACACGCGTCGCAGACGACATAGCCTCCAATCACCAGGTTACTAGCACTATCTCTTACCCTCGTCTAAAAACATTCTTGATTCATAAACCTGTAGTTGTCATAGCAATAGCGTGCATATTGGGGCGCCAAAGCTGCAGCGGAGCCAGCATAAACCCCCGCGTACCCCAAATGCTAAGTCCACCCCGAAGGGGTGGTGGCCAGATGCGTGGGAAGGGCATGCTCCTTGCGGCAGCAGTTGCTGCGGCGATACTGCTCATCGCGGCCTTCTACCTTTACGTCTCCCACAGCGGCGGCCGGGCGCCGAAGGCGCAGGCCCAGCAGCCACCCGTGGTGACCATAGGGACGCTGCGGGGCGGTGTCTCGAGTCTGGACGTGATAAAGGCCCTGAGGCTGGACGGGAAGCACGGCTTCGTGGCCAAGGTGGTGTACTTCACGAAGACTCTTGACTTGAAGAACGCGCTGGCCCACGGCGACATAGACGTGGCGATAATCCCGGCGGAGTTCGTGGCCAAGCTACGTGAGCAGGGTGTGGACGCGGTTATATTGGCCGTGGACTTTTACCAGAACCAGGCCGTGGTGGCGAGGAAGGGCGTCAACGCTACGAGCATCGAGCAGCTCTACGGCAAGAGGCTTGGAGTCTTCCTCCCAACCGGCACCTACGCCATGTTCCGCGCCTACATGGAGGCCATCTATGGCAAGGACCCCGAGAAGGCGTTCAAGCTCGTCAACGCGCCTCCCCCGCAGCTCGTACAGGCCTTCCAGCGCGGCGACGTGGACGCGGTAGTGCTCTGGGAGCCGTTCGTCTCCAAGCTGGTTGCAGAATATGGCGGCCACATAGTTGTGGAATATAAGAGGCTCTGGGAGAGGTGGAGTGGTCATGTCGGCGACAACGGCGTGATGATAGTCTACGCGGCTCGCGGCGACTGGGCCCGGAGCCACATGGGGCTTGTGGAGAAGCTTCTCGCGGCCCGAGCTGAGGCCGCCGAGAAGTGGAACAGTGATAAGCAGCTCGCCCTCAAGGTGCTCGCCACACAGTACGGGCTGAGCAAGGAGGCCGGAGAACTGTGCTGGAGCAGGGTGAGGATGGAGACCGCGAAGACGCTGACAAAGAGCCTCGAGGAGAACATACTGGCTGTGTGGAGGCTGGCCAGGCAGGGAGGATACATACACAGCGACCCCGCGGAGCTGGCCAAGGGCGCGTTCTGGCAGGCTGGTTAGCGGCGTCGCTGCTGCTCCTAGCAGGCTGGGAGGCGGTGCACCTCCTCTACCCCCGTGCGGTTCCCGACGTGGCCTCCACACTGGTTTTCCTCGCTCACGAGGGCGCCTGGAGGATACTCTACGAGTCTAGCGTCACCCTTGCCCGCACCCTCACCGGGTTCGCCGCAGCCCTCGCAGCGGCGGTGCTCCTTGGCTTCCTCTACACCCTCAGCCCCCTCGCAAGGGAGACCATAAGGGCCATGAACACTATACTCCAGAGTATCTCGGTGCTAATCTGGATAGTCGTGCTCGTTATGCTGTTCGGCGTCCTCAGCCCCATACCCCCAGTCCTCGTGGCCACAGTGGTCGCCCTACCCATACTCCTCTCAGCCATAGTCTCCGGCCTGGACAACGCCAACCCCAGGCTAATCGAGCTGGCCAGGATGCTCGGCGCGCCTAGGACGAGGCTCTACTGGGACTTCCTCCTTCCCAGCCTCCTCCCCCAGCTGGCTGGTGCTGGCCGCGCAGCCCTCGGAGCAGCGCTCCGGATAAGCGTCGTGGCGGAGGCATTTGGCAGCGGCAGCGGCATAGGCTACATGATAAACTACTACTACGAGTACAGTATGCCCAGGGGCGTGTTTGCATGGGGTCTCCTACTAGTAACCCTAATGATACTCCTAGACAAGGTTGTGCTCGAGAAGCTGGAGGCGAGGATACGGCGGTGGGCCACGCTCCCACCCAGGTAGGTAAGGTGGTGCTCCGCGCCCGCGGCATATGGAAGAGCTACAACGGCCGCACGGTGCTCGTAGACGTTGACGTCGAGGCCAGGAGGGGCGAGCTCGCCGCCATCATAGGCCCCAACGGGGCTGGGAAGACCACGCTGCTCCGCATATTGGCGGGCCTGGAGCCCCCCGATCGGGGCACAGTAGAGGCCTACGGGAGGGTGCTGCTCGTCTTCCAGGAGAACCTCCTCCTCCCCTGGCGGAGGCTTCGCGACAACATACTCCTGGGCCTCAGGTACCACAAAGTGCCGCCCGGAAAGAGGCTGGAGAGGCTCCGCCGCGTAGCCGAGCTGCTGGGGATAACGGAGCACCTCGACAAGTATCCCGGCGAGGTGAGCGGCGGCACAGCGAGGAAGGCCGCAATAGCCAGGATGCTGGTACTCGAGCCGGACGTGCTGCTCCTAGACGAGCCCCTTGCTGGCCTCGACGCTGGCTCCCGGAGGAGCCTCCTAGAGGCTCTCCGCAGCCTGGCCCGCCAGGGCAGAGCGATAATAGTTGTGGATCACAGCCTCAGCGACGTGGCGTCCTACGCTGACGTGGTGTACGTGCTCTCCCAGGCCCCTGGACGGGTTATAGCCCGGCTCGAGCTCCGGGGGCTTGCAGCCGGGGAACGGGTCCGGCTTCTCTACGAGGCCATGTTCAGGGCCAGCCAGGTTAACGCAGTGTAACCTATACCTATGCTCCGCCTAGCCCTATCCCTCAAATACCTTGCCGCAGGGTGTAAAGGAACCGGTGCACCCCATGGAGTTCCGCCTTCTTAGGATAAACCTCTGGACTCAGAAGGTCCGTGAAGAGAAGGTGCCCGAGAACCTCCTACGCCGCTTCCTCGGAGGCCGTGGGCTCGGCGCCTACCTTGCTCTCAAGGAGATACCGCCCGGCGCTGACCCCTTCGGCCCTGAGAACAAGATCTTCATACTCACTGGCCCCATCACTGGCACGGCTGCGATCGAGAGTGGTCGCTACCACGTGGTCGCGAAGAGCCCGCTCACCGGGATACTCGGCGACAGCAACTCGGGCGGCCAGTTTGGCCCATGGCTCCGCTTCGCAGGCTACGACGGTATAGTTCTTGAGAGTGTAAGCGAGGAGCCCGTCTGGATAAGCATCGTTGACGGCGAGGTCAAGTTCCATAGTGCCAAGCAGCTCTGGGGCAAGGGCGTCATTTACACCGAGAAGGTGATAAGAGAGGAGATGGGCATCACGAAGCCAGACATAGGCAGCGTCCTCTCAATAGGCCCTGCGGGCGAGAACCTCTCCAAGATAGCTGCCATAATGAACGACAAGTATCGTGCAGCCGGCCGCACCGGCCTAGGAGCGGTCATGGGCAGCAAGAAGGTGAAGGCTATATTCGTCTACGGCAAGAGGAGGATAGAGCTGCAGGACCGGCAGAAGTTCTTCGAGGCGGCTAAGAAGCTCATGAAGAAAATTGCTGAGAACAGTATAAGCCAGGCCCTGGACAAGTACGGCACAGCGGTCCTCGTCAACATTATCAACGAGCACGGTGGTTTCCCCACCAAGAACTGGACCCGCGGTACCTTCGAGAAGGCTTACGAGATAAGCGGCGAGTATCTCGCCGAGAAATACCTGAAGACCAATAAGGGCTGCTGGGGCTGCACGATAAGGTGCGCTCGCGTCGCCGAGGTTCCCGGTGGGCCCTACAGGACGCCGGTCAGCGAGGGCCCCGAATACGAGACTATCTGGGCCAACGGCGGCAACACCATGATAGGCAACCTGGAGGCCATAATAAAGATAAACTACCTGCTCAACGACCTAGGCTTTGACACAATAAGCTTCGGTAACACCGCTGCAGTGCTCATGGAGCTCTACGAGAAGGCCAAGAAGGGCGAGCTGCCGGAGGACAAGGCGAAGAAGCTCCTAGACCTACTAGAGGACATTGAGCCCACCTGGGGCAACGCCGACGCTGTGATACAGCTCATATGGCGCACAGCCTACAGGCACGGCATAGGCGACTACACCGCGGAGGGCGCGAAGAGGCTCGCAGAGGCCTTCGGCAGCCCCGACAGCGCGATACACGTCAAGGGCCTCGAGCTCCCAGCCTACGACCCCAGGGCGATAAACAGCATGGCCCTGAGCTACGCGACCAGCAACCGCGGCGGCTGCCACCTCCGCGCCTATGCGGTGAGCTTCGACGTCCTAGGCGCCCCCAAGAAGTTCGACCCCCTGAAGATAGACCCGGAGAAGGTCAAGCTGGTCGTCTATCAGCAGAACCACTTCGCCGTGATAGACAGCCTCGTCGTCTGCAAGTTCAACACCTTCGCCGACAGCCCCGAGGACTATGTGCCCCTACTCCAAGCCGCGATGGGCTGGGACGACCTCACAGCAGAGGAGCTGCTAACCATAGGAGAGCGCATCTACAACACCGAGAGGCTCTTCGCCGTCAGAGAGGGCACCGGCTACCACGACACCCTGCCCAAGAGGCTACTAGAGGAGCCACTACCCGACGGCCCAGCCAAGGGCAGAACAGCGAAGGAAGCCCTTGAGACCTACCTGCCGCTCTACTACAAGATCCGCGGCTGGGAGAACGGCGTACCCAAGCCCGAGACCCTCAAACGCCTAGGCCTGGAAGAGTTCCTCTACATACTAGGCTAGCTTTTTCCTCTTTCAACAACCCCCTATAGTGGATCATAGTGGATGGTTTCCGGGCGGCTTCTTTCTCGCTGTAGGCGCTACGTGCCACTCCCACGGCTCCTGGGTGTGCCGCTCACCGTTCTGGTCTCTTTCCTCGCCGTGGTCCATGCGTTTTGGTTAACCGATCATTGTGAATGTTAGATTGTTACATCTAGATGTAGTACGAATAGCGTATAATACTCTGGGTGTAGGCCTCCGGGTTAGCGGCGGGGCGGTGTACCCTATGGTTGACCCGGGCGTGTTTGTAGATCGTTCAGACGAGCTGAGGATGCTTGAACGCGTCTGGGGCTCCGGCTCCCCCGGCCTAGTAGTGGTTTATGGGAGGAGGCGTATAGGCAAGACGCGCCTCATACTAGAGTGGCTCAAGGATAAGCCTCATGCGTACTTCCAGGCGGGGCTGTGGAGCCACCAGCAGAACCTCGAGGAGCTCGCCAGGAGCCTGGAGGAGCAGCTGGGGCTTGACGGGTTCTCGCGGCTCGGGTTCCGCGGCCTCAGGGACCTCTTGTCGCTCGCAGCACGGCTCCTAGGGGGGCGCCATGTGGCCATAGTTGTGGACGAGTTCACCTACTGGCTTAGGGTCGCCCCGCCCGTGGTGGCCGACCTCCAGTGGTTTGTAGATCACGTGCTCCCCTCTACTAGGCTGGTGTTGGTGCTTTCGGGGAGCCTCGTAGGCATCATGGAGCGGGAGGTTGTGGGCGGCGGCGCGCCCCTATACGGGAGGGCGCGTGTCCGCCTGCGTCTCGGTGAGCTGCAGCCCTGGTGCCTCCCCTTCTTCGCGCCGAGGTATGGCGTAGAGGACCTCGTGAGACTCTACAGCCTCTTCGGCGGGGTGCCGTACTACCTCCGCCTCGTCGACGACTCTGCGCCGCCCCTTGAGGCCTACCTGGGGCTACTGGGCCCCAACGGGGTTCTAGGTGACGAGCCCCTCTTCCTCCTGCGGGAGGAGTTCCGCGACCCACACCCCTACCTGTCTCTGCTGCGGGCCATCGCGCAGGGCGCAACCAGCGTCAGCGAGGCAGCCTCCAAAGCCGGGATGCCGGCTAGCCACGCCTCCCGCTATCTCCGCGTCCTGGTCGACCTCGGGCTGGTTGCTCGCGAGACGCCGCTCTTCGGGCGCAGGGCCTACTACCGCGTGGCGGACCGCCTCCTACACTCATGGTTCTACGTGGCTGAGCCCCTGTGGGGCAAGCTCGCCGAGAACCTGCCCGGCGTCCTCGAGGAGGCGGGGAGGCGTGCCGAGCGCCTGGCAGCCGAGGCCTGGGAGCAGCTCGCCGCCATGCACGCCTTGACGGTGCTCACCCATAGACTCGGTTTACGGCCCAGCGTTGCTGGAAGGCTCGTTCACCGAGGGATAGAGGTAGACTACGTGATAATAGACGAGGAGTCGAAGACCCTGCTGGCCGTGGAGGCCAAGTGGTCCAGGCTGAGCCGCCGCGAAGCCGAGAAAACAGCACGGGAGACCACGGCTAAGCTCTATGCGGCGCTGCCCCGCCGCTACCACGGCTACCGCGTCCAGGTAGCACTCTACCTGCGCTCCCTCGAAGCCCCCGAGCCCCAAGGGGCCATAGTGGTTCAGCCGGGCGACCTGCCCTGGCGGACCGGCTGCCCAGGAAACCAGGGCCCCGCGCCGCAGATATGGCCCTAGATGGTCTCAACGGCATAGCGTAGGCGGAGGAGGGCTTTGACGCGCTATTACGCGGTCCTCAGCGGCCTACACCCCACCCTCCCCCTCTCCGAGCTCCGGGGCATCCTAGAGGCCCTTGGGCACCGCTACCGGCTGGTCGAGCACCTAGACCAAGTGACGGTCTTCGACTGCAGCTGCCCAGACAGCCGCGGAGTAGCCTGGAGAGCGGGCCTGGTACACGAGACGGGCAAGCTCCTAGCAGCCACGGAGGCAACGATACAAGACATCTTGGAGGCGGCCGAGACCCTGGACTGGTGCAGCCTCCTCCCCAGGGGCGCCAGGCTCCGCGTAGAACTGCTCAGGCTACGCGGCTACGCCAAGCAAGAGATCCCCGGCCAGGCCCCCCGGCTACTCGCCTCCAAGCTCACACCTATCCTCAGGAAATGCGGCGCTGAGGCCACCCCACGGGAGCCCAGCCACAGGCTCCGCCTAATAGTCACCCAGGGCGCCGCCCTCCTCGGCCTCCAGGAGGACACGCAGCCCAAGAGCCTCCTCCAAGCCCACAGGCCGCAGCGGCGCCCCTTCTTCCACCCCGGCAGCCTCGACCCCAGGCTAGCAAGACTCTTCGTAAACCTAAGCCGCGCCGCACCCCCTGGCCCCTACCTAGACCCCTTCTGCGGCACAGGGGGCTTCCCCCTAGAGGCCCAGGAAATAGGCATACCCAGCATATGCGGCGAACTAGCCCGAAAACTCGCCGAAGGAGCCAAGAAGAACCTACAAGCCTACCCCACCCCTCATCTCACAGAGACAGTCCAGTGGGACGCCACACGGCTACCCCTACGCGGTGAATCAATCCAGTCAATAGGCACCGACCCACCCTACGGCAGAAGCATAAGCCTCCGAGGCAAACCCCTCCACATCCTCCTAGAAGGCTTCCTACACGAAGCTGCCAGAGTCCTAAACAAGGGAGCCTACCTCGCTTATGCTACACCACACTGGGCCCAAGAAAAGGCAATAGAATACACAGAGCAAGCAGGGTTAAGAATAGTTGAGAAGCACTACCAGCGAGTACATGGGAGCCTGACACGTGTCATAATAGTATCAAAGAAGTCTTGAAAAACACGTAAAAGGATAGTTTACCACTTGAAGCCCGCTAGCCCGTTAGCTGGCCTGCTGAGCAGTGACAGTGCCGGTGAACTCGTTGCCATTCTTCGTGTAGACCTTCACAGTGTAGCTGGTGCCAGCGACAGCCTGCTTCGGGAGCGTTGCCACTATCCAGCCATCAGCGCCGGCCTTAACCGTTATAGTGCCGTCGCCATTCTTGATTATGTTGCCGGTTACGTTTGCGTTAGCTAGGTCTGCGTCGCCTAGGCTGCTGACGGATATCTTGTATATGGTGACGTCGCTGCCCTTGTTGACCACGTGCAGGTACAGCTTTGTGACACCGGTAGCCGTTATGGTGATGTTGCTGTCAGGCATTATCTGGAGCTGCTCGGTGCCGCCGGTGGTGGCGCCGAAGAGGCCGGTTATCCAGCCGATCACCGCGACAGCGATGGCAATGGTCACGGCAAGTATTATCACCGTGGCTATGACGGGGCTGATACCACGCAGCTTCAAGCTCATGATGACCTACCTCCACTGGCTTTCGTTCACCCTTAAGCCAAGTACCTTGAGGAGTCATAGTTGCCTTTAAAGTTTTAGGCTAGATAATCGGTGCAGACATTTTAACTAGTGTATACATATCTCGGAGCTCTGAGAGCCTTTCAATGCGGTCTAGAAGGGGGCGCAGCTGCGGTGGCTCGCCACGAGATACCCCGGAGTCACCCCAGGTACTGGAGCCTCTATTGGCGTGAACGGCTCGTGGAGGCTATGGAGCAGGGCATAGTGGTGCCCCAGGGGCTCATAGCCCATGGGCGTGGAGAGTGCTTCGACTACCTCATCGGTGAGGAGACGAGGGAGTTCGCCCTGGAGGCTGAGAGGGCAGCGGTTGCGGCGTTGCTGCTCGCCGAGAGGCCCGTGATAAGCGTTAACGGGAACACAGCGGCCCTCGCGGCTGAGCACGTGGTCCGGCTCGCCGAGGAGACTGGCGCGGCCCTGGAGGTCAACCTGTTCTACCGTACAGGGGAGCGGGCCAGGAGGATAGCCGAGCTGCTCCGCCGCTGCGGCGCCCGTGAGGTTCTGGGCGTGGAGGATGCCACGGAGAGGATTCCTGGGCTCCCTCACCCCCGTGGCATGGTGAGTCCGCGGGGCATCTATGTGGCCGACGTGGTTCTCGTGGCGCTTGAGGACGGTGACAGGACAGAGGCGTTGAGGAGGATGGGCAAGAAGGTGATAGCGGTTGACCTTAACCCGCTCAGCCGCACCGCCAGAGCAGCGGACATAACGATCGTGGACAACGTTGTAAGGGCGCTACCAAACATGGCCAGGATGGCGGCTGAGATGAAGAATTGGCCGAGGGAGAGGCTCCAGAGGCTCCTCCGGGGCTACGATAACGGCAGGGTGCTGGCTGAGAGCCTACGCTACATATCTCGGAGGCTCACCGAGCTAGCCAGGGCCCTAGAGGGAGGCGAGGCAGGGGTTGGCTAGGCTCCGCATCCTGGTAGACAACAGGGCGGTGACGCCCGGAGTTCGCCCGGAGTGGGGGCTCAGCATCCTCCTAGAGCGTGACGACGGAGGCCTCGTGCTCTGGGATGCCGGGCTGTCCGGGGAAACGCTCTGCTACAACGCCTCCGTGCTCGGCCTCCTAGACGAGCTACGCAGCCTGGAAGCCGTGTTCATAAGCCACCTCCACCGCGACCACTATGGCGGGCTCAGCTGCGTAGCCCACTACGCCCCCGGCACCCCGGTCTATATGCCGCCCGGCCCGGGCCACGTGGCGGCGTGGGCTAGGAGGCTCGGCCTCGCACCCATAGTCGTGGAGAAGCCCCTCAGGGCGGCTGGGGTTGCCGCGACACGGGCGCTGCCCTCCGGGATAGGGCTAATGGAGAGAGCCCTAGCCTACCGCTCCCGGGGCGGCCTCATAGTGCTCCTCGGCTGCAGCCACCCCGGGGCAGACAGGCTGCTCGACGAAGCCCTAAGGGAGACGGGGGAGGAGAAGGCTGTGCTCCTCGTCGGCGGGGTGCATGGAGCCCCGCCGAGCGTCGTGGATCATCTAGCCGGGAAGGCGGAGCGGATGGCACTGATACACTGCAGCGGCTCGGCGGCAGAATATGCGAAAAGAAGGTACCCCAGGAAGACGCTGGAGAGTGGGGCCGGGTCGGTGCTTCTCGCTTAGTTTGGGCGGCGTAGCCAGGTTGGGGCCACGCGGTGTGGCTTCGCCTCGTCGTATTCCAGTACTTGGCGCTCCAGCTCCTCTATGGAGACGGGGTCTGGGCTGCCCTTCTCGTGTATGAGCTCCCTGGTTCTCTCCTCCCAGGGCGTGGTGGGCCTAAAGTGGAGCAGTTTGAGCTTCATATCTGGGCCACCCTTCTCCCACGTGTTGTCGGTCCAGGTTTCTCCATGGTGGGAGCTATGGGTGTGCCTGGGGGCTATAAGGAGAACGCCATGGTAAAAAGTTGATAATAGTGTGGGATCCCAGAGCGGTGGGCCCCGCCGTGGCTAGGCTTCAATACCCCCAGCCGCTCTGGGGCGTGGCGGCGGTGTGGCGTGGCTGAGCCTCCTGTTCTCCGCGGCCTCCGTTCCGTCGTGGAGACCCTGCGGGGCGAGGCGGGCTTCGTCTACATAGCGAAGGCACGCGAGGCCGCTCGCAGGGGTGTGGACGTTATCAGTTTCGGTGTTGGTCAGCCCGACATACCGACCCCCGACCACATAGTGGAGGCGGGGATAAGGGCACTCGAGGAGAGGTTCACGGGCTACACGGAGACCGCGGGTATACCGGAGCTCCGGGAGGCCATAGCTGACTACCTCAACGAGCGTTACGGTGCCGGCGTGAAGCCCAGCGAGGTAATAGTGACGACGGGGGCTAAGACGGCGATATTCCTCGCCCTGGCCTCTATGCTCGACCCTGGCGATGAGATTGTTGTGCCGGAGCCCAGCTACCCCGCTTACCCGGAGGTCGCCCGCGCCCTCGGTGCGAGGCCCCGGTTTGTCCCACTCCGCTGGGAGCCAGGAAGGGGCTTCAGCCTCGACGTGGGGGCGATAGAGGAGGCGGTGACCCGGAGGACGAAGATAATAGTGCTCACGAACCCCCATAACCCCACGGGCGCCGTGTTCCCGCCCAGCCAGGTGGACGAGCTAATGGAGATAGCCAGGAGGAGGGGCGTGGCTATACTAGCGGACGAGATATACGACAACTTCATCTATGAGGGCGGATTCAAGAGCATCTTGGAGCACAGCGACTGGAGAGACTACGTGCTCTACGTGAACGGGCACAGTAAGACCTTCTCGATGACCGGGTGGAGGCTCGGCTACCTGGTCGTCAGAGAGGAAGCGGCTAGGAGGCTCACAAAGCTCGCAGTCAACATCTACAGCTGCGCCCCCAGCATCTCCCAGAAGGCTGGCGTAGCCGCCCTCCGCGGCCCATGGGAGCCCGTCAGGAGGATGGTGGAGGAGTTCCGCCGCCGCCGCGACGCGGTGGTGGAGGAGCTGTCCAGGGTGCCAGGCTTCGAGACCTACAAGCCCATGGGCGCCTTCTACATATTCCCGAGGATACAGGAGCTCCTAGACCAGATAGGAATGGGCACTGAGGAATTCGTTGAGCACCTCCTCTATAGCCGCGGCGTAGTAACGCTGCCGGGCACAGTGTTCCCCGAGAAGGCGGGCACCGGGTTCATAAGGCTCAGCTACGCCATAAGCGTGGATAGGATAAGGGAGGGCGTGAGGAGAATAAAGGAGGAAGCTGAGAAACTCCTATCGGAACGGTCTCGCAGATAAACCCAGCGGCAGCCAAGACCGGGTTCCCACCGCTAGACCACAAGATTTATCATTGAGAAAGAGGGGAGAGGAAGGAACGGGTGAGAGCCCAGGCAGCTCCTCACCCAGCCATAAAGCCCCCGGCGTGGAGCCCCGGGGGCTGAGGGGAGCAACCCGGGGCTCCAGAGAACGTCTGCCTCCACATCCACCCTTTCCACAACAAGTGTTGGCGGCTCCTAGCCTTTGCCGAGCCTCGCCTCTGTGCCTGGTAGCCTGTTCGCGAGCATCACCACGTCCAGGCCGCGTACCTCGCTGAGGCCTGGGCCGGGCTCCCTGCCCAGCAGGCCCCTGAACCCCTCCCGCTCCAGGGTCTCGTCGACCAGGCTCGCCAACTCCTTCGGCGTATTGCCTCGTGCGAGGCGGGGGAGGAGGATGGATAGGGCTACGAGGAGGCGGAGCTGCCCCTCCTCTACTAGTTGCTCGTTGAAGCCGAGGTCTAGTGGCTCCTCGAGGCTGCGGGAGGTGAGCCAGGTGCCCTGCAGCCGGGGCTTCTCCAGGGCAGGGAGCCTGGTGTAGCGGCGCTGCATCGGCGGCCTGTAGGGCTCCTGGGGCGGCCTGTAGCTCTGGGAGAGCCTCCTGGCCTCCTCGGTGGCGTCTCTGGGCCGGTAGTCCTCCATGACCAGTACGTGGCTTGCGCTGGCTATGAGGGGCATGGAGCCGCTTGAGACTATTATGAGTGAGAGGCCCCGGGAGGCCATAGAGGCTGTCTGCTCGGAGACAGTGGTCACGGTCTTCCTGCGGAGCAGTGGCCGCGCCCTCTCATCGTAGAAGAGGAGGTTGGTGGCGGAGGTGTCCTCGTCTATGAGGAGTAGCGTGGAGCCGGCTTCCACAGCCTCTTGTATCGCGGCAGCCATGCTTGTGGCGCCGCTGGCGTCGCTGGTTGTGAAGCACGTGGTGCCTCTGCCGCCGGGCAGGTCGTGGATGAACGTTGAGATGTCTACGCAGGCGACGCGCCTACCGTCCTCAGCCCTTATCTTCACAGCATCCCTCACAGCGACCACGCGCTCCCGGCCGTCGCCCGGCACGTGGTTGTAGATCCCGTACTGTATCGCCTCAAGCAGCGTGGTCTTCCCGTGGAAAGCGGTGCCCGCCACAACAGTGGCGCCCCGCGGCACACCCATGCCCGTGACGACGTCGACGCTGGTCTCAACCTCAACCCTCATGCTCGGCGGAGACTCGAAAGGCACGGCGCCGGGGAGCGGGTCCTCGCAGCCACCACAGCGCCTCGGCAGGATGCTCCCATCCCCGACGAAAGCCACGAGGCCGAGACGGGGAAGCGCGGCGCGGACCTCCCCCTGGAGACGCCAGGCCTCCACGTGGCCCCGGAGCCCGGGGTCGCGGAGGCCCCGCAGAGCCTCCTCCACCGCGGCAGGCAGTGCCTCGAGGAGTAGCTCCGAGGCAGCGTCTCCCAGCACGCGGCGGCGGCGCGAGGGGAGCCCAGCCCAGGCCCTCACCACCACCGTGGCGCCGTGGACCTCGAGGCCGCTGCGGCGCAGCATAACCGGTCCGGGCCTGGGGACGCCGAGGAACCCGCTACGGCCTTCACCCATCCTACGGGAACGCCCGCGAAGGGCTCTCCAGAGCCGCCGGTACAGGTAGTCCGCTACAGCCGTCTCAGCGCCACGGCTCCAAGGAGGCAGCCTCACCTCGGCCTCGACGCGGACGACGCTGGGAGGGGCGAAGGGGTCGCCCTGCACACGGGTAACGGTGACGCGGAGCCCGCGGACAACCTCGCTGGCGCCGAGAAGCTCCCGGTAAGCCTTGTAGCCCCTGCCGTCTATCCGCGCCAACACCCTGCTGATAGAAGCCATGGCCCCACAACACCACGCCGGAAAAAGAGAGGCACCGAGGCCAGCCCGGGGAGATAAACCAGGGGCCCCTGGAGCACCCCTCCTCTAGAGGGGCTCCACGCCGCCGCTACCGCAGCTCCAGCCTCGTCCCGGTGCCCGCGTAGACGTAGGCTCCTTGCAGCTTCTCCCGGAGCACGGGCTGGGCGAATGGCCCCGTGCAGTGCGTCGCAGCCACCACCCGGGGCTCCTCGCGGGCCAGCGCCTCCGCCACCTCCCCTATCCTCTCCCTGTCCGCGCCGAAGAGGTGCAGCCCTCCGACAACGCCGCCCAGCCTCCCGGCCCCAGTCACCTCCTTCGCGTACCCCACTATGTTCTCGACACCTGCATGGCCGCAGCCTGTCACAACGTACACCCTGTCGCCGACGCGGAGTCCGAGGAACGCGTCGTCCAGCATGGGATCCGGCTCCAGGCCCCGCGGCCCCGGCTTGTAGACGAGCGCGGTGTGCCTAGGCCCCCACTTGTCGGGAACCTCGCCGCTGAACACCGCGCCGGGGAAGAGCTGGAGCGGCGCCCTCGCAGCCACTAGCCTGCCCCCTAGCGAGGAGAGCCTCTCAGGAGTCAACGGGAACCCAATCTCGTAGACCACGCCCTTTACGACGGCGACACTGGGCTCGAAGAGCCCGGGATGCGCGACCACAGGTATAGGCTTGCCGCGGGCCTCAAGGAACCTCTTCACCCCACCAGTATGATCCACGTGCCGGTGGCTCAACACCAGGTAATCGAAGTCCCCCGGCCTGTAGCCGAGGACATCCATGTTGTGCAGCAACGGCACCCCGGTCTGCCCAGTATCATAGAGCACCAGGAACCGGTCACCATCCCCCGTCTCAGCCTCAACAGCGGCCGCGAACCCGTACTCAGCGAGAAGCCCATCAATAAACAAGGCGCTGTTCTCAACAAGAATAGTCACACGGGCCCAGCGAAGCCCACCGGCCAAGCCCCAGGACACCAACTCAGACCCACACCCATAGCACCGGGTTAATTAAAACACCGTACAGAAAACAATACACCCTAGACCGAAACACAGAGACACATCAACAACGGCATCACCAGGAGAGCCAAAGAGCCGA